>CAZMYN010000182.1:0-6945 GCA_964570495.1 uncultured Acidimicrobiales bacterium | reverse complement strand
AACTGTCGACCTTCTCCTTACCATGGAGACGCTCTACCGACTGAGCTAAGGGAGCCGGGGATCTCGACCTTCGGCCGTGTCCGGCTGTCAAGCATGCCAGCTCTCGGGGTCAATGAAAACCCTCAACTTTGGCTCAGGGCAGCCCAATTGCGTGCCGATGAGGACTTTGTGTGGATTGATCGAATTGTTACTGAAGGACCCGACGGCGTCCAAGAGATCGAGCTTCATCCTCGATTGACGGTTATCGCCAGCGCGGATCATGCTCGTCGTCGCGAGGCCTACGAGCGCATCCTTGGCGCGTTGCAGGCAAAGCCTGGCAGCACGATTGAGGTGCGTACAGAGTTTGGCGAGAGCATCACCGCCACTCGTGGTACCGGAGGTGGCGCGGCGCTGTTCGATACGAATAGCAACATTCCAATCCATGGCGAAGACCGTGGGCTTGGAATCGTCGGCCAGCTCAACTACGGCCATGACATGGCCACCCATCTCGAGCTCTTCCATATGGACGCCGACCGTCTTCGGGCACGAGCCCACCAAGACAAGGATCTGATCGCCCTCGCTCAGGCACCTCTCGACCAGCTCTTCCAGCTCGCTACTCGAATTACCGCCGATGAACGGAATCTGAGTACGACTGCTGACAAGCGCAACACGCTCTCCGATTCGATTCGTGAGCGTGAATCCAAGGAAGAATCGCTGAGCCAGAAGATCGAAGAGCACGAAGACGAAAAGAAGAAGATCACCGTCTTTGCGCTCGCTGCCATGGTGATTGTTGGGCTCGGTGTAGCCGCGGCGTTTCTCGTCAACCCGGTCATTGGGTTGGGCTTGTGTGTTCTTGGATCCCTCATCGCGATCGTTGGTCGATTCCAGCAAGGCGACGCCGATGCTGATTCGGCAATTGAGGGTGAAGCGCTCGACATTCAGCTCGGTCGAGTCGACGAACTGTTCGACACTCACGACCTCAGTCGCAACCGCCGCAGCGCCGAGGACGCTCTTGCTGACAGCCGGGCAACGTGGCGCAGCCTCGCTGGCAACACCGACCCGTCGGTTCTTTTGAAGGATCGCCCTCGCATCGAGGAGCTCTCCAGCCACCTCCGACTCATCTCGAACGAACAGGTCGAGGTCGAGGCTGACACGAGCATCCTTATCGGCTTTGCTTCGCTGCTGGCCGAGCTCAACCGCCGCTTCCCTGCCGAACGTGTCCCGCTGCTCGTCGACGATCTGTTCCCTCAGGTCGCCCCGCAATACCACGCGGTATTGCGCGAGTTGCTGCTGCGTGCTTCGCATCGCCGTCAGGTCGTTCTTGAGTCGGCCGACATCGTTGTCACCAAGTGGGCTGCTGTCGAAGCTGTCGGTGGAGATGCGCTGTTGATCAGCGACTACGACATCGACATGGAACCAATCATTCAACAAGCGATAGGCCCCGAGGCTGACACGACGGTGTAGCGTCGACGGACGTGCAGATTCGTCCCGCTGAACTCGGCGACGCCGAGCAGATCGCCGAGATCTACAACCGAGAAGTACTCGGCTCTACCGCTACGTTCGATCTTGTCCCCCGGTCGATCGACGAGCAACGTTCGTGGCTTATCGAACGTTCGGGAGCGCACGCGGTCCTCGTTGCCGAAGCCGACCCTGGGGTCATTGCCGGGTTTTCTTCGCTCTCCCCATTCCGGTCACGGCCTGCCTATTCCACAACTGTCGAGTCGTCGGTGTACGTGGATCAGGACCACCGCCGCCAGGGCGTTGCACGCGAACTCATGGTCGATCTGATCGCCACTGCGCAGTCGCACGGGTTCCACTCGATCATGGCGCGGATTGCCGACAGCCAAGAGGCGTCGCTCAAGTTGCACGAAACCATGGGATTTGAGCTCGTCGGCATCGAGCGTCAGGTAGGCCGCAAGTTCGGGCGATGGCTCGACGTCACGGTTATGCAGGTGTTGTTGTAGTGCGTGTTCTGATCGTTGGCGAAGGAAAGAGCGGCACGACGGCGCTCTTGCGATCCGTTGCTGACGTGCTCGACGAGCCCACCGAGATGTTCGAACCTCCCGAGATGAGCGCCGCCGATCTGGCTGCTGATCCTCTCGTGGTCAAGAAGTTGCTGTTGAACTGGAAGGCAGCCGAGAACGAGTTGCTCGATTCGTTCGACAAGCGGCTCTACATCGTGCGCGACCCGCGCGACCGTCTGATCTCGCACCTGCTGTACGACGCGTACAACAACGGCGAGTCCCTCACGTTCAAACAGCGCCAAACCTGGCTGAAGTTGCTTCGACGCAAGGTTCGAAACCCCGACAACGTGTCGGTGGTTCATTTGATCAACGCCTGGTGGCGCCTGTCGCGGGCCGACCTGACATCGCACTATGTACGAGCCCTCGACCGGTCAACGGGCTTTCGCAGGCGCGTCGGAAGCGAGTTCCACACGCTGACCTATGAGGACTACGTCGATGGTCGCTTCGATGAGGTCAATAGCTACCTCGGCCTCGACCTGTCCCCTGGCGTGGTTCGAGATGCCGAGTCTCGTGTGGAACGAAGTAGCACCCATGGCGACTGGCGACGTTGGTTCACGCCAACCGATGTCGAGGTGTTCCGCCCGATTAGCCACCGCTGGCTGCGCAAGCACGGCTATGACCATCGGGATTGGGATCTCGACGAGTCTGGCGAACCGCTCGACGCCGCAACGACCGTCGACTACGTCGAGGGCCTCTTGGCCGACCGACCCCTCCCAAAGGCCAAGAGCTAGCTCGAGCCAGCAGCTGAAGAGTCGACTACATTCCTGGTTATGCCCTCATTTGATGTTGTATCCGAGGTTGACATGCAGGTCGTGCGCAACGCTGTTGACCAGGCGGGGCGAGAGATCGCCAATCGCTTCGACTTCAAGAACACGAACTCTTCGGTGGAGCTCGGCGAGACCGAGATCTCGATGGCCTCGGTGAGCGAGGACCGGCTCATTGCGCTGCGCCAGGTCGTCGAGGAAAAGTTCGCTCGCAACAAGCTCTCGATGAAGACACTCGATTACGGCAACGTCGAACAGGCCTCGGGCAACACGGTGCGCCAAAGCGCGAGCATCGTGTCGGGGATTTCCTCGGAGAAGGCCAAGGAGCTCAACAAAGCCATCAAGGCAATGGGGATCAAGGGAATCCAGTCCTCGACCCAAGGAGAACAGCTTCGGGTCACCGGGAAAAAGCGCGATGCTCTCCAAGAAGTAATGCAGGCGCTTCGCAGCAACGACTACGGGATTCCGCTGCAGTTCACGAACCGCCGGGACTAGCCAAGCAAAAAGGCGACCGCCCTGGGACGAATCCCAGGGCGATCTTTCGCGTGGGCCGAGATGGATTTGAACCATCGAAGGCATAAGCCGACGGGTTTACAGCCCGTTCCCTTTGGCCGCTCGGGCACCGACCCGCGAGCAAAGAAGGGTATCTGAATATCCCCTTCGGTACCACCTATGTCGCACGGCTCGTTGCCGCGACGATCGCCAAGAGAACGGACGCGGGCCTCCGGCCTTCCGCAGAGCACCCCGAGCGAAGCGAATGTGCGATTGCCGGCGAATCTCGGCGAATTACAGCGCCAGCGCGAAGATCAGAATGAACAAGAGGATGACGGCGAGACCGACGGCCAGAGCGCGCAACATGAAGAGGCGGCTGCGCGACGTGGGATAGGGGACGTCTTCATCCTCCATACCCGGGATGTTGCTCAACGCCAGGAATCCGAACGCAACGCAGCGACTCGGGCTGCTGTTGGAGGGTGGGTCGAGAACAGCTTGGTGAACCCACCGAAGCCGCCGAGGTCGTTGCGTAGTTCCTCGCGCAGTGGGTTGATGATGTAATTCGATGCCTGCGCGGGGTTGACGTGCTGTGCGGGAAGCAGATGGTTGGTCGCCCGAGCTTCAAGCTTTTCGAGCGCCTGAGCAAGCGGTTCGGCGTCGCCCATGAGCCGTGCTGCCGAGGCGTCTGCCTGGAACTCGCGGCTACGGCTAATCGCTGAACGAATGAGGCTCGCTGCCAGAGGAGCGAGGATGATGAGCGCCAGCGCAGCGAACGGGTTGCCGTCGTTGTTGCTGCGACGTCCGCCGTAGAGGCCTCCCCACATCGCCATGCGGGCAAGGAAGGTGAGCGCCATACCAATGGCTGAGGCGACCGATCCAATGAGGATGTCGCGGTTGTTGATGTGGGCGAGTTCGTGGGCGAGCACGCCTCGGACCTCGTCCCAGTTCATTTCCTGGAGGAGTCCGTGGGTAACGGCGATCGCGGCGTTCTTTGGGTTGCGGCCGGTCGCAAAGGCGTTGGGCTGTGGGTTGGGCGAGATGTAGAGCGCGGGCATTGGCATTTCGGCGCGGGTGGTGAGGTCCTCGACGATTTCCCAGTACTCGGGAAACTGATTGCGATCGGCAGGGACGGCCTTGGCCGACGCAATGGCGATTCGGTCGCTGAACCAGTAGCTGCCACCAACCATGACAAGGCCGATGATCAGCCCGATCGTGCCACCGCTCGTGCCGCCAAACCCGAACCCGAGGACGACGAAGATGCCGCCCAGCAAGGCCAGCAGCGCAAAGGTCTTGGTGGTGTTCTTTAGTGATGCTTCGGACACGTGATACCTGCTCGTTCGATTCTGACGAGGTTCAACAGAACCACCCCCAACCCTATTCCCCTAGGGTTCGGCCATGACGTTCTTCACTGCAGACACGGTCACGTTCTGGAAAGGCCTCGCCAAGAACAACTCAAAGGCCTGGTTCGACAAAAACCGCAAAGACTACGAAAAGCACCTCAAAGAGCCATATAACCGCCTGGCCGAGGCGTTGGTCGAGCAGGTCCAAGAGGTCGAACCCGAGTACACCACTCCCCCGAAGAAGGCCATCTACCGCATCAATCGCGATACGCGCTTCGCCAACGACAAGACGCCCTACAAGACCCGTCTCGGGGTCACTGTTGGCCGCAACGAAAAGCACGACCCCTGGTGGCCCGCGTACACGGTCAGCGTCGGCGTTGACGGCATTTGGGTGGCGGGCGGGCTGTACCGACCCGAGACCGAGCTGCGCGATCACGTGCGCCGCTACGTCGGTGAGAACGCAGCCGAGCTCGCGAAGCTCGAACGCAAGTCCACCGCGTTCGCCAAGACGTTCGGCCGTCTCGAGGGCGAAGCCCACAAACGTACACCGGCCGAGTTGAAAGAACTTGTCGAGATCGAACCGCGAGTGCTGAACAAGCAGTGGACGTACTGGCGCAACTTCCAAGACCCGAAGCGTTTCGTCGACCCGAAGCTCGACCAGTTCATCCTCGATCAGTGGGAAGCAGCCCGCCCGGTCATGGAGTTCTTGAAGGACGCCTCTCGAAGCTTCGTCCCCACCGAGTAGCGCTACCGGCTAATCTTCGTCGGATTCGGCGGCGCCGGTGCGAATTGCTTCCACGACGTTCTCATCGGCGAGCGAAGTCGTGTCGCCGAGCTTTTTGCCATCGGCGATGTCACGAAGGAGCCGTCGCATGATCTTGCCGCTGCGGGTCTTGGGCAGGTCGGGGACCAAGAAGACGTTGCGTGGACGAGCGATCTTGCCGAGTTTGGTCGCCACGTGCTGGCGAAGCTCTTCTCGCAGTTCGTCGTTTGCGTCGACGTCCTCGCGAAGAATCGTGTAGCCAACAATGGCTTGCCCACTCGTGTCGTCGGTTGCGCCAACGACCGCTGCCTCACACACGGCGAAATGATCGACGAGTGCCGATTCAACCTCGGTCGTCGAGATGCGGTGGCCCGAGATGTTCATGACGTCGTCGACTCGGCCGAGCAACCAGAGGTAACCGTCGTCGTCGATCTTGGCGCCGTCGCCAGCGAAGTACTTGCCTTCGTAGGTGCTCCAGTAGGTCTGCATGTAGCGCTCGGGGTCGCCCCAAATGCCGCGCAGCATCGACGGCCACGGTTTGGTGATCGTGAGATAGCCGCCACCCTTTTCGACCTTGTTGCCCATATCGTCGACGACCTCGATGAACACACCGGGGATGCCGTAACACGCCGACCCGGGCTTGGTGGTGGTCACGCCGGGAAGCGGCGTGATCATGTGGCCGCCCGTTTCGGTTTGCCACCACGTGTCGACGATGGGAAGCGATTCGTTGCCGACGTGTTCGTGGTACCACATCCACGCTTCGGGGTTGATGGGTTCGCCAACCGTGCCGAGCACTCTAAGGCTGGACAGGTCGTACCCTTCGAGCTCTTCAACGCCCCATTTCATGAAGGTTCGGATGGCGGTTGGCGCCGTGTAGAACTGCGTCACTCCGTAGCGTTCGATGATGTCCCAGAGTCGGCTCTTGTGCCATCCCGACCAGTCGGGCCCAGAGCGGTCTTGGGTTCGGGGCGTATCGGGGGTGCCCTCGTACATGACGCTCGTGCAGCCGTTGGTCAGCGGCCCGTACACGATGTAGCTGTGCCCGGTTACCCAACCAATATCGGCGGCGCACCAGTACACGTCTTCGTCAGGCTTGAGGTCAAAGACGTACTTGTGGGTGAAGGCGACCTGCGTGAGATAGCCGCCCGTCGTGTGCATGATGCCCTTGGGCTTAGCCGTGGTGCCCGAGGTGTACAGCAGATACAGAAGCTGCTCGGCATCCATTGGTTCTGGAGGGCACTCTTCAGAGGCGGCGGAGACGAGGTCGTGCCACCAGCGGTCACGCCCCTCCATCATGTCCACCTTGATGTCGCAGCGGTTGACGACGATGACGTTCTCGACCGTTGGGGCGCCGTCGGCGAGCGCGGTATCGACGTGCACCTTGAGCGCCGAGGGCTGACCGCGTCGGAACCCGGCGTCGGCGGTGATGACAAGACGCGCGTCTGCGTCCTCGCAGCGGTCCTTGATGGCGTCGGGGCTAAACCCGCCGAAGATCACCGAGTGAGCAACACCAATGCGGCTGCACGCCAGCATCGCTATTGGCAATTCCAAGATCATTGGCAAATAGATAGCAACCCGATCGC
>CAZMYN010000181.1:0-6987 GCA_964570495.1 uncultured Acidimicrobiales bacterium | reverse complement strand
GTCTCGGTCCAACGGACGGGAACGCCCAGGTGGTTGGCCAAGGTGACCGACAGGATTGCGTCGGGGTCGACGTTCAGCTTGCCGCCGAAGCCGCCGCCGACCGCCGGAGCGATCACGCGGACCTTGCTCTCGGGGATGCCGGTGGTCGCAGCGATCATGACCTTCAAGATGTGCGGCACTTGCGTTGCCGAATAGAAGGTGATGTCGCCGCCAGCAGGCGATGGAATCGCCATGCAACCGCGGGGCTCCATAGGAGCCGGAATCAGACGTTGCTGAACGAACTTTGCCTTGACCGTGTGTGTTGCTTCAGCGAAGGCCTTCTCTGTTGCCTCGGGATCTGGGACGAGCGGCCAGTGAAAGGCCTTGTTCGTCGAGAGATCCGAGTGAGCCATGACCTTGTCTTCGACAGCGGCTTCGAGCGAGCCGACCGTTGCGAGTTGGTCGTAGTCGACGATGACCTTTTCAGCAGCGTCGGCTGCCCCGTACCGTGAATCGGCCAAGACCACGGCAACGATGTCGCCGACGTGTTTGGCTTCGCCGACCGCAACCGGGTTGTGCGGTGGGTTCACCATGTCTTCGGTGACCGGCCATGCACATGGCAACGGCGCGAGCCACAAGCCCATATCGGCCAGCTGAGCGCCGGTGTAGACAGCGGCGACTCCGGGCATTGCCTCTGCCTCGGAAGTGTCGATGCTGTTGATCTTTGCGTGACCCATGGTCGAGCGGACCATGCCCATCCACAGCTCACCAGGTGCGTGGATGTCGTCGATGAACTTGTTCTCACCAATCAGCAGCGCAGGGTCTTCCTTGCGCAGCATTGGTGTTCCCATTACTGCAGCCATCATGCACCGCCCGCGGCGCTCTGAACGGCCTTGACGATGTTGTGGTAGCCGGTGCAGCGGCACAGGTTGCCTTCGAGGCCTTCACGGATTTCGGCTTCGGTTGGGTTTGGGTTCTCCTTCAAGAATGACGTCGATGCCATGACCATGCCGGGGGTGCAATAGCCGCACTGGAGTGCGTGACATTGCTGGAAGGCTTCCTGCATGGGATGCCAGTTCTGGTCGCCGGTAGCGCTTCCATCGGCCTGGGCTGTGGCAGCGAGGCCTTCGATCGTAACGAGATCCTGGCCGTCGGCCTGGGCCGCCAGCACCGTGCAGGACTTCACCGATTCGCCGTTCATGTGGATCGTGCATGCGCCACACGACGAACTATCGCAACCAATGTTTGTGCCGGTGAGACCGAGATTGTCTCGCAAATGGTGAACCAGGAGAGTTCTTGGTTCGACGTCGTTGCTGTGTGTCGAGCCATTGACAGTAATCGATACTTCCATGCTTCTCCTGGGTCGTAATTAGTGGTCTGCGCTGATTCTGTCGCGAACTTTGTGACGCGCGCCACTCCAAGCCCGGTATTAAGAACCCGGCAATTCGGATTAGGTCGAATGGCCGTAATGCTGCATCTGGAGGATCGGAAGTGCTTTTGACCCACCGAGATTGATATTCGCTCGCCGATGGGTGGTCATGGCAGCGAGAATCCGAGTCCGATGTGAAGAGTGCGGTGATCAAGAGATCTCGCATGAAGACGTACGTTGCCGCGTGTGCATCGACGACGATCGCAGCGAGTATCGATTTCGGTGCCCGATCTGCGAGACGATCGTTGTGAACAGCACCGAGGCACGCGTTATCGACCTGTTGGTCGCCAGCGGCGTCGGCGTCGACACATGGAGTCTCCCGCGTGAACTATTTGAGCCGCGGCCCAATATCCAGCTCACGCACGACTATCTACTCGACTTCCACATAGCGCTCGAGGACGACTCGAACATTGCCGAGGCGCTTACGGAGATGGACTGACGATCTCGTGAGGATGGTGCACGCATACCGTGCGTAATCCTCATCAGAAACCGACGGTCACGACCAACGAGTAAACCAGTCGCAGAACTGGCGGCAGAAGCGCTCGTCCTCGGCGAATGGTCCCGGCCGATACCACGAGGACTTCGCGCCCTGGGTCATCGAGTTGCACAGGTCGACGTCCTCGGCGTTGGTGACGGTCCACACGTCGATGAGATGGTCGAGGTCGTAGTGCTCGCCCTCCACAGCGTCTTCGTGAACAATCCAGCTGCTGTACAGCTCGCAATGATCTTTATCGATTGGCAGCACCCAGTTCGTGGCGATGTGATCCGAGGTCCAATGGATCCACGCGTTTGGGTTGAACCACATCGACAACGTGCTCGGCTCGTGATGATCCCAACCGCCGATCAGCTTTGAACAGCCAGCCTCTCCATCGAAGGTGATCGACTTCCATCCTTCACGCAGCGGGTACCGAGCAACCCGAACCGATTCATGCTCATCGAAGGCCCGCTCTTGCCACGCTCGACCCTGGGAGATCCAACGTTGCGTCGCCGCGGCGAGGAGTGCGTCGTAGGACTCGCTGGTCGCGCCGTTGAAACTCGATGGATCGAACAAGTTGAGCAGCCCTTTGTGGTTGGCCTGGCAGTGGTTGCACTCCCGGTTGTTGATCATCACCATGATCCAATTGGCGGGCACGATTTCTCGGTGGTGGTGCGCAAGTCGATAGCCGCCCTTGTCGAGCGAGAACGGATCGGTGTAGGGGGCCAAGATGTTCTCGACGTCGTCGAGGTCGTCGAGGACAGCTTCGTCGCCGAGGGTTGCGAACATCATGCCCGCTACCTCGCGCACGGGGATTTGGTCGAGCCCCGAGCAGCGTCCGAGGTCCGAGTCGACAAAGTCCGGTCCCATCAGCGCTGCGGCCTGAAGCTCGCCCGTCGAGATCGAGTAGCTGAACTGGTGGTTGGGGCAGACCAGCCGGGCCGACGTCGAGCCGTGGTCATCTCGCAGCAACCGTGCGCTTTGATGCGCGCAGCGATTCACGAAACAGCGAATGACTCCGTCGCTTCCGTGGAGTAGGAAGAACTCGTCGTTCAAGACCTGAAAGCGGAACCAGTCGCGTGGGGCAGCCACGTCGCCTCTCGTACCCACGAAGAACCAACGGTTCTCGTGAAGGCGACGGGTCCGATCGAGGTCGAACAACATGTCCTGGGGCAACCCAAACCCCGAGCGGTATTCGCTGTTGCCCAACTTCTGCATCCGGCCAGTATCGCATCGCCAACACCCAGGCACTGCTCCGGGTTCTCGGAACAACGGAGGGCACCAGACGCCCCTGAGCGTTCCCAGAATTCCCAGCTCGGTTAGGTTCCGGGGATGGACTTTCTGGATACATCGGTTGTCGATCTCGCCGCCCAAGTTCGAACGGGGGAGATCACCGCGATGGGTCTCGTCGATCACGCGTTGGAGAGGATCGAGACGCTCAACCCCCGCATCAACGCGTTCGTGGCGATCGATGCCGAAGCTGCCCGCGCTGGCGCTCAACGGATCGACGATTCGGTTGCCGCCGGAGCAGACCCCGGACCACTCGCGGGGATTCCGATCGGTGTGAAGGACCTCGAGCACGCCACCGGGTTTGTCACGACGTATGGCTCTCCGCTTCATGGCAACGACGCTCCGAGCACGGTCGACTCGGTGCTCGTCGGTCGCCTGAAGGGCGCTGGCGCGATCGTTGTCGGCAAGACAAACACTCCCGAATTCGGACACAAGGGCACAACCGACAACGAGCTCTTCGGATCGACCGCGAACCCGTGGAACCTCGAACAGACGCCGGGCGGATCGTCGGGGGGTTCGGGTGCTGCGCTGGCCTCGGGCATGGTTCCGCTCGCCACCGGATCCGATGGTGGTGGATCGATCCGGATCCCCTCGGCGCTGTGCGGACTGACCGGATTGAAGTGTCAACAGGGTCGCATTGGAGGCCACATCGATGGCGCGTCTGCTGCGATGCTGCTCAGCGTTGTTGGCCCAATGGCTCGAACTGCGTCCGACACTGCCTGGGCACTCGATGCCGTGCGCGGCCCGCACTGGGCCGACCCGTTCTCGCTTCCTGTCGACGAACGGTCTTGGTTCGAGATGACCACCAACGGCGATCTGCCGAGCCGCGTTGTGTGGTCGCCGACAATGGGCTTCGCTGAGGTCGACCCCGACATCGCTGCACGCTGCCAGGCAGCTGTTGACCGCTTTGAAGCAGCAGGCACCGAAGTGATCGTCGACGACACGGTGTTCGAAGAGAAGCCGCTTCCGGGTTGGGCGACGAACTGGTTCTTGTATCTCCACAAGCGGCTTGGCCACCATCACGACACCCCCGAGTGGGGCAAGATCAGCCCGATGCTGCAGACCATGATCGAGTTGGGGGCCGAGATCGATAGCGCGGAGGCAGCCGACGGCC
This sequence comes from uncultured Acidimicrobiales bacterium, assembly GCA_964570495.1. GTDB lineage: Bacteria > Actinomycetota > Acidimicrobiia > Acidimicrobiales > SHLQ01 > SHLQ01. The sequence goes on along the minus strand of CAZMYN010000181.1, from coordinate 2,700 downwards.
TCCAGCAGATGTTCGCCCGCAATCACGATGTCGGCAGCGTCTTGGAGCGTCACGAGGCCGACCTGCTGTTGACCCCGTCGCTCGCCCTTTTGCCACCGACCCTGGCCCAGATCGATGCCGGTGATGCCGAGCTGGGATGGGTCGAGTTCACCTTTTCGCTCAACATGACCCGCCATCCCGCAGGCTCTGTCTGTGTCGGGCGAGTGGGCGATCTTCCTGTCGGGCTACAGGTGATCGGCCGTCACTTCGATGAACCCGGCGTACTCGCAGCTATGGCCGCCATAGAGGGATTAGTCGACCCGATTGGCCGACCTGCGGGGATCTAGAAACAACCAAGCTCCGATGTTGGACGACAATCGACGGGCCCTCAGCCTTGCCGCGAGCCCGTGCTGAATTGCTCGAGCGCTGACTCAGGGCTTTAGACGTTGACCGAATCGAGCATCGCCTAGGCGTAACCGATCGTTCTCGTACTACGGTGGTGTTCGTGCGTACAACACCTCTCGATCTGCGACTTATGGGCCCGGCGAACTGACATCTGTCAGCTCGACCGGGATTGTCCCCTTTCGTTCCACATCTTCCGAGGAGAATTACACCCATGAGCAGTCGCTCCGCACAACAGCCTTCAGCAATGCCGGCACACCGGTACCAAGCATTCCCGCAGGTCGATCTGCCCGATCGAACCTGGCCGTCGAAGACCATCACCAAGGCGCCGTTGTGGTGCTCGGTCGATCTGCGCGACGGAAACCAAGCCCTCATCGAGCCAATGGATTCCGAGCGCAAGCACCGCATGTTCGACGCGCTCGTCGCTGCGGGCTTCAAGGAGATCGAGGTCGGGTTCCCGTCGGCATCGCAAACCGATTTCGACTTCGTCCGCGAGATCATCACGCAGGGCAAGATTCCTGACGATGTGACGATCCAGGTCCTCACGCAATGCCGCGAGGGTCTGATTCGGCGAACCTACGAAGCAATCGATGGCGCGAAGCAAGCAATCGTGCACATCTACAACTCGACGTCGACGCTCCAGCGCAAGGTCGTGTTCGGGCTCGATGAAGACGGCATTGTCGACATTGCTCTCGAGGGAGCGCGCTTGGCCCGCTCACTCGAGGACACCATTCCCAACACGAAGATTCACTACGAATACAGTCCCGAGTCGTTTACGGGCACCGAGCTTCCGTTCGCCAAGCGCATCTGTGACGAGGTCATCGATGTTCTCGACCCAACGGATCGCACGGTCATCATCAACCTTCCCGCAACGGTCGAGATGAGCACGGCCAACATCTACGGCGACATGATCGAGTGGATGCACCGCAACTTGGCTCGCCGCGACGAGATCGTGCTGAGCCTTCACCCGCACAACGATCGGGGCACCGGCGTTGCCGCGGCGGAATTCGGTGTGATGGCGGGAGCCGATCGCGTCGAGGGAACACTGTTCGGCAACGGTGAACGCACGGGCAACGTCGACATCATCAACGTCGCGATGAACCTGTTCAGCCAAGGCGTCGATCCCGAGCTCGACATTTCCGACATCAATGAGCTGCGCCGAACCGCCGAGTACTGCAACCAGCTTCCGGTCCATCCACGACACCCGTATGTAGGCGACCTCGTCTACACGGCCTTCAGTGGCTCGCACCAAGACGCAATCAAGAAGGGCTTCGAGGCGCTCGACGCCAGCGATTCGGATCTCTTCGAGGTGCCCTACATCCCCATCGATCCCAAGGACGTCGGCCGTAGCTACGAAGACGTCGTCCGAGTCAACAGCCAGTCCGGCAAGGGTGGGGTTGCCTACCTGCTCAAGACCGAGCACAGCCTCGATCTGCCTCGCCGGATGCAGATCGAATTCACTCGTGTCATCCAGGGCATCACGGATCGCACTGGCAAAGAGATGACAGCGACGAACATCTATGACGAGTTCGACGCCACCTATCTCGGACTCGATTCGCCGTTCCTACTCAACGGCTTTGAATCGGCGCAGAACGCAAAGGGCGAAGACATGACCTTGCTCACGGCTCGCGTCACCGAGAACGGTGAAGCAAAGGTTGTGCAAGGCACGGGCAACGGTTCGCTCTCCGCGTTTGTGGCTGGCATGGAAGAGTTGACCGGCAGCGAGCTGCGGATCCTCGACTACCACGAACAAGCAAAGGGCTCGGGCCGCGATGCGGTGGCGGTCTCGTTCATCGAAATGCAGATCGACGGCGAAGAGCTCTGGGGCTGCGGCGTCCACACCGACATCACGACCAGTTCCATGCGCGCCGTCATAAGCGCCGTAAACCGCTCGCGGGCGTAACTTCCCCGCTCGGAGGCACTGCTACATCGCGCCTCGACCACCCAACCACCCATTTGGTGCCAGGCACCTAATTGGCTCTACGGGCAACAAGAAGCCTGTCGAATAGCGGGCGAATCCGTGCAGAAGTGATCGGTTTTGCTCGATATTGGACCTCAAACGGGAAAAAGTGGCCTGGCACCAAATCACCTAATTGGTGCCAGGCACCAAATGCGGTCGTGTGAACGAGCGGGAGGGTTAGACGAAGATGATGGTCTCGTCTGAGCTCAGCAGAACGCCGTCGAGGTAGAGGTCGAAGCGCACGTTGTGGATGCCCGACGCCAAGTTGGTTACATCGAACACGATCGGGACGAGGCGTTGGTCTTCTTCGAGCTCGAAGATCTCGTGGAGCTCACCGTCGAGGAACACCTGTAGCTCGT
>CAZMYN010000180.1:0-7024 GCA_964570495.1 uncultured Acidimicrobiales bacterium | reverse complement strand
CCGCAGCGGCTCCAGCGAGCGCACCGATCTCTGGACGAGTAAGCAGACGTTGGATAGGGCCGCGAAAGTTCAACCTCTCGTCGGCAGCTCCGTCCCCCGGAGGAGTGCCGGCTAAATCGTCGCCGCCTCCCTCTTGGGTGGCGGCTGAGTCTTCGAGTTCTTCGACTTCATCGGACACGCCAGCAGTTTCTGCTGTCGACGTGGTGGTCGTCGTATCTGACACCAAAGGTCCCTTCCAAGGAGAACAGGCCCCCGTGGGCCGAGCCATAGTGGCTCGGCCCACGGGGAATCCAGCTTTTTGGGCTGAACTGTTGCTCAGCCAACCTAATTAGCGAGTTCCCTCGCCAACAAGTGTTGCAACTGCTGCTGCATTGTCAGGCGTTACGAAGCCAGGACCGGTGAGGATGGCGTTGCCGCCACCAATCGTGTTCTGGTTTGTGGCCTGGAGGAACATCGCAACTACAGGGAGGTAGCCCTGGAGGTACTGCTGCTGATCAACGGTGAAGGCGATGTTTCCGGCTTCGATCTCGTTGATGAGGTCCTCGGAGAGGTCGAACGAACCAATGATGAGGTCAGTTCCGGTGTTCTCGCCTGCTTCGAGCGCACGGATTGGGACGTTTGGTCCGGTACCGAGAACAGCGTCGACGTCAGGGTTGGCGTTGAGTGCAGCAACGATGCCCGAAACCTGTGCTTCTGGCTCTGCATCGAGACCGATGAACTCGGTAATTACGTCACCTTCGAAGGTGTCCGCGAGGCCGTTGCAGCGCTCGTCAAGACCAACGTTCGACTGCTCTTGGAAAGCGCACAACACGCTGGTCGCTCCAAGGTCGTTGAAGCGGAGACCCGCACCCTGTCCAGCAACGCGCTCGTCCTGTCCGAAGTGAGATACAGCGCCGAGACGCTGGAAGTCGTTTGAACCGGAGTTCAAGGTGTAGAGCGGGATGCCTGCAGCAACAACAGCTTGTGCTGCTGACTCGAGGCCGTCTGGATCTGCCAACGAGATGGCGATGCCGTCAGAGCCGTCGGCGATTGCCTGCTCGATCATTTGTGACTGTGCAGCGGCGTCGTTGTTCGCACCGAAGTAGTTCACGGTGATACCGAACTCAGCTTCTGCGTCGTTCACCGCACGCTCAACAACGGACCAAAAGGTTCCGCTGTCGCCGTGAGTGATGACGTGGAACTCGAGATTGCCGCCCTGGGCGACCGTTACTTCCTCGGTGTCCCCAGCATCGCCGCCATCATCGGTTGTTTCGGCATCGCCGCCTCCAGCGGTTCCTGTGTCGGAACCTCCATCACTACTGCATGCAGCAGCGACCATTATAAGTGCTAGCAACATGGCTAGCCATCGCATCTTCTTCATAGGGTTTTCCCCCTCCTATTTGTTGTTTGTCTCCAGGCGCGAAGTGTCGATCCGCAGGCACTAGACCGCGAGCCTTTCTTCGAGTCCTTTGAGATAGTTGACGCTCTCGCGCACGCCTTCGATCGGTCCGGCTCCTTCGCCGGGTAGGTCGCCGGTGATGGCGACGTCTTGTTCGAGTACGTACCAGCCGTCGTATCCCCAGGTTTCAAGGGATCCAATGACACCGTCGATGTCGAGGTCGCCTTGCCCTACCGATGGGAAGATCCCGGTTTGCACGGCTTCCATCAGCGAGAGCTCGCCTTGGTTCAGTCGGTCGGCGACCGACAGGTCGCAGTCTTTGATGTGCACCAGGCCAACTCGGTCCGGGTGGTTCTTCGCAAAGTCGACTGGGTTGTATCCACCAACGGCAAAGTGCGCTGTGTCGAGCACGAACTTGATTTGCGAATTGTCTACGACTCGTTGAATCTCGTCTTTGGTCTCGACGATCGTTCCGACGTGTTCATGGAGAACCTGGGTTAGGCCATGAGCAACCGCTATCTCTTCGATTCGCTCGAACATGAGCCAGGAGTGATCCCACTCAGCTGTGGTTAGAGGGCGCCGGGGACCCCAGCTCCAAGTGGTCACTGGGGACGTATTGAAGTACGTGGCCCCAACTGCCTGGAGGAGTTCAGCCATCTCGGTCATCCGCTGGAGCGTTTCGTTGGCTTCGGCAGGGTCGTGAACAATCGCGGGAACGAACGCTGCGAGGAGACTAAGCCCGTGCGGCTCCAACACCGAGCGCAGCTCGGAGGGATCGGAGGGAAGATAGCCCTCGGAGCCGAGCTCGGTTGAAGGGAAACCCATCGCCGCCATCTCTTTCAACACCCTGCCCACGGGCATTTGCACACCCCAACCAGGGACCTCACAGATGCCCCACGAAATCGGGGCTGTGGCCATGCGCTTCATGAAGCCCACGCGGCTCCCTCTCATTGGTCTAGGACGGACAAATTGCAGAGAAGATCGCATCTAGTGATGAACCCTCTGGAGTTAGTCACTGCATGTCGCATATACCGTCTACCGCCATTGCCCGCTATAGAAAGTAGAGCGCTCTACTACGTGATGGCTTGACATTAGTCACGTCTGGGGCTGCCCGTCAATTCAAAATCTGAAAACAACAGGCCAGAATTTCAACAAACTTTGTGCATCTTTTCACAAACGGAGACCCGTCGGTGAGGTGAATCTGTGCTGCTGCGCACCAAACGACGGACTTCTAGTAGAGCGCTCTATACAGAATCGCGAACAACCGATAAACTCATTACCGATGGGCCAACCAACCATGGAAGACGTCGCAAAACACGCGGGCGTTTCACGGGCGCTTGTTTCGCTGGTGATGAACGATTCTCCTCGTGTCTCGGAGAGCAGCCGCCAGAAGGTGCGTGCCTCGGCTGCCGAGCTTGGCTATCGGCCAAACGTGTGGGCGCGACATCTTGCATCGGGCCAAACAAACACCGTTGGGGTGATGCTCAACGACTTACACAACCCGTACTTCACCGAGCTGGCCGAGGGGGTCGCTGCGGCTGCGGCCGAGTCGGGGATGGAAGTCCTTATCACTTCGGGCTGGCAGCGCGAATCTGGCGAGGTCGCCGCGATCGAGACGCTTTTGAACATGCGCACAGATGGGATCGTGCTCGGAGCCGCGCGCTTCTCGGGGGAAGTCTTTGAAGACGTTGCGGAGCAAACACCCACCGTCGCAGTCTCGAACTTCGACGAACCGACATCGATGGACACGGTGTGCAACGACGAGCTATTTGGTGCCGAGCTGGTCGTGAAGCACCTCACCGAGCTCGGCCATGAACGCATCGCTCACATCGACGCCGGAAACGCCCCGGGCGCTCCGCAGAGACGCCGGGGATTCATACGTGCAATGACCAATCGTGGTTTGGCACCAATCGTCTACGACGGCGACTACAACGAGACAGCCGGTCAGCGCGCTGCCGAGAAACTGATGGATCTTCGCGAACCCCCAGGCGCGATCTTTGCGGCAAACGACCTGGCCGCCACCGGCGTAGTCACCCATTTGCGAAGTTCAGGTATTGATGTTCCCGGAGAAGTTTCGGTCGTCGGATACGACGACACGGTGCTCGCAGGATTGGGTGCGCTCTCGCTCACGACCGTCCATCAGCCTCGACAGCAATTTGGTCGCCGGGCCACCGAGCTCCTGCTCGAACGGATTGCGGGGCGCACGGACGCCAAGCACGAACTGATCGAACCGCGCCTCGTCGTGCGGTCGTCGACTGGTCCGGTCGGGACCCTCTGATGTTCGAGGTCGAGGTCTCACGGTTGGACGATGATCTTGAGGCGATCATCGACGAGCTCCTCCTCGGGGCGGGAGCCGTCGCCCTGCGCGGAGCATTCAGCGACGATGACGTTGCGGAGGCCCGCGAGCTGATCATGGAGCACTCGCGAGAGACCGACAAGGAGACTCACTTCCAAGGCGCAAACGCAGACACGATCCACCTTCAACGACGGGTTTGGAACCTTCTCGCCAAAGGTGAAGTCTTCGAACGGATGGTTCAGCAAAGCGACATAGTTGCCATCACCTCGGCCTTCCTCGGAAACAAGTTCCATCTCGGATCAATCGCGGCGAATCGTCTGCTTCCCGGTGGCCCCGGGCAAGAACCCCACATCGACTATCCCTACTGGGACATGTACGACCGGGCTGGCTTTCCCGCACGCATGAACTCGACGTTCCCGATGAATCTGCAGGTCACGATCCCGTTGGACCCTTTCAACGAAACGTCCGGAGCGAGCGCGTTCTTGGCTGGCTCCCAGGCGACCCTTCGTTACCCCGACGTCGATGACCGCGAGCACTTCTTCGCCACGTGCGATCGAATGGCAGGCGATCCAGGTGACGCGATCCTGTTCAACGGCATGGCCTGGCACTGCGCCATGCCAAACCACAGTGACCACGATCGATCGGCCGTCTTGATCGAGTACTTGCCCAAGTTCGTCATACCTCTCGAGGACCAGCTTTCGGGCGTTCCACAAGAGGTCGTCGATCGAGGTACACCGATTCTCAAACAGCTAATCGGCGTCGGCCGGCCATACCCGAAGCTATTCGACGAAGCGGACGGTACGAACACGATCGGCCGCGACTAGGTGCGGGTTCTGGTTACACACAACCCCGAGGACCTTGAGGCGTATTACGGGCGGGCCTTGCTCGACTTGGCTGAAGTCGAAGGAGTCGAAATACGACACAATCCCCTCGGTCGAGAGTTTGCGAACTGGCAGGAACTGAGTGACGCCGCCGAGGGGTGCCACGTCATCGTCGCCCACCGATCTACCGCAGGGGACGCCGAGCTATTCGACTCTCCGAAAACTGCGTCGTTGTGCGCGTTCTTGCGAACCGCCGTCGACATCTCAACCATCGACGTGGGCGCCGCCACGGCGCACGGCGTTCTCGTGGCCCGTGCGGGCAAGGCCTTCGTGCCATCAACAGCCGAGCTCGCTCTTGGGCTATTTCTTTCGGTGTCGCGAAACATCGCTGCGTCAAAGGTCGACTATCACCTCGGTGAAGAACCTCCACAAAGGCCCGGCCGACAAGTGCATGGCCAGACGGCCGCAATCCTCGGGTACGGGGCCATTGGTTCGTACCTGTCGCCTCTATTGCTCGCTCTCGGGTTGAACGTCGTCGTCCACGACCCCGACGTCACCGTGACAGTTCCTGGTGTCGAAGGGTTATCGCGTGCAAGTTTCGAGGAGGCGCTGGCGATCGCCGACGCAGTCTTTGTGCTTGCCTCGGCCAACGAGTCGACCGAGCGCCTCATCGACGACAACGCTCTGGCGTTAATGCGCGATGGTTCGGTCTTGATCAACGTGGCTCGTGGCGAACTTATCGATGACGACGCGGTCGTTGCCGCCCTCGACTCGGGCCGACTACGCGGTCTTGGAATCGACGTAGGTCGTGCAGCCGACCAAAGGCCGGCCATGGCACTGGCCGCTCGCCCAGATGTCGTGGCGACACCGCACCTCGGCGGTCTGACCCCCGAGAACGCCGACGCTCAAGCTCGCTCGAGCGTTGAACAGATCCAGGCGATGATCGCAGGGACCCTTCCCCCGAGGTCGGTCAACCCCCAAGACGCCGCGCGACTCGGCTCCTATTGGGCTGGTCGCGAGTGAGCCACGACCAACTGCCACCAGAGGCGTCCGACACCCACATGCACTTCTACGACGATTTCTATCCCCGCGCGGCGACAACAGTGCTGCAGCCACCGAACGCTTCGATCGACCAATACCGAGAGCTCCAAGGTCGGTTGGGATGTCGACGCACGGTCATTGTTCAGCCGACGACCTATGGCCTCGACAACCAGTGTCAGCTCGATGCCGCCGCGGTCTTGCGAGCTGGGATTCCACCGGGATCAGCCGATGACCCCGTCCGTGTGATTGCGGTTGTAGATGCCCAAACACCGGACGAAGAGATTGAGCGGCTCAGTTCTCACGGGGTTCGAGGGGCGCGGTTTCACATGCTTCCAGGCGGCGCTGTTGGCTGGGCGGATTTGGCTGATGTTGCCTCGAGAATCGAGTCAGCTGGTTGGCACATCCAGCTTCAGCTCGACGGCAACGAACTCGCCGAACGTGAGGCGGAGCTTCAGCGCCTTCCGACACCACTGGTGATCGACCACGTGGGTCGCTTTATGCCCCCGGCTCAAGACCCCGCCCGAGATGAGAGTTTCGCGGCCCTACAACGACTGCTCGCCGGTGGACGCACCTGGGTCAAGTTGTCGGCGCCATATGAATCTTCGGTTGTTGGTCCTCCCGACTACCTCGACGTGGCCCGAATGGCGCGAAGCCTCGTCGACGACTTTCCCGAACGCATGCTGTGGGCGACCAACTGGCCCCACCCGGGTCAATCCAACGCGCCGACCGAAGATGAACTCTTGGCGCTCCTAAACGAGTGGGTTCCCGAAACTGGACGCCAGCGTGTGTTGATCGACAACCCCGCCGAGCTCTACGGTTTCGGTCGATGACTACTTCTTCGACTGTTCCTGGAAATAACCCCGAGACGATCTACGGCGCAACAGCGGAGTACGCGAGCTACCCGTCTCTTGTAGATAAGGGTGTGTTCATTACCGGTGGAGCCGACGGGATTGGTTCTGGGTTGGTCCAACAATTCGCCAACCAAGGCGCGAAGGTGAGCTTTGTAGATCGACAGGTGGACAAGGCCGCGGAAACCATCGCCCGCTGTAACGCTTCAAACCCTCGGCACGAACCGCTCTTCACCGAGGTTGACCTGCGCGAGATTGACGCTCTGCGGGCAGCGATCGACAAGGCGCAAGCAGACGTCGATGGGATTGATGTTCTTGTGAACAACGCAGCTTCCGACGACCGCCACGGTTGGGAGGACATGACTCCGGAGTATTGGAACGACCGCCTCGACTCAAACCTGCGTCACTACTTCTTTGCGATTCAAGCCGTAGCGCCGGGCATGATCGAACGTGGCGGAGGATCGATCATCAACATCGGCTCGAGTAGCTACATGATGCAAGAGGACTTCTTCCCCGGCTATGCGATCGCGAAGTCTGGCGTTGAGGGAATCACGCGAACACTCGCCCGAACCTTCGGCCCCGACAACGTCCGAGTCAATACCGTCCTTCCCGGTTGGGTCGCTACCGAGCGCCAGTTGTC
>CAZMYN010000179.1:5720-7037 GCA_964570495.1 uncultured Acidimicrobiales bacterium | reverse complement strand
CAGGGTCGCCGTCTTCGATGATGTCCGCGAAGATGCTGGCGATCTTTCCTGCCTCAGTCTCCGGTAGATCCGACCGCGGATCCTCTTCAGCGCCGAGAACGGTCTCGTTCGTGACGTCGCTGGGGTCGTGCGGATGTGCTTGCGTCCTCGGTCTTAGAACCCGTGACCTCACCTTGGCGACGAGCCGACCTACCGCTGTCCGGGCGCTCATGAGCGGAGCGCTTCGGTAGGAGCGAGCTTGGCGGCCCGCATAGCGGGGTAGAGCCCTGCGATCGCGCCGATGGCGATCGCCCCGAAGAAACCGCCGAACGCGGCCTCCTGGGGGATGACCACTCGCCACCCCTGGCTGGTCGCGTAGATGTACGTTGCGCTGACACCCACGATCACTCCACCGATTCCACCGAGCACAGAGAGAATGACTGCTTCGGTCAAGAACTGGCGACGGATGTGGGCCCGAGTTGCACCGAGCGATCTGCGAAGACCAATTTCACCGCGCCGTTCGATCACGGCGATCACCATGACGTTCGCGACGCCGATACCGCCGACGAGCAGCGCCACAGCCCCGAGTCCGAGGAACAGTGTTGTCAGTGCATCGTCGGCAGCGGCTTGTGCCTCGAGCGCATCCGATGGCCGGCTGACGGTGACCTCTTCGGGGTTCTCCGGATCGGCGGTTGTGGGCAGGACGTCTCGCGTCGAATCGATTGCTCCGTCGACGACCCTCGTGTACACGACCGCAGGATTATCGCCAGCGTCGTAGAACTCGATCGCAGCTTCCTTGCCGATGAGTACCGCACGATCTAGGTCCGCGGCGAGCGGGAACTCTTCGAGAATGCCGATGACCTCGACGTAGTCGTCGCCGATGAGGACGTAGGTCGGTTGGTCGAGGTTGCGAATCCCCAGCCGCTCAGCTGCGACAGAACCCACGACTGCGTTCGGGTACAAGCTCGTCGACTCGTCGAGGAACCGCCCGACTGCCAATTCGCCATTCAGTGTTTCGACGAGTTCCACGTCGGCGGCGACGACATTGAGGCTTCCCGTCTCGCCTTCGGGGATGAACTCGTTGCGGAAGACGTCGGCGTCGACTTCCCAAATAGCGCTGGCGTTCGTCACTGTCGGTATTCGAGAGATCGTCGCTGGCGCAGTGTTGGGAAGTTCGGAATCGCCGGCCCCGAACCCGGCTCCGGCCTCGACTGTCAGCAGGTTCGTGCCAAGACTCGATATCTCGTCGAGCAATGCCGACTTCGAGGACTCGGACAATCCGAGGACCCCAACAAGCGCTGCGATTCCGATCGAGATTCCGAGCGCGGACAGTGCGGT
>CAZMYN010000179.1:0-5620 GCA_964570495.1 uncultured Acidimicrobiales bacterium | reverse complement strand
GGACCCCAACAAGCGCTGCGATTCCGATCGAGATTCCGAGCGCGGACAGTGCGGTTCGCATCTTGCGAGCCCTGGGGCCCGAAGCCCCAACCCGAAAGACATCGCCCAGTCGGAGCTTGCTCGCGGTTGATTCTGTGCTGCTCGTCGTCATGTCGCCACCACCTCACGGTCCCGTCGGGCTGAATCGGACGCCAGAACCCCGTCGTGTACTGCGACCTGTCGTGGCAGGGATTTCGCGATTGCGTTGTCGTGAGTGATGACCACGATCGTTGTTCCCTCCGAGTGAAGGTCGTGGATGAGTTTCATGACGGCCTCGGTCGACTTCGAGTCCAGGTTTCCTGTTGGTTCATCGGCGAGGACGAACGCCGGACTGTGCACAAGTGCGCGAGCCACAGCCACGCGCTGCCGTTCGCCTCCAGAGAGATGATTCGGCGGGTGGTGCAGGCGATGCCCCAGCCCCACTCGCTCCAACGCTTCGATGGAGCGTGCCGCACGTTCACGTGGTGCGACGCCTTGATACAGCAGCCCATTGGAGACGTTCTCGATCGCGGACATCCCGGGCAGCAAGAAGAACTGCTGGAACACGAAACCGATCTTGCGGGCACGGATGCCAGCCATCTCGTCATCGCTGCGCTTCGCCGTGTCGATGCCGTCGACCGAGACGACCCCGCGAGTTGGACGGTCGAGAGTTCCCATCACGTTGAGCAACGTCGATTTGCCCGACCCGGACGGTCCAACGACCGCAACGAGCTCACCGTGCTCGATCCGCAGTGACACATCGTCGAGGGCCCGCACAGGCGGTTCGCCAGGGAATTCCTTCGTGACGTTGTGAAGCTCGAGCGCTGCAGTGCCATCGGCACCTGATGGACCTGTGGCTTGTGGTGGTGTGGTCGTTTGCAGACTCATGACGGCACGACCACTGCAGTGCCGGGCTCGATACCGTCGACTTCGACGAAGCCATCGGCGAACATGCCGGGGTCGACGGCGACGAACGTGGTTGTGTTTCCGTTGGCCACTTCGACGGCGAATCCGCCATCGGCGGTCGCGACGAGCGCAGACGCCGGTACAACGGTGGCGCCCACGGCGAGGTTGTCGACCAACCGCACCTCGACGTCGAGCTCGTTGAGTTCGGTTGCCGACTCAGGCACGGAGTCGAGGCTGATCTCTACAGCAAGCTGCGGATCAGCAGTCGGATCCAGGGGATCTGTCGTCGAGGAGCTCGCCAAAGCAGTGACAGTGCCGGTGACAACCTCGCCGCCCGGGAACTCGACGTCGATCTCGGTTCCCTCGGCAAGCATCTCCTGATCGGCGACGTCGATAGCAGTTGACACAATGCGGCTGCCGGTCTCGGACCCGTTGGTGAACAGCTCGCTCCCCGTCGCAAGCGTGTCACCGTCGTGGCTCGTTACCGCTCCGACCGTGACACCTTGGTCGACCGTCACGATCTGATCGAGCGACAACACACCGTCCACGACTTGATCCTCCCAGTCGTCTTGGAGGTCCTCCTCCCACTCCTCGATTGCTTGGCTGGTGTCCTCGTCGAACTCTTCGTCGACTTCGAGGTCGCCATCGACGTCGTAGCCGAGGTCGAAGAGCATCTGCTCCAGAACCTCGATGTCTTCGCCGTCTTCGACACCGATCGACAGCTTGCGGCTGAACTCGACCTCGGTCACGACGGCCGTCACCGGCACTTCATCGACCGAATAGAGCACCTGGCCAGAGCCGATCTCGCCGGAAGAAACTTCGAGATCAATCGCCCCAGTGTGGGCGCTGTAGAAGGCGCCGACCGCAACGAGCTCACCGTGCTCGATCCGCAGTGACACATCGTCGAGGGCCCGCACAGGCGGTTCGCCAGGGAATTCCTTCGTGACGTTGTGAAGCTCGAGCGCTGCAGTGCCATCGGCACCTGATGGACCTGTGGCTTGTGGTGGTGTGGTCGTTTGCAGACTCATGACGGCACGACCACTGCAGTGCCGGGCTCGATACCGTCGACTTCGACGAAGCCATCGGCGAACATGCCGGGGTCGACGGCGACGAACGTGGTTGTGTTTCCGTTGGCCACTTCGACGGCGAATCCGCCATCGGCGGTCGCGACGAGCGCAGACGCCGGTACAACGGTGGCGCCCACGGCGAGGTTGTCGACCAACCGCACCTCGACGTCGAGCTCGTTGAGTTCGGTTGCCGACTCAGGCACGGAGTCGAGGCTGATCTCTACAGCAAGCTGCGGATCAGCAGTCGGATCCAGGGGATCTGTCGTCGAGGAGCTCGCCAAAGCAGTGACAGTGCCGGTGACAACCTCGCCGCCCGGGAACTCGACGTCGATCTCGGTTCCCTCGGCAAGCATCTCCTGATCGGCGACGTCGATAGCAGTTGACACAATGCGGCTGCCGGTCTCGGACCCGTTGGTGAACAGCTCGCTCCCCGTCGCAAGCGTGTCACCGTCGTGGCTCGTTACCGCTCCGACCGTGACACCTTGGTCGACCGTCACGATCTGATCGAGCGACAACACACCGTCCACGACTTGATCCTCCCAGTCGTCTTGGAGGTCCTCCTCCCACTCCTCGATTGCTTGGCTGGTGTCCTCGTCGAACTCTTCGTCGACTTCGAGGTCGCCATCGACGTCGTAGCCGAGGTCGAAGAGCATCTGCTCCAGAACCTCGATGTCTTCGCCGTCTTCGACACCGATCGACAGCTTGCGGCTGAACTCGACCTCGGTCACGACGGCCGTCACCGGCACTTCATCGACCGAATAGAGCACCTGGCCAGAGCCGATCTCGCCGGAAGAAACTTCGAGATCAATCGCCCCAGTGTGGGCGCTGTAGAAGGCGCCGACCGTGCTCGCGACGTTCAACGTCATGATCGTCGAACCTGTCTGAACTCTGCTTCCGATGTCGACCATGACGCCAGATGCTTCGGAAGGTCCGGTAACCATGACAACGTCACTGGGAGAAACGATGCCAGTTTCGGTAACGCCAAGGTCCTCTTGCCATCGCGTCACCGCTTCGGAGGTCGCGGTATCGAAGGTTCCGTCAACCGTGAACCCGGTGTCCACCTCATCTCCGTCGTCGCCTTCGATGGCGTGGTATCCGAGCGACGCAAGATTCTCTTCGAGTAAGAGCACGTCGTCGCCCGAGGCACCTTCGGCCATCACCCGGTAGAAGGGCACGTCGCCGTAGAACACAACGACCGGAGTCCCGTTGACCTCGTAGGCCGTGTCGCCGCGAGCGAGGGTTTGCCGCTCGCTCGCCACGTCGGTGACGAGTCCCTCCGCGCCTGCTGTCACGGTAGCGACGTTCGCGAACTGCAGCGTGCCGTCGATGTTCGTGAACTCGATGAGGTCTCGCTGCTCCGCCTCTACAGCTCGAAGGGTGACCTGAGCCTCTGTCGTGTCATTTGAATCCGATGACGAACCGAACGCCACGATGGCGGCGGCAGCGAGGACGGTAATGGCCAGCGCAGCGGCCAGGAGCTTGCCCCAGGGCGGCGAGGATGCGGCATTGGAGGGCTGGCCTTCTGACGTCGGCGTCTGCCCGTTGTTCTGAGTAGGGGGTCGTACTGGCCCGTCAACGCTGGACCCTGGTGTAAGTACTGGCATTAGTTGTTCCCTCCCAAAGGACCGCCCGCACCGAACGCTGCCTGGCACTCTCCGACAGCGTCAGCATTGGCAGGGTCGGTCGGGTCGAAATTGTCACCGAAGATTCGGGCTGGGCCGCCGGCGAAACCACCACTGAGATCTGGGTCGTCCACATCGAACCCCAGGTCTCGCAAGCACTGAGCGAAACCGAGAAGCCTGTCTTCGATTTCGGATTGATCTAATCCAGCACCGGGGAGGAAACTCGCCCCGGCAATGAGGTCACCGCAGACCTCAACTGCATTGGCTACGGCCGGATCGTCCGGGTCGATGTTGCTGATCGCTCCGGGCTGGAACAGTTGGATCGAGCCATCTGCGTTGACGGTCGGATCTGGCAGATCGACACCTTCGTCGCGCATGCACTGAGTGAATTCGAGGGCGAGCTCTTCATTCGTTTGGTCAGTGGGTGTATCGGTGGCGTCGGGTCCGTCGACGCTCGCGTCGACGTCTGGGGCTTCGCTGCCTTCGACAACGATGAGCGGAGCGGCCTCGACCGTAGCTTCAGCAGTAGATCCGCATGCAGTCGCCATGAGGGCCAAAGCGAGGAGGAGGATGAGTGGGTTTCGTGATTTCATACAGGCTTCCAACATGTTGGGCGGATGGGGTTTCCGCGTTGATGAAGAGCAGCGTGAAGCGTCAACCTGTCGAACCGTTGAATTCCACCTCCGGACTTCCTGCGGATTTCGTCGTTCGGGTCTTCAGGAAACCCACAGGTTTCGTTCGACCAATCCACAGGAACTTGGGCAATGATGTTTGAGGTATGAGCGCAGCGAAAGTTCTGGTGGTCGATGACGAGGAGAACATCTCGTTTCTTGTGGCCTCCGCTTTGCGAATGGCCGGAATGGACGTCGAGACAGCCGACAATGGCAGCTCGGCTCTGAGCCTTGCGGACAGTTTTCGTCCAGATGTTCTTGTCTTGGACATCATGTTGGGTGACGTGGATGGTCTCGACGTCCTGAGAATTCTCCGCTCTCGCGGTCACACCGCGCCGGTCCTCTTCCTCACAGCCAAGACCTCAACCGCAGACCGGGTGAAGGGTCTGACCGCTGGCGGCGACGACTACATCACCAAACCGTTCGCGCTGGAGGAACTGGTGGCCCGCGTCCAAGTAGCACTGCGCAGAACCGGACTTACCGACTCGTCCGCAATTCTTGCGGCGGGCGCCGTCGAACTCGACGATGACGCCCATCTTGTCACCAAGGGTGGCGAAGTCGTCCACCTGACTCCGACCGAATACAAACTCTGCCGCCTCTTGCTTACCAACGCCGGTCGCGTCGTGTCGCGCGGGCAAATCCTCGACCACGTCTGGGAGTACGACTTCGACGGCGAATCGGCCATCGTAGAGACGTTCATCTCGTCGCTCCGCAAGAAGCTCCACGACTCCGAGCAACAGCTCATCGAGACCGTTCGAGGCGTCGGCTATACGATTCGTCGTCGACCGTGACGCTGCGATCTCGACTACTACTCGCAGCGCTTGTCGTCACGGTCACTGTCGTGGCCGCAATGGCATACGTGTCGGACCGACAACGAAGCGTGCTCACCGACCAGCTCGATTCTCAGCTGTTGCTCGTTTCGGACAACGTCGACCGAGCCGTCGAGCGATTTGCGGGGGAGTTCCCCGCGAACCGGCAACCAACACCCGGTGAGCTTCTGGTGACAGGAGAGCTCTACGTTGCCTTTCTCAGTGACGCAGAACCCGAACCCCAGGTCTTGGCCCGTCCGGTCTCTCAACCCGATTTGGTACCAGACCTCGAAGATGTCGACCTCGGCCAGGCAGCCGCAACACGCGAGCCATTTTCCGCAGATGCTCTTGGCAGCGACTCTCGAGCCCGAGTCGTCGTTTCCGACGTTGGTCCCGGGCGCGTGGTCTTCGCCGTCTCGACGCAGGCGGTCGACGATGCGCAGAAACAGATGCGCATCACCGCGGCGATCGCGCTTGGTGTTGTTCTGGCTGCGTTGGCCGCTGCCCTCTGTTCGGTCCACCGCCGC
>CAZMYN010000178.1:0-7206 GCA_964570495.1 uncultured Acidimicrobiales bacterium | reverse complement strand
GGCAACACCGTGGCAAAGACCCCACACCTCGACGCGTTCGCCCAAGGGGCTGTCGTCTACGACTCGGCGTACACGAACTTCGCGCTGTGCGCTCCCTCCCGGTTTTCGATGCTGTCGGGGCGCTTGGCATCTGAGGTGGGCGCCTACGACAACGGAGCCGAGTTCCCGAGCTCAATTCCGACCTATGCGCACTACCTCAAGGCCGCTGGCTACCACAGCAGTCTCGTCGGTAAGATGCACTTCGTCGGAGCGGATCAGATGCATGGCTTCGACGAACGCTTGACGATCGACATTTACCCGGCCAGCTTTCAATGGACGGGGGACTGGAACGTCGCGATGCAGTCACACAGCAACGACGCGCGTTCGTTCACCTTGGCCGGGCCAGTCACCCGCAACGTGCAGATGGACTACGACGAGGAAGTGCTGCACCGAGCTCGTCGCAAGCTCTTCGACCTCGCCCGGTCGATCGGCGTCGACGACGACCAACCCTGGCACATGACCGTGTCGTTCACGCATCCGCACGATCCGTACCAGTGCTCGCACGAACATTGGAATCTGTACGACCCTGACGACATCGACATGCCAGCGGTCGAGCTAGGCAAGAACCCCGACCCGTATTCGCTTCGGCTTCTCGGCGAGTACGGCTTAGCCGATCTCGAGCTCACCGATGAGCAGATTCGTCGTGCACGCCACGGCTACTACGGCTCGGTCAGTTACGTCGATGACCTGGTCGGGTCGCTACTCGAAACGCTGAAGGCAACCGGTCTTGAGCAGAACACGATCGTTGTGTTCTCGACCGATCACGGCGACATGATGGGCGAGCACGGGCTTTGGTACAAGCGGTCGTTCTACGAAGACTCCTCGGGCATTCCACTTATGGTTTCATGGCCTGGCACCGTCGAGCCGGGCCGCGTGTCGCAGAACGTGTCGCTGGTCGACTTGTTGCCGACGTTCCTCGACGCTGCTGGGGGAGCGGTCGAGCCGGTCGACGAGCTCGCAGGCTCGTCACTGCTGGACCCAAATGCATCGACCGACACGGTCTTTGGCGAGAACCTCTCGGAGGGAGCAACGGCACCCGTTCTGATGGTCAAGCGCGGCTCGCTCAAGTACATCTGGAGTGGCGTCGACCCGGCGCAGCTCTTCGATCTGGAATCCGACCCGACCGAAGTCGAGAACGTCGTTGCCGATCCGGCGTACGCCGACGCCGTCGTCGAGCTCGACGCAGTGGTGCACGAACGCTGGGACGTCAACGACCTGGCTGACCGGGTGCGTCAGAGTCAAGCTCGTCGTGCGTTCCTTCGATCGCTCTACGCGTACGGCGGCGCCCCCGAGTGGCGTATCGCACCGCCCGACCAGGCAAGTCAACGTGTCCTGCCCGAAGGCACGACGTACAACGACTGGGTCTACGGCGACGTTTTGGACTGAGAGCTACGTCCCTGAAGGAGCGTGGAAGGAGCCATCGAGGCCGGTAGGAGAGTGGATAAAGCACAGCACTTCGCGATCGCCTTGCTCCCACCCCTGCTCTGAAGGCGTGAACATATCGATGAGCAAGTCATCGGTGTTCAACTCGTTGGTTCGCACAGCAGTACGCGTGACCTCATCCACACACGACTCAAATGCGGTTTCCCAAAAGGGGTCGAAGTCATTGGGGTAGGTGTCTGGACCGTCAAGGTCCACTAGCTCGGCCATGATTTGTGAATCATGGGGCTCGTCGCAACTCGGTGTTTCCAGCCGCCTGATCTCGGTGTCGTCGGTCAAATTGAAGCAGACGCCCGGCTCAAGAGCTCGGGCACTCGTGGTTCCGCGGGAACTGATCAAGGACCAAACCACGACTCCGGCGACCACAACGCCGATGATTAGCCGAGGATTGAAACGGCTTTTGGGTTGGGGCGCTAGTGAACGGTTGTAATAGTGCTCGGCTGGGTTCACAAGGCCCGGGTCGAACCGATCCGGGACCTCATCGGGTTCCTCGCTCGACACTAGCTCCCCCTATTTTTGGTCGTGGTTTGAGGATAACGATTGCAAAATTGGGTGTCTAGGGCGATTGTGCAGCGTGGAGGGTCCCGATGCCTGCGCCACGGCGGACTGAGCCGCGGTTTGTGCTGCAAACCGCCGGTCTGGCTCGCGCATCGGGCAGACTGTTCGGCGTGGAACTTGCACCCCTCATCGAACGTGCGTCGAGTGAAATCGCCGCTGCCGACAACCTCGACGCGCTCGCCGAAGTCGAACGCTCCTTTGTTGGCAAAAAGGGCGAGCTTGTCGGCCTCAAAAAGACCCTCGGAGGGCTCGAACCCGACGAACGTAAAGCCGCAGGCCAAGCGCTCAACGAGGCAATGTCGCACGTCGCTGCAACAGTCCAAGCACGGCGGACCGTACTGTCGGCATCGGCCGAGGCCGAGCAGCTCGCATCGGAACGCCTCGACCTGACCGAAGTCATGACCGACGTGCGCCGCGGCCATGCCCACCTGGTAACCCAAGCTCGCGACCGTCTCGAGGACGTCTTTGTTGGCATGGGCTTCACCGTTGCTGAAGGGCCCGAGGTCGAATCGGCCTGGTACAACTTCGAAGCGCTCAACATCCCGGAATGGCATCCGGCCCGCGGCAGCTTCGACACGATCTTCGTCGACCTGGGCGAACCCGAAGAGGTCATGCTTCGCAGCCACACCTCACCCGTACAGATCCGAACGATGGAAAACCAGAAGCCGCCCATCTACATCGTTGCGCCGGGCCGGACCTTCCGAACCGACACCGCTGACGCGACACACCTCCCGGCGTTCAACCAGATCGAAGGCCTCGTCGTCGATCGAGGCATCGGTCTCGGCGACCTCGCGGGCACGATCGAGAGCTTCGTTGGCGCGTTCTTTGGCCACGAGGTCAAGACCCGCCTGCGTCCCAGCTACTTTCCGTTCACCGAGCCGTCGGCCGAGTTCGACATTTCGACACCGTCAGGCGACTGGCTCGAACTCGGCGGCTGCGGAGTCGTGCACCCAAACGTCCTCGCCAACTGCGGCATCGACCCCGACGAGTGGCAGGGCTTTGCATTCGGATTCGGCATCGACCGCCTCGCCGTCATGCGTTACCAGCTCGACGACATCCGGGAACTCGTGAACAACGACGTCCGCTTCCTCAACCAGTTCTAGGAGAAATAATGAAGGTTCTACTCTCCTGGCTGCAGGAGTTCGCCCCCGACATCCAAGGCGATCCCGTCGAGCTCGGCGAAACGCTGAGCGCCCTCGGCTTGGCTGTTGAAGAGATGACGATCACCGGCGGCGACCTCGACGGCATTGTGCTCGCGAAGGTGCTCGACCTGTCGCCTCACCCCGACGCCGACAAGATTCAGCTCGTCCAAGTCGACCAAGGAGACGGCGAAGCACTCCAGGTTTGCTGCGGTGCGTTCAACATGTCGGTCGGCGACCTCATCCCGTTCGCCACGATCGGCACGGTCATGCCCAATGGCATGGAGATCGCCCAGCGCAAGATGCGGGGCGAGATGAGCAACGGCATGTGCTGCTCGGCATCGGAAATCGGTTTCGGCGATGACCACGACGGCATCATGTTGCTCACCGACCGTGCCGACGACGGCCAGCTCGGAGCTCCAATCACCGACGTGCTCGGAGTTGAAAAGGATGTTCTCTACGACCTCGAAGTAAACGCGAACCGCCCTGACGCGATGTCGGTCGCGGGTGTCGCCCGCGATCTCGCCGCGGCGCTCGGCGTGCCGTTCGCGTTCCCGGAGCGAACCGTCGAACGCTCCGGCGACGACGCAGCATCGCAAGCATCGGTCGAGATTCTCGACCCTGATCTGTGCGGCCGTTTTGTTGCGCGGGTTCTCCACAACGTCACGGTGGGCGAGTCACCACAATGGATCCAGAACCGTCTCATCGCGCTCGGGATGCGCCCCATTAACTCCGTCGTCGACATCTCGAACTACGTGATGCTCGAATACGGCCAGCCAAACCACGTCTTCGACCTCGACACCCTTCCCGACGGGCACCTGCGTGTTCGTCGTGCAGCCGACGGGGAGACGCTCGAAACCCTCGACGGAGCTGAACGCACGCTCAACAACCAAGACGGCCTTATCTCGAACACGGCCGACGAGGCCGTGAGCCTCGCTGGCGTTATGGGCGGCCTCGCGACCGAAGTCACCGAGACAACCACGTCGGTCCTGCTCGAAATGGCGTGGTGGGATCCACCCTCGATTTCGCGAACCGTCAAGCGCTTGAACCTGCCGAGCGAAGCGTCGACGCGCTTTCGGCGCGGCGCCGACTGGGGCGACAACATCGACCGTGCGATGGATCGCTATTGCGAGCTCATTGCCGAGACGGGCGCCACGATCAGCCCTGGTCAAATCGATGTACTCGGCAACACGCCAACCCAAGGGTTCGACACTGCTCGGGTGGCAAAGATCAACAGCGTGCTTGGTACCGAGCTCACCGATTCACAGATGGCCGACCACCTCAACTCGATCGGCTTCACGACAACGTCGACCGGCGAGACCCTCACGGTCACGGTCCCGACCTGGCGTTGGGATTCAATCGGTGAGAACCTGCCCGAATTCGAACACAACATCGCCGAAGAGGTCGGCCGCATGTACGGCTATGAGGTCATTGCCAAGACCGTGCCCAAGGGTGACCAGGCTGGCCACCTCAGCGATTACCAGGCCGATCGGCGAGCCGTACGTGAGACGCTGCTCGGGGTTGGCTGTGATGAGACCCAGCCCATGCCGTTCCTTGCCCCAGGCGATCTGGCCAATGTGGGCCTGCCCGACGATGGTGTTGCGTTGTCGAATCCGCTCGACGCCAGCGAATCGGTGCTGCGCACGTCGCTGCTTCCGGGCCAGTTGAAGGCAGTCGCCTACAACCAGTCGCACCGGAACCCGCCCGTTCGTTTCTTTGAGATTGGTCAGGTCTTCTTGGCTCCGGCCGACGGTGAGCTTCTTCCCGATGAGCACGAGTTCTTGGCCGTTGCGCTGGCGGGTGCCGAGGCGCCTGACGCCGTGGCCCTGCTGAACACCCTGGCCTCGGTGCTTGCGCTTCCAAACGTGAAGGTGCAGAACACAGACGACCTACCCGGCATGCATCCAACCCGCTCGGCCAAGGTCGTTATTGCGGGCCGCGACCGTGGTGTCGTGGGCGAGGTTGCACCGTCGGTGCTGAGGAACTTCGACGTTGAAGGCCGCGTTGGGTGGCTACAGCTCGACCTCGGCGAAGTTTTGAACGGCCCGCACGGCAAGCGCAGCTACACCGCCGTGTCGAAGTTCCCGTCTAGCGACATGGACTTGGCCTTTGCGGTCTCCGACGATGTCGGCGCCGACAAGGTGCGAACCAGCATTGGCAAGGCAGCGGGCGATCTGCTCGTCGGCCTCGACCTGGTCGATGTGTACCGGGGTGAGGGCGTCGACGACGGCCAACGAAGCCTCGCCTTCCGTCTGCGCTTGCAAGCCACCGACCGGACCCTGTCCGACGACGAGATCACCTCGACCCGAGAAGCCGTCATCGCAGCCGTTAGCAAGAACAACAACGGCACCCTCCGCTAGGCCGCTCTCGGTCAGGCCTTCGCCAGCTATTGGTCGTGGGGGAGTGAACCTCGGGCGGCACGCAAGTACCCGAACGGTGTCTCGTAGCCGAAGTTGGAGACGCGCGAGGTGTAGACGTCGGCGTAGCGCTCGACCTGGCGGGCAAAGAGGCTCTTGTCGTTGCCCGCACGCATCAGTGGTCCCCAATGGACGTTGCCCATCTCGCTAGAACGCTTGGCGAGCGGAGCGATCTTCTTATCGATCTTGAGCGCACGGTCGGTGATCTTCGCGAGCTCGCTCTTGGTCTCTTTCGACGAATCGGTGAGCGCCGCGGTCCGGAGCTGGGCCTGCTGTCGATCGATTTCGATCTTGTCTTGCATCAAACCAGCGAGAAGAGCCTGGTCGTCAGCGAATTCGGCGGCGGCAGCGATCTCGGCTTCGAGCTCGCGGGTGATGAGCGCCGTGCGCCAGTGCAACACGTCTTTGGTTACGTGTACGTCGCCAAAGAGATGGTCGCCGACATAGAGCGGCCGACGGCCTGAAGCCCCGAAGGCCTCCTCGACCAGGCGAGCGTTGCCCCCGAAGTAGATGTCGCCGGAGACGAGCGGTCCGGTGTGTGGAACCAACAGTGACTGGTCTTCATCGACGATGCGGTAGATCGGTTCGGTGGCCGAGAAAAAGCGGGGCTTGTTGGCCGAGACGATGATGAGGTCGAAGCAGTCGCGCCACGACGATGCACTCGGACAGAACTGATCGAAGGCGTAGGTCATCATCTTCGAGGTGTAGGCCCACTCCGAATTGGTAATGAGCGCAAGCTTCTTGCCAGCAGCACGTTGGTCGAGCAGCGTCGGCACCAGGTCCGGGTCGAGCGCAACGAAGCGATCCGGGTCAGCGATGATCTTTGCCTTGAGGAGCCCGGCCATGTGCGCTTCGCCAAGGGCCTCGTCGATCCCATCGTAGAGATCGCCATAGGTCTGGACCCCAGCGAGGGGTGCCGAGTCGTGAATCTCGACCAACTGACAAAACAGGCTCGCTCGGGAGAGTTCGAAGAGTGTGTTCATGAACACGAAACGCCCGTCGGAGAGCTCGACGATGTCGTCGGCATAGGTCGAGCGCATCTCCTCGAAGGTCATTGCCGATGTGCCGTGTTGGGCTCGAACGACATAGCCAAAGCGGGTTGCTTTGACGACGTTGCCAAGCTTTAGGTCAAAGACGAGTCCGATCGTGAACTCGGCCGGATCGAAATGGAGATCTGCGACTGGCCAGCCTCGGCCAGAAAGCACATCGCGGGCCGCCTCGAACGCCGCGGTCTCCCATGCATCCTCGTTGTAGTGGATGAGGGTGTAGTCCATGTCGTATCCGACCACCTCAACCGAGCGCATGTTGAGCGTCCGGTTGACGAAGATGCCTCGCTCGGGGGCTGGCGGTTCAAGGCTTCTCGGTGAATTCATCGCCCCCGAACCTACTTCGTCAACGATCCGAGCAGTTGCGTACTCGGCTGGGCATTCGCGTCAGGTGACGTCCCCGTTTAGGTCGGCTGCGTTGATCACCGACGTCGTATCCCTGGTGTTCGATGTGAAAGACTTCGCCGCCTGGCGGGAAGGCGACCGCGCTATCGCGTAGGAGCACCGGACCGCGGATCCAGCGACAGCACAGCGATTGGTTGCCGATATAGGCTTCGATTGGTTGCC
>CAZMYN010000177.1:0-7251 GCA_964570495.1 uncultured Acidimicrobiales bacterium | reverse complement strand
AGTCGATGGAGACGGCGCTGACGCTCGCCGATGGCATCGCCGAAATTCAGATCATGGGCGCACGCGACGACAAAGACGCCGAACCCGAAACAGTCGTGTTCAGCCAGCACCTTTCGCGGCCCTCCGATGGCAAGTCCTTCGAAGAGCTCGCGCCGCGCAACTTCTCGTTCAACTCGCCCTATGGCGCGTGCACGCACTGCGACGGTCTCGGCACGGTCTTCGAAGTCGATGAGCACCTCGTCGTGCCCGACCCTGAGGCCACGATCGACGACGGCGCCATCGCGCCATGGTCCGGCGGGCGAAGCCGCTACTTCGCTCGGTTGGTCGACGCCGTTTGCGCCGACCGCTCCATCCCGACCGACGTTCCCTGGGAGAAGCTCGCTGCACCTCAGCGCAAGTTATTGCTGCGCGGCGGAATGAAGAAGCGGGTGACGGTCCGCTACAAGAATCGTTTCGGACGATCCCGCACCTACGACGCGAAGTTCGAGGGCGCAATCCCGTACCTGCAGCGGCGACATCAAGAGTCTGAGTCCGACAGCCAGCGCGAACAGATCGAGGGCTACATGCGGACGGTGCACTGTCCGGTGTGCGACGCGGCACGACTCAACCCGCTGTCGCTCGCGGTCACGATCGACGGTCACAACATTGCCGACCTGTGTTCGATGCCGATCGGGGAGAGCGCCAAGGCGCTCAATTCGCTCGAGCTGAGCGATCGCGACGTGTTGATTGCCGAGCAGGTCGTCAAGGAGATCAACGACCGCATGGGCTTCTTGGTCGATGTCGGTCTCGACTATCTCTCGTTGTCGCGTAGCGCTGCAACGTTGGCGGGAGGCGAGGCCCAACGCATCCGTTTGGCTAGCCAGATCGGCAGCGGTCTTGTCGGTGTGCTCTACGTCCTCGACGAACCATCCATCGGACTTCACCAGCGCGACAACCGGCGGCTCATCGACACGCTGATTCGCCTACGTGAGCTCGGCAACACCGTGGTCGTCGTCGAACACGACGAAGAGACGATCGCGATTGCTGATCATGTTGTCGACATTGGCCCGGGGGCCGGCGAACACGGTGGCGAGATTGTCCACTCCGGAAGCGTCGCTGCCCTGAAGAAGAACAAGAAGTCGCTCACCGGTCAGTACTTGTCGGGCAAACGGTCGATTCCGGTCCCCGAGGTTCGTCGCGCTCGCAAGGACGAGTCGATCTGGATCCGTGGCGCCCGCGAAAACAACCTGCAGAACATCGACGTCGAGATTCCGCTCGGCGTGTTCGTTGGCGTGACCGGCGTGTCGGGTTCGGGCAAGTCCTCGCTCGTCAATCAGATTCTGCTGCCGAGCCTGATGCAGCGGATCTATCGCTCGAAGATGCCGCCGGGGCTGCACAAGAAGGTCGAGGGCGCCGAACACATCGACAAGGTGATCGCTATCGATCAGTCGCCGATTGGTCGTACACCGCGGTCGAATCCTGCGACCTACACGGGGGTGTTCGACCACATCCGCAAGCTCTTCGCAAAAACGACCGAGGCCAAGGTGCGCGGCTATCTTCCGGGCCGGTTCAGTTTCAACGTCAAGGGCGGGCGCTGCGAAGCGTGTTCGGGCGACGGCACGATCAAGATCGAGATGCACTTCTTGCCCGACGTCTATGTGCCGTGCGAGATCTGCAAGGGCAAGCGCTACAACCGCGACACCCTCGACATCTTGTTCAAAGGCAAGAACATCGCCGAGGTGCTGAACCTGCCGATCGAAGAGGCTCTCGGCTTCTTTGAGAACCAACCGCCGATCGCTCGCCATCTCCAAACGCTGGTCGATGTTGGCCTTGGGTACGTGCGTCTCGGACAGCCCGCGCCGACGCTGTCCGGTGGCGAAGCCCAACGCGTAAAGCTGGCTTCTGAGCTCGCGAAGCGATCTACGGGCCACACGATGTACATCCTCGACGAGCCAACGACGGGTCTTCACTTCGAGGATGTCCGGCGTCTGTTGACCGTGCTCAGCCGCTTGGTCGATCAAGGAAACAGCGTGCTGGTCATCGAGCACAATCTCGACGTCATCAAGACCGCGGATCACCTCATCGATCTGGGCCCCGAGGGCGGTACGGGTGGCGGGCGAGTCGTTGCTGAAGGTACGCCCGAGGAGCTCGCCGAGATTCCCGAGAGTCACACCGGTAGGTACTTGGCAAAGATGCTCGGTTAGCAAAGCGCCGAGCAGCACTGCTCGCCTGTGTCGAATAGGTACCGAGCACCAGTTCGCGGCGTCAAGATCGCTAGAAATTCGCCGATTACATACCTATGGCAAAGGCAGCACCCGTAGAGGACCTCGCGTCTGAGGACGCGCCATCGGAGTCGCTGCTTCGCCGCTATCCAGCCACGATCGTTGCGCTCCTTTCAGCCTTTGCGTTCTTTGCGGCGCTGGTCAAGAACTCTCTGGCGAACGGCACGACCGGGGTCGATTTCGGCGTCTTCTATCTCGGCGGAGATCTGATCTCGCGGGGTGACTACGACGGGGCGTACAACAACACCGCGTTCGCCGACCAGCTAGCAACCGACCTCTTTCCGGCCTTGGAAGGATCGTCCTCGGTGACGCACTTCATCTCGACGCCGACCTTTGGCTGGTTCAGCCAACCTCTGGCTTGGCTGCCCTTCGACGCATCGCTCGTCGTGTGGCTCGTCGCTGGCGTCGCCGCGCTCGCTGTTTCGGGCAAGATGCTTGGTCTGCCGTGGTGGACGATCGGTGTGCTCGCCATCTCTCCACCGATGGCCCTAAACACGATCCTCGGCCAGACCGGCGCTTTTGTCTTGTTGCTCTTTGCGCTGATGCACATGTCGATCACGAACGACCGGCGGATTCTCGCCGGAGCGCTCGCCGGACTCATCATTTTGAAGCCGCCGCTCGCGATTGGTTACGGCTTGCTGTGGCTCCTGCAGAGCCGCCGCTATTGGAAATCGATCGTCGCCTCGGCTGTTGTCGGAATTGGAGTTTCGATTCCTACGTTCATCGGCGGGTTTGGTCCGTGGAGGACCTTCATCGAGACGATGACCGAGCGGACCGCCACCG
The DNA here is from genome assembly GCA_964570495.1 of uncultured Acidimicrobiales bacterium. Taxonomy (GTDB): domain Bacteria; phylum Actinomycetota; class Acidimicrobiia; order Acidimicrobiales; family SHLQ01; genus SHLQ01. Next base: position 4,207 of record CAZMYN010000177.1, on the reverse strand, counting down.
AAAGCGCCTGGTCTCAGCAGGCCTCGTCGATTGCCGAATTCTTGAAGGGTCTGAATCCACAAGCTTCGTCGACCATCACGCTCATCTTTTGGACGATCGGTGGGGTAGGGGCGGCACTGTTGATGGTTGGGGCCGTGCGCAAGTATCGGGGCGACCTCGAGATACTCAGCGCTGCTGCGGTGTTGGCGACCATGCTTGGATCGCCACACGTGCTGGTCTATGACAGCTTCATCTTGCTTATCCCGGTAGCGGTCGCGTATCGGCGAGGGATCCTGACCGGTGACCGTGCTGGAATTCTGGCCGCGATCTACACGGTTGGGCTGGCGTTTGGGCCAGTGCTCTACACGATCCAGTTCGATTCGTTCGGACGAGGCATTGGCTTGGACCTACCGGCACTCATCGCATGCATCTGGCTGCTCGTTCGTTGGAACGACCAGGCCGAAGCGTCCAGTCCTATGGCGACTGCCGACTCAGCTTCGGTACTGGCGAATGCGTGAGCCGTCGACGGTGAGCGCGATCACCTGATCGTCAGCGAGAAGGTTCGCGTCGACCGCCTCAAGGGTTTGGTCGGCGAGCGTGCTGTCGAGGCCGGGAACGAACTGTCCAGCGAGCGTTCCCCAACCGTTTTGTACCGAGACGGTGAGAACACCAATGAGGTCTTCGACCGACCACACACCCCATGAACGTTTGCTGGGATCGCCGATCGGGAGCTCTTCGGGAGGGTGGCCGAGTCCGTCGGTAAGGCCCGACAGCATCGAGGTGACGTTGTCGCGTGCGACGCGCAGGCGAACCGGGCCGCTTGGTCGTTGCGGCTTGTCGTGGGAGACGAGATCGTTCCACGGGGTGAGGAGGTTGCCGCCCGCGCTGTTGAGAATTGCCGTGAGTCGGTCGAGCGATGCTGGCCCGGTTACCGACCAGTCGTGATCTTCATAGTCGCCGGGGGCAAGGACGGCTTGAAGGTTGTAGTTCGCTGGCCGCCGCTGGACGTAGGTGGTTACGCCTCGGCGCTCGGCCTCGGCCGTTGCTTGTTCGGCAGCGTCGAGAAGCGCATCGGATTTGATTGCCTCAACCTCACAACCGCGCGGATGCGTGCGCAGCAGCGTGTTGGAGGTGTAGTCGGCGCCGGTGGCGAGGTGGGTCTCGATGATGTCCGATACCAACTGATGATCGATGAATGGTGACTCGGCGGTGACTCGTACGAGGTGTTCGGCGGGGTAATCGGCAATGACCTCGACGAATCGAGCCAAAAGGTCATCGGATGGGCCGCGCACTGTGGCTGCATCGTTTGCTCTGGCGATCTCCTCGATCTGTTGATCAGCCGAGAGATCCGAAACCGCGACGATCAACGGTCCGTCGGTGAAACCCGAGAGCCGTTGTAGGGCAGCATCGAGGACCGTTCGCCCAGCGAACGGAGATAATTGATGATCGCGACGGGTTGTTCCCGTCATGACCTGCTTGCACGACGAGCAAAATGCTCATTTCATTTCCTCCTGGAACCGCCCAAGACCCCAGTACGAGCGAAACGTTAGCCGGTTAGGTTGGTGAGGTGTTAGAACGTCCGCCTGCAGGTTCGGTGCCCGACACTCCAGGGTCGTACCAATTTCGCGATAAGGATGGCCGGATCATCTATGTCGGCAAGGCCAAAAACCTTCGAAATCGCCTGAACAACTACTTCCAGAAGAACCTGCCGGTGCGTACCGCTGCAATGGTTCGCACGGCCGAATCGGTCGAGTGGATTCAGGTCGATAACGAGCTCGAAGCTCTCATGCTCGAGTACTCGCTGATCAAAGAGCACCGACCGCGCTTCAACATTCGCCTCGTCGACGACAAGAGCTATCCGTTCTTGGCGGTAACCGAATCCGACGAGTGGCCCCGGGCAATGGTGGTTCGCGGCAAGAAGAAGAAGGGCACCCGCTACTTCGGCCCGTTCGGGCATGCCTATGCGATTCGCGAGACGCTCGACCTGTTGCTTCGGACTTTTCCGATCCGCACATGCTCGGACAACAAGCTGCAGCGTCACGCGAAGCTCGGCCGCCCGTGCCTGCTCTATCACATCGAGAAATGTTCGGGCCCGTGTGTCGGCGAGATCGAGGCCGCGGACTATGACGAGCTCGTGCGGAGCCTGATCGCGTTTCTCGACGGTGAGACCGACGAGGTCGTCGCCGAGCTCGAAGAGCGGATGACGGTGGCGGCCGACGCGTATGAGTTCGAACTCGCGGCGCGTCTGCGTGACCAGTTGTCGTCGGTGCACAAGGCGATCGAAAAGCAACAGATGGTCGGCAACCGCAGTGACGACTTCGACGTTATTGGCGTGCATGGCGACGAACTCGAATCTGCGGTCCAGGTCTTCTTCATTCGTCGTGGTCGAGTGGTTGGGCGCCGTGGGTTCATCGTCGATCGGGTCGAGGAGCTGAACGAAGCCGAACTGACCGACAAGATCCTCGAGGGGCTGTATTCAGAGGAGCCGGTGGTCGGGTATCCCAAGCAGGTCTTCGTGCCGGTGGAGAGCAGCGACCCCGAGTTGTATTCGGCGTGGCTTGGGGAGTTGCGTGGGTCGGCTGTGGGCGTGCGTGTGCCTCAGCGCGGCGACAAGCGGGCACTGCTTGAGACGGTGACTCGCAACGCTCAAGAGTCCTTCACACGTCATCGCTTGAAGCGGGCGTCCGATCACAACAGTCGGGCGCGGGCGCTGAACGAGTTGCAGGAACACCTCGGGCTCGACGATTCGCCGCTGCGGATCGAGGCGTACGACATGAGCCACATTCAGGGGACGGACTACGTCGGCTCGATGGTGGTCTTCGAGGATGGATTGCCAAAGAAGTCTGAGTATCGACGATTCAAGATCAAGACGGTCGATGGCAACAACGACTTTGCCGCAATGGCTGAAGTTCTTGAGCGCCGTCTGACGGCGTACCTCGCTGATCAAAAGAGGCCGATCGACGAGCGCGGCAAGTTCTCCTACCCGCCGAACCTGATCGTGGTCGATGGGGGCAAGGGTCAGTTGTCGGCATCGGTCGAGGTTCTTCGCGAGCTAGGCCTCGAAGACGACATCCCGATCATCTCGCTGGCCAAACAGTTTGAAGAAGTGTTCATCCCGGGTCAGTCCGAGTCGCTTCGGATCCCACGTCAAAGCGAAGCGCTGTACTTGTTGCAGCGGCTCCGTGATGAATCGCATCGCTTCGCGGTCAACTATCACCGTCAGCTGCGCAAGAAACGAATGACGAAGAGTGCACTCGATGACATTGCGGGGCTGGGGCCGGCGCGAAAAGCGCGGCTGGTCAAAGAGTTCGGCAGCGTCAAAGCCGTGAAGTCGGCGACAGAAAGTGAACTCGCCGCGCTCAGTTGGCTACCCGACGAAGTCGCAAAGAACGTCTGGTCGAGCCTCCACTCGGCGTAATTGCCACATCGGCGCTACGATTCGCCTCGATGAGTGAGACCGAAGGGCCTCCAGACGAGATCGGTACCGACCGATGGCAGCGACGGGTGTCAAAGGGCGGTGCACCATCGTCGTCCCCCGAAGCGCTTCAGTTGTCGACCGAAGACGAGCAGCGCATTGCCGAACGTGCCGAGCGCGCCGTCACCCTCAGTGACGATTCGACCCCGCAATCGCGTGTCTCGATCCAACGAATAGACGACAGTCCGCACTTACAGCGCCTGACGGTCGACGAGATGGCGGCTGACATCGATCCGCCTGCGCCGAGCATCGATCTCCGGGACTCGGTTCCGGATCCCGATCCCGATCCGTCACCTGCGAGCGTTGTGGCCGTTGCGTCGGGAAGTTCTGCAGACACCGATGCCGACTGGCCGCAGTTTGGTCTTCGCGAGTTGCCCGAGCGCACCGATGCCGCAGCGAACGCAGCGACGTCCGCGAGCAGCGGTTCGGGCCACTCAGGGGCTGCCCCGACGCTTCGTGCCCCGGGCAGCCCGCGCCCCGAGGGCCGATCTGGTCCTGCCCTCGATCCGCCAACCCCACCGGACCTGCCGACGAACATGTCATCAGCCCCGGCGGCTCCGTCGGCTCCAGCTGGCGGGGTCCTGGGACGACAAGCCGAGCCCACTCGGCCGTCTCGTGGGGGTCTGCTTCTCGTTGTTGCCGCGGGACTTGCCGTCCTGAGCGGAGTGCTCGGGGCCTTGTGGTTGAGCGAGCGTTCCGAGACAGCGGATCTGCGTGCCGAAGTCGAGCGGGCTGCGGCTGTTGATTCTGTAT
>CAZMYN010000176.1:1240-7296 GCA_964570495.1 uncultured Acidimicrobiales bacterium | reverse complement strand
GGTGAACCCTTCGACGAGCTACTCAATACCCCCGTCGGCGAACAGACCGCTCCGGCGCGTGGGGAGGAGCTTCTCGTCTCTGATCATCCGGACTGGGTTCGCGCCTCGGCCAGGCTGCGCGCCGAATGCAAGCGAACAAAAGAGGCACTGTCGACGCACCCGGTCGCCGAGGTGTCGGTAGGGCTTCCCGGCGGCCAAGTCGCTGTCCGCATCACCCGCGAAGAACTCGATCAGTTGATCGCCCCCTACGTCGACGAGAGCATTGCACTGCTGGCTCGGTGCATGTCCGATGCAGCCAAGGACGGCGATTCGATCAGCGCGATCTACGTGACCGGCGGCGCGAGCCGGATGCCACTCGTCGAAAAACGGGTGCGTGAGGCGTACCCGAACACCGCGGTCAGTCGGCGCGGAGACCCCAAGGTCGCCGTCGTTCTCGGGGCGCTTCTCGCCGACCCCGGAAGCACCGATACGAGTCTTGGTCGCCGTGCAGACGGCACGACCGACGACACCGAAGCCCGAGTGATCACGGCCGCGTCTCCAACGCCGGCGACTCCTCCGAAGCCTCCGGTAGTGGCGGTTCCACCGGGTCCAGACACACGTGCTCCTCAACGCACAGAAGTCGGTGCGCAAGTTCCGGTCGAGCCATCGGTGCAAGGTGGCGCCGCGACGTTTGTTGGCAACGCGGGGCCTGTCGAGGCTGACGGAATCTCGATCAAGGTCGCTCTGTCCTCCCTGCTCGGGGTGCTTGGTTTGGGTGTGGTGATCGCGCTCTTCGTCATCCCCCGATTCGGTGGTGATGACACGGCACCAGTCGTCGTTGCCGAGTCAGCGACCGAGTCAACAACGACGACGTCTGCCTCGTCGTCCACCACAACCACGACCGCACCAACCACCACCATCGCGCAAGGGATCGATGACACGAGCGGGGACGACGCACCGAGCGAACCGCTTCGGTTCGAAACCGCTCAGCTCGTCGTCGATGATCTGGGATTTGGGTGGGCCGCCTCTGCGGAGGGACCCGATCTGGTGAACATGAACCTCTGCCAGCTCGACGAACCGATCGTCCCGGTCGATGAATCGGTCGCGACGTTCACCACGGCGACCGAGCAACTGACGTCCGATATCGAGCTGTTCGCCAATGCATCGGATGCAGGTGCCGCCCTCGCGTTTACCTCGACACTGCGCGACTTGTGTCCCGCTCCGGCAATCCCCTTCACCGCCACTGAAGTTCTCACCGGCCGGGTGGTCCCGCTCGAAGCAAAATCGGGTGACCAGCTAGCGACGGTTCAGTTTCCGGATCTCGCCAGCGAAACCGTCACGCTCGCCTATCAGTTTGAGAACGAACTACGACCATCGCGGCGCCCGAATGTTCTGGTCGCGCGAATGCGAGTGGTAGAGGCGGTTGGGTCGCTCGTTCTGTTCACTCCAGGCGAGCCCACCGTGGCCGAGATCGACTTTCTCACCGCCATGCTCGACGACCTGGCAAGCAACCTCGAAGGAGTCCAGCGATGATCAACTGGTGGATCGACGTCATCGCTCCCGACGGTACATCCGAGCGGATTGCCCTCGTCGGAGCCGAGATGACCATAGGCCGCGAGTTGACCTCGGACATTCCGGTCGACGACACCCAGGTCTCGCGAGCTCACGTCGTGCTCACCGCGACCGGAGAGGGCTGGTCGGTCTCGGACCTCGGGTCAAAGAACGGCACGACCCTGAACGGAGCTTCGCTGAGGGGCACAGCTTCGCTCAACGAAGGCGACACCATCGGTGTTGGACGGTTCCACTTGCTGGCCGGTACGTCCCCCATCCCTGAAGCGCCCGATGTGGTTGCACCCGATTCGGGGGCAACCATCGCCGTGCCCATCGTGGAACACGCCGAGGCAGCTGCGGTTCCCGGCGACCTCACCAACGAGCTGATCGAAAGTCCGATCTGGACCGACCAAATGCTCCAAAGCGCCGGCATCCCGATCGTCGACGTTCCCATCGTGAGCATCGGTGGCGGACTGGGATCCTTCGCCCTCGTCGACTACTTGCGGGTCGCGGGCGTACCGACCTCGAACATTGCGGTGCTCACTCCCAACGAGCGACCCAGCGAGACCTATGAGTTCCTCGCCAACAACTCCCAAATCCCCCGACACGAACGACTCCGAAGCGACAGCGGCTCGGTCATGGACAACATCTGGGGATTTCCCTCCTATGCGGTGCGCGAGGCTTGGGCTGACAAATCCGTACTCCCACTGTGGCAAGTTACGACCGAGCCGATCTTGGCGGAGTACTACACGCCGCGCTCGGGTCAAGTCTTCGAATCGGTCGACCGCGAAACAGCGCGCATTGGTTGGTCCGACATGCTCAAGATCGGGCAGGTCCGGATGGTGCGCAAGCGTTCGAGCGGTGGCTTCTTCTCGGTACTCACGCCACCCGCGGGTCAGACCCCGACGCGGCGAATCGCGTACCGGTCGCACCACGTCCATGTCGCTCTTGGCTATCCGGGGGTCCGCTTCCTGCCGGACCTTCGTGAGTATCGGGAGCGAACCGGCGATCACCGACGGGTCGTCAACTCCTATGAGTCACATCCGCACGTCTACGCCGAGCTGGCCCGCCGACCCGCGACCGTTCTTATTCGTGGCTCGGGGATCGTTGCGTCGAGAGTTCTGCAACGCTTGCTCGACGACAACGAAGCCGGGCGTACACAGACCCGGATCATTCACCTGTTCCGCAACTACATCCACGGCCCGCAAGGCGACAGTGCGACCTTTAAGCGTCCCGGTGGTGGCGGCTTTGCCTACCAGGCGTTCAACTATCCAAAGGCAGCTTGGGGAGGTCAGTTCCGCGAAACCCTCCTCGGTCTCGAAGGCGAGGAACGAGCCGACTTCATCGATCAGACCGGCGGCACGAACACCGCTCCTCGAAAGGAGTGGCGCGAGCAGATCGAACGGGCTCGGGTCGCGGGGACCTACGCCCAACACATTGGCCAGGTCGCTTCGGTGGACCCGCTCGACGGCGGCCAGCACATTCGCACCGTGATCAAGGATCCGCAGGGACAGAGCATCACGATCGATGCTCACTTCATCATCGACGCCACCGGTCTCGAGGCTTCGATCCGCGCGAATCGGGTGCTTGCTGACCTCGTCGACATGGGTGGTGCGCAGCTGAACCCGAAGGGTCGCCTCGACGTCCTTGAATCCTTTGAGGTACCCGGAACGCGTTCGGAACCTGGCCGACTGTACGCGTCGGGTTCCTCGACACTCGGCGGAATCTACGCACCCGTCGATTCGTTTCTTGGCCTTCAATACTCGGCCCAAAAGATTGCTGACGACCTCGCAACGGTCGGTGCCGTGCCGCGGCTCGGCATCTCGCGGTCGGTCACCGAGTGGATCCGCTGGATGCAGAATCGAGAACCGAAATGACCCCTACCCTTATCGGACGCATCCAGACTCGGATCTTCCTCATCTCGACGTTTGGCGTTGCCTGGAGCATCGTGATCTTCCCGGTCCTGTTGTTGACCGGCGTTTCGTTCACCGACGCGCTGAGCGGCGTGATCCGAGCACTCGTCATCGTCACCCTCTTCGGAGTTGTCTGGGAGTTCGTGTACCACTCGCTCCAACAACTGCGCTGGGAAAAGGACTGGCCGTCTTTGTTCAGCCTGCTGCTCGGCATCCCCGAAGGAATCCTGCTGTACCTGTTCGTCCGTGACATCCCGTGGTTCACCTTCGTCCTCCACTTCGCAACGACCTGGGTCGTCATCTGGCTTGCCGCACACGGACCAATGCGCGTGCTGTTGCATCGCTGGCGATTCCACGGCGGCCGGATTCTGTGACCGACGTCGAGGCGGTCATCGCGCGGTCGGCTCAGAGCCGACAAGACATCGCTCGACGACGCGGCTGGATCGCGAGCGCGGTTTCGGTTGCGATCACCGTCGTATGGGTCGTTGGAGTCACCGTTGCGGGCCAGTGGGGGCGAGTCGGCGAACAGTGGGCGGCCGCGGTCACGATGATCTTTGGGAGTTTTGTTGCGGGCTCGACGCCACAGGGCGGCGGCGCAGTCGCCTTTCCGGTCTTCACCAAGGTGCTCGACATCCCAACCGAGGTAGCTCGGTCGTTTTCGTTGCTCATCCAGACAGTAGGGATGGGCGCGGCGTCGCTCAGCATCATCGTTCGTCGACGTCAGGTGGCAACGTCGAGCTTGTGGGTCCTGATACCAGCAGCCCTGGTGGGCTTCGTCGTGTCGACGCTTCTGCTCACCGACGGGTCCGATCAGTTCCGAGCAGCTCTAGTGCCTGGCCCCTACGTCAAGGTCGGCTTCACCGTCGTCGTTGCCGCGATGGCCGTCGTGGTGTTCTTGACCTATCGCCAGCAGATCATTCTCCGTCGATCGAGCGTCCCGGCACCCTCGGCTCGCGTCGTTGTTGCCCTTGGCCTCGGAGGCTTGGCCGGTGGGTTTGCTTCGGCTCTTGTTGGGTCTGGGGCCGACGTTGCGACCTACATCGTCGTCGTTGTCGTCCTTGGAGCCAACCCACGAATCGGAGTGCCGACCAGCGTTCTGGTCATGACCGCCGTGTCGATTCTGGGATTCGTGTGGTTGGGAGTGGCCGAAGGTCAACTGTTCGCGAGCGCCTCGGCTGGCTCAGGTACCGACCTGGCTGGGCTCTGGCTCGCTGCGGTACCGGTCGTGGCGTGGGGTGCTCCACTCGGTTCACTCGTGGCGTCTCGTGTCACCGACCGCCAGCTCGTCGCGTTTGTGATGTTGCTCGCGGCAATCGAGGTCATCTCGACCATCGTGTTCCTGGAGGAACTTCGAACCGACGTTGCCCTCGTCATCTTCGGGGTCGTTGCGCTGGTCGCAACCGTTGTGGGGCTGGCGTGGGTTCAGCGTCGACGAAATGCGGTCCTCGGGTTGGACGGGATCGATCCCGAAGAATCGTTCGTGCGATCCACCCTCGATGTCGGGAACAAGTTTCGCGACGAACTCGAGGCGAAGTAAATGTCGTTCGTTGCCGACTACGAGCTCATCGAGTGGCTCGCTCCAGGAAACCACGGCGACTGGTGGCTTGCCAGAACACCGCCGCGCCTGCTGGCGAGTGAGAGCTCGCTAGACGCCGAACATGTTGCGCTCAAGGCGCTTTGGCTCGACGCGACCGATCTCGACTTTGATCGGATGGTTCGCGAACTTCGGATTCTGAACCACGTGTCGAGCCCGCACCTCGTTCACCTCATCGAGGCTGGCGAGAGTCAGGGCCGGTTGTTCTATGTGCGACCCCACTATGGCGATGGCACGTTGGCCGATCTGGCGCCGGGCGATCCGCTCGTGTTTCGAGCGTTGGCCGACGCCGCGCGTGGAGCGCACGCGTTGCACCGCGACGGACTTGCCCACCGAGATATCAAACCCACGACCGTGAACCTCGACGCTGGACGTGGAGTGCTTGGCGAGCTCGGTCTTGCCCAGCAGATTCGGCCCGGCTTGACGACCGGTATTGGCCCGGTCGGCGCGATCGAGTACATCGCGCCCGAGATTGCGCTGGGAGAACGCGGCAGCCCGCAAAGTGACGTGTGGGCGTTGGGCGTCGTGCTCCACCGGGTCTTCACTGGCCATTCGGTGTACGGCGACCGGGTCATCGACAACGTGGTCGAGGGATATCGGCGGGTGGCGGAAGGCAACTGGCAACTCCATTCCTCGCTCGATACCTTTCCGGAGGTCTCCGCTGTAATCTCTCGATGCCTTGGACACCTGCCGACACAACGATTCGTAACAGCAGAGGAGCTTGCTGTGGCTCTCGACCTACTCGCAGACCAAAATGAATCAGGGAGGACGATGTGACGAACGATGAACTAGAAGGGCTCGCCGCCGCGGGCTCGACTCAAGAACTTGTTGTCGCTCTCGACAACCTCAGTGAACGACCGCGGGACTTTGTTGTCGCGACACCTGAGCACGTGTTTGTCGGGGGCGAGGCCGTTGCCGTCATTGGTGGCACGGCAATGCATCACACCGGTGATGGCACCTTCACCCGGCATGATTTGGCTCCCGTCGAACCCGCGGCGCCCCCAATGCCCGCAGCGCCC
>CAZMYN010000176.1:0-1140 GCA_964570495.1 uncultured Acidimicrobiales bacterium | reverse complement strand
TAGCGCCTGCAACGGTCGACGACACACCGATGCCGGCACCCGCGAGTGATCTGACCCCAGCACCTCCGAGTGACCTGACGCCGGCACCCGCGAGTGATCTGACACCCGCACCACCGCCACCGCCCGGAAGCGACGTGCCGCAACCACCCGACAGGGTTGCGTCCTTGGGTTCATCAGCTGTCGTGGCCGATCCGTCGGTCGCGTCGCCCGAGGCCGCCGAGTCGTCCAATGACGTGCTCGTGCGCGGCATCAACTGCCAACGCGATCACCACGTTCACCCCGATGCGCGCATGTGCCCGCTCTGCGGCGACAACATGCAAAACCGCTCCATCGTCGTCAACTCCGACGGCAGCGTTGGCGAGTTCGGTCCTCGGCCGCCGCTCGGCGTCATCATCTTGCCCGACGGTCGCAGCTACCAGCTCGAACGCAACACGGTGATCGGACGCGCACCAGAGGTTCATAGCGACGTTGTTGCGGGAACCGCCGATCACATCCGCGTCGACGACGATGAGCTCTCGCGATCGCATCTTCGCTTCGTGCTCGATGGATGGAACGTGCTCGTCGAGGATCTCGGGTCAACCAATGGCAGCCGATTGGGGGCTGGTTCGGAGAGCTTGCAACTCGAGACCGGCGCGCCGATTCGCCTCGTGCGAAGCGCAGAAATACACGTCGGGACGACCATTCTCAGCTATCAACCCACCTCGGCCGCCCAAACGTAGTCACATCAGCGACCCGAACAACCGGCGATTTCCATAACAACCGCTGATTTTCCGTCGATCTAAACACTGTTGGCCCTATGCGTCAGCTTGAAACATGTCGACAACTACTACCGAGACTTCCCCCAAAGACGCGTCCGAGGATCACACCTTCGCAGGAACGTGGCGCAAACGATCGATGACCGCGCGCCTGTTCATGGTGCTCGCGTTCATCGTTCCGGTCATTCTTTCGTTCGCCTGGAGCATTGTTCTTGGCAAGGTTTTGCCCAGTCCTTCGGGGTTCGGCGGCCATGTTTTGTGGTGGGTCATCGTGGCCGGCGGGGCTCTCCTCGTCGCCCTGTTTTTCGAGCGGTTAGCCCGACGGGTTCTGCCCATGGCGATGCTCTTCCGACTCTCGCTTGTGTTCCCCCACTCGGCTCCGTCT
>CAZMYN010000175.1:0-7297 GCA_964570495.1 uncultured Acidimicrobiales bacterium | reverse complement strand
GTGCAGGAAGGCCGGTTGGTGGGGCGGGCGCTCCGACCATTAGCCGACCGACACGACCTCGACGGAAAGCTTTCCGCCCGCTGGAGTCTCGAAGGACACGCTGTCGCCAGCCTTCGCGCCGAGAAGCGCGGCGCCGAGCGGCGAACCGGGGGAGAGGTTCTCCATGCCTTCTTGACGTTCCTCGATCGACCCGTACAGGTACTTCTCGGTGTCGTCGTCGCCGGGGTAGCGCAACTCGACAACGGTTCCCGTTTGCACGGTGCCGTCGTCGGTCTTTTCGACAATGACGGCTTCCTCGATTGTCTTGGCGAGGAACATGATGCGCCCCTCCATCTTCCCTTGCTCCTCTTTCGCCGCGTGGTAGTCGCCGTTTTCGGAAAGATCGCCGAGCTCGCGAGCTGTCTCGATCTTTCGGGCGATGTCGATGCGGCCGCGGGTGGTGAGGTCTTCGTGTTCCGCGTGGAGACGATCGAACGTCTCTTGGGACAATTCCTTACTAGCCATGCAGTCAGGATAGTCGCTGCGTGCGAACGATCTATCTCAACTTTGTTGCCAGGGCAGCCCGGCGCCTTTCCAGCCGCCGGTGCGATGACCGTTGGCGTCGGGATGGCCCTCAAAACCGTCGGTGATGTTGTACACCTCGGTGAAGCCAGCGTCGGTCAGCGCATGGGCTGCAGCTGCCGAACGTCCGCCCGTGCGGCACAGAACAACGAGCGGTTGGTCTTGGGTGAGCCCGCCCGCAACGTCACGAATGAAGTTGGGGTTCGGCGCGCCATCAGGCCAACTCGTCCACTCGATGAACAGCGACGATTCAACTACCGGGACTCCAACCAGCGTCCACTCGGCTTGGGTTCGAACATCGACCAGAACAGCGTTGTCTCTGGTCGTGACGATTTCGTGAGCCTCGGTCGGGGTGATGTCACCTGCATAAGCCATGGAGCGAGTCTATGCAGCGGACTTGGGCACGGCTCTGTTGGGCATCGCTGCTCGCTAGCGTGGAGCCATGAGTAAAGACGAAGCCAAGCCAGAGGCAGCGAAGCTGGCGTACCGAGTCCTGACCGGCCCCGACACCAGCGAATTCTGCGCCAAGGTGTCGTCGTACCTCGACGACGGATATGTCCTTTACGGATCACCGTCGATCACCTTTGATGGCACGACCACCTACGTAGCTCAAGCTGTCGTACTCGGCGGGTCCGATTCGTGAGCGTTGCCGGACAGGGCTATTTCATTTCGCCCGACGAGGGCCCCGGGCCAGGGGTGATGTTGTTGCACTCGTTCTGGGGGCTCAACCGTCAAGCGAAGGACACCGCGAACCTGCTTGCCGACTCGGGGTTCACCGTGTTTGCCCCCGATCTCGCCGACGGCGAGGTCTACACCGACGAAGATGAGGCGCTCGCTGCTCTTGGCGAAGCCGACATGAACGTCGTTGCGTCGCTCGTTCAATCCAGCGTCGGCATTTTGCGCCGCGCCCAGCAAAACCCCGACGCGCCGATCGGTGTTGTTGGATTCGGGTCGGGAGGCTCGTGGGCGCTGTGGCTTTCGGCGCGGCTCTCCGCCGAGGTCGGCGCCGTCGTCACCTACTACGGCTCGCAGTCGATTCCGATGGACGACGCCACCGCCAGCTACCTCAGCCACTGGGCGGCCGATTCGCGTGTCGACGATCTCGAGGTTGCCGACATGGGACTCAGCTTGCAGATGGCCGGGCTCGACTTTCGCTTCGAGCACCACGAAGGAACGACCGACGGGTTCGCCGAGGACGGCCGCCCCGGCTACGACGCTGAAGCCGCCGCGGTCGCGTGGCGTCAGACGACCGAATTCCTCGCGGGGCATCTGCGCGACTCCGACAGCTAAAACCGACGCCGTCCCGACGCCGCTCTCGCCGCGCACTTTGATAGCCCGTGGTTTCGGGAGATTCGCAGATCTCGTTTATCATCAGCTCATGGACGGGGGATTGCGCGTAGCTGGACTGCATCGCAGGTTTGGCGATATCCGAGCCGTCGACGGTGTCGATCTGGTTGTCGAACCTGGCGCGATGGTCGGCTTTCTCGGTTCGAACGGCGCTGGCAAGACAACAGCGATGCGCATGATCTTGGGCATCGTGGCGCCCGATGCGGGGACGATCGAGTGGAACGGCAAACCCATCGACGCGCAAGTGCGCCAAAAGATTGGGTACATGCCCCAAGAGCGCGGGCTTTATGCACGGATGAAAGTCCGCGAGCAGGTTCTGTACTTTGGTCGCCTCGCTGGCCTACCGGGCGACGTTGCCAAGCAACGAGCCGACTACTGGATTGAACGCCTCGGGCTCGCCGAACGCACCGACGACCTCGTCCAGGAACTCTCCGGCGGCAACCAACAGCGGGTGCAGCTGGCCGTGTCCCTCGTGCACGAATCCGACCTTCTGGTTCTCGACGAACCATTCGCGGGCCTCGACCCTGTCGCTTCCGACACGATGCGAGAGATCGTCACCGAACGGGCCCAAGACGGAGCGGCCGTGTTGTTGTCATCGCACCAACTCAACGTCGTCGAGGGGATGTGTGACCACGTGGTCATCGTTGCTCACGGCAAAGAGGTTGCGGCTGGCACGCCGATGGAACTGCGCTCGGCTTCGCCGACGCGCCGCATGGACGTCACATGGACCAACGACGTTGGCCAGTGGCAGCCGCTTGCTGGCGATCTCATCGAATTCACCGGCGCCGGTGCCAGGGTTCAGCTTCCTGCCATGGCCGACATGAGCGAACAGATTGCCCATGCTGTCGCTGCTGGCGAAGTTGCGACGCTCACGGTCGAGCCTCCATCGCTCGCCGAGATCTTCGCCGACACCGTCACCTCCCCCGGAAGCGAGGGCGAGTCGCCATGATTTGGATCATTGCCAAGCGCGAGATCGTCACCCGTGGCCGCACAAAGCCCTTTCTGATTCTCACCGGGATCCTCTTCCTCGGCGTGATTGCTGTGGCCGTTCTCGTCTCGCTATTCACCGGCGGCGACGACGAAGCCGAAGAAGTCAACATCGGGCTCACCGGCGCGGGCGAAGAACTCGCTGCAGCGTTCGCATTCCCGAACGAGCAGTTCGATCCCACGATCATCATGACCACCAACGGCGAGGCGCTACTCGAAGAGGGCGAGATCGACGTGCTCTTCGACGGCACGACCATCACCTGGGAGAGCTTCGCTGACCCGAGCCTCGACCTCTACGTTCGTTCCACGGCTCAACAAGCCGAGTTCGCGAATCGAGCAGCAGCGTTGGGTCTGCCACCAGATCAGCTCGCCGAGTTGTTCTCCGAGGTCTCGATCGAGGAGGAATTTCTCTTCGGCGATCAAGACGAGCAAGGCATTCGTATTGTCGCCGCGCTCGCGTCGACGATCGGTATGGTCGTCATCTTGCAGGCCTGGGGCGGGTTCTTGATGATGGGCGTCGTCGAGGAAAAGTCCTCGCGGGTCGTCGAGGTCCTGCTCTCACACATCACGGCGCGGACCTTGCTCACCGGAAAGATCCTCGGCCTCGGAATCCTCGCGCTCTTTCAAATGCTGCTGCTGGTCGCCGGGATGATCGTCGGCCTCGCACTCGTACGAGACATCGAGATACCCGACGGCGTGTGGGGAACAGTTCCGTTGTTGCTGGTCATGTTCATCTTTGGCTTCGCGTTCTACGCGGCGCTCTTTGCGGCGGTTGGGTCGACGGTGTCACGCCAAGAAGACGCTCAAACCGCACAGCTCCCCGCGATGCTCCCTCTGTTTCTCGGCTACGGAATCGCGGTCTCGTCGATCACCAGCCCCGACACGCTCCTCGTGCAGATCGCGTCGTTCATTCCGTTCACCGCCCCGGTCGTCATGCCGTTTCGCGTCGCGCTGACGAACCCGCCGTGGTGGGAGATTGCGCTGTCGCTTGCGATCATGGCGGTCTCGGTGCCGCTCATCCTCGGTCTCGCCGGAAAGATCTACCGCACCTCACTGCTCAAGGTCGGCAGCCGCATTCCGCTCCTCGAAGCCATCCGAGGCCGCTCCGAAGTCTGAGCCCCGCCTTCATCGGACACTTTTATGGGGACAGGCCCCGTTTAGGCCTGTTTTTTCAACCGTTTATGGGGCCTGTCCCCATTGGTAGAAGCCAACACCGCTCTTTTTGCCGAGCTGGCCTGCGGCGACTTTTTCGATGAGCAACGCGGGCGGGGCGAAGCGTTCGCCGAGTTCGCGTTCGAGATGTTGTGCGATTGCGAGGCGCACGTCGAGTCCGATGAGATCGGTGAGTCGCAGCGGGCCCATGGGATGGCGGTAACCGAGCTCCATGGCCGTGTCGATGTCGGCCGCTGAAGCAACTCCGCTTTCGAGCATTCGGATGGCCTCGAGGCCAAGCACCAGGCCCAGTCGGCTGGAGGCAAAGCCGGGGGAGTCTTTGACGACGATCGGGGTCTTGTCGAGCGTGGTGGCCAGCGCTGTCGCAGCTGCGGTTGTCGACTCGGCGGTCTCGGGCCCAACGACAATCTCGACAAGGGCCGATACCGGCACCGGGTTGAAGAAGTGCGCGCCGATCACCCGCCCGCGATGCGCGAGCCCCTCGGCGATGCTGCCGATCGACAAACTGCTCGTGTTGCTCGCCAACACAACCCCCGCGTCGTGCATGCGGTCGAGCTCGCCAAAGAGCGTCCGTTTCATTTCCAGATCTTCGGGCACGGCCTCGATCACCATCTGACAACCGTCGGTTGCGGCGAGCTCGGTGGCGACGATGACTCGGGCGAGAACCGTATCGACATCGATCGTCTCGTTCTTGCGGGCAAGACGAGAAACCGAATCGCGAACCGAGCCCAGAGCGGCCTCGGCCCTCGTTTCGTCGGCCTCGACCAACACGACGTTCTCGCCAGCGACCGCGCAGCTCGTAGCGATTCCGGCGCCCATCGTTCCGCCTCCGACGACACCGATCATGTGATACTCCATCTCGTAGCCGAGGCCATATTTGAGTAACATATCGCAATGGAATACCCGAGCCCGCTATCGAGCTTCGTCGAAGGTGCATGGACACCGGGTAGCGGTACGCAGACTCCCTTGTTGGATGCGGTCACCGGAAACCCGGTCGCCGCGCTCGCATCGGGTGGCATCGACTTCGAGTCGGCCGTCCGCTACGGCCGTGACGTGGCCGGGGTCGAGCTCTCCCAACTCACCTTTCACGAGCGGGCCACGATCCTTCGCAACATCGGAAAGTTCTTGTTGACCGACGAGATCAAGGCAGCCCTCTACGACCTCTCGTACAGCACCGGCGCAACAACGTCGGATTCATGGATCGACATCGACGGGGGCGCAGGCGTGCTCCTCGCTTATGCGAGCAAGGCCCGCAAAGAACTACCGAACTCGACCGTAGCGCTGGACGGCCCGCCAGAGATCCTCGCCCGAGACGGCTCGTTTGCCGCGATCCATGCGCTCACCTCGCGCCGCGGCGTCGAGGTGCAGATCAACGCCTACAACTTTCCGGTCTGGGGGATGCTCGAGAAATTCGCGCCGTCCTTCCTGGCGGGCGTGCCATCGATCGTCAAGCCCGCCCCCCAAACCGCCTACCTCGCGCACGCTGCGGTCAAGGCCATCGTCGACGCCGACTTGCTCCCGACCGGGTCGCTTCAGCTGGTCTGCGCCGAGCCCGGCGACCTCCTCGATCACCTCGACGGGCAGGACAGCGTGGCCTTCACCGGTTCGGCCAGCACGGCGCAGATGCTGCGCGTGCACCGCGGTCTCGTCGAACGGTCGGTGCACTTCAGCGCCGAGCTCGACTCGCTCAACGCGGCGATCCTCGCCGAGTCAGCAACTCCGGGCACGGTCGAATTCGACCTGTTCATCGCCGAAATCGTCAGCGAGATCACCACGAAAGCCGGCCAGAAATGCACGGCGATTCGCCGGGCCATCGTTCCCGATGCACTGGTCGACGAAACCGCCGATGCGCTTCGTGAAGCGCTCGGCAAGGTTGTGGTTGGCGACCCTCGCAACGACAGCGTCACCATGGGTGCGCTGGTCTCGACCGAACAACGCAACAGCGTTGCCGAGGCCACGAAGGCCCTTCAGGTAGCGGCCACCCCGATCATCGACTCCTGCGATTTCGTCGGCGTCGACCCGACGGTTGGCGCGTTTCTCGCTCCGACCGTTCTCCAAGCGACCGATCGCCACGCCGATGTCCTGCATTCGGTCGAAGCGTTCGGGCCGGTGACCACCCTCTTTGGCTACACCGATTCGAGCGACGCGATCGCGTTGGCTGCGGCAGGCAAGGGAAGCCTCGTCGCGTCGGTCTACACCGCCGACCCCGACCAAGCACGAACGCTCACGCTCGGCATTGCGTCGCATCACGGCCGGGTTCTCGTCGTCGACGAATCGATGGCGGCATCGAGTACCGGACACGGCTCGCCGCTTCCGCATCTGACCCACGGCGGACCGGGTCGAGCAGGCGGCGGGCAAGAACTCGGCGGCATGCGTGCGGTGTACGCGCATCTGCAACGAACCGCCATTCAGGCAAGCCCGGCCATGCTCACCGCGATTGGTGGGGAGTACATGCCGGGCGCGCCTCGAAACAGCGACAAGGGTCATCCGTTTCGGCTGACCTTCGACGATCTCGAAATCGGCGATTCGGTCACCACCGAGAGCCGCGTTGTTACCCGCGACGACATTGAAGCGTTCGCCGAGAGCACCGGCGACACGTTCTATGCCCACATGGACGAAGAGGCAGCCAAGCGAAGCCCGATCTTTGGCGGAATCGTCGCCCACGGCTATCTCGTCTTGTCGTTCGCGGCCGGGTTGTTCGTCTCGCCCGAGGAAGGCCCGGTGCTGGCGAACTACGGCATCGACAAGCTCCGCTTCGCAACACCGACCCGACCCGGCGACGAGATCCACGTCGTGCTCACGTGCAAGAAAAAGACCCAGCTCAACGGTCGCGGCTACGGCGAGGTGGCATGGGATACCCAAGTCATCAATCAGAACGGCGAGGTCGCAGCCGCCTATGACGTGTTGACGATGGTCGCCAACCAGCCCGGCGTCAACGGCGCCCCCGACGCACAGGCCCAAGGAGCTTCCACATGACCCGCAGCTGGGAATCGCTGGCGGACTTCGAGGCGTTCCTCGACGACGGCGGGATCGTCGAGGCCGACGACGACATGGCCGACGAATACCGCCAGGCCGTCTTCGCGTTCATCGAGATGCATGCCAACAGCGAACTCATGGGTGGGCTGACCGAACGAGACTGGATCCCGAAGACCCCCGGTCTGCGCCACAAGATGAGCGTGCTCGCCAAGACCCAAGACGAGATTGGCCACGGGCACCTGCTCTACATGGT
>CAZMYN010000174.1:0-7303 GCA_964570495.1 uncultured Acidimicrobiales bacterium | reverse complement strand
GTGCTCGGGAAGCGCAAGAGGTTGCCGGGGAGGTCGAGGAGCGGTTGGTTGCCCGGTTGGATGCCGACATTGCTTCGGTGACTTCAGACATGGCTGGGGTCTCGAAGGAGATCGCCGCGGTGTCTGACGATGTTGCCTTGGCGACTGAAGACATGGCGGTTGTGGCGGCAGATGTTGCTGGAGTCTCGGCTGCGATGCAGGACACGAGCCGTGAGATCGAAGATCTTGCCGCGACGGTGTCTGACGAGATTGCTTCGGTGTCTGACGATGTTGCTGGTGTGTCGGCTTCGGTACGTGAGTCCAAACGCGAGGTTGAAGAGCTCGCTGGCGCGCTGTCAGAGGCGAAGGAAATGCGGGCCCGCGAGATCGATGAACTCGCCGACGAGGTTCACGCGGTTGCTGAGCGTGCTCGAAAGGTGCAAGACGCTGTTGGAAAGACCGAGGAGCGCCTGTCTGACGAGATTGCTTCGGTGTCTGACGATGTTGCTGGTGTGTCGGGTTCGGTAGTTGAGTCCAAACGCGAGGTTGAAGAGCTCGTAGCGGAGTTGGCGGCTGCGAAGAGCCGTGAGGTTGAGGAGTTCGCGGAGGCGAAGGAGGTGCGTGCTCGGGAGTTTGCTGAGTTCGCAGATGAGGTGCGTGTGGCTTCGGAGCGTGCTCGGGCAGCCGAGGATGCAGCCGGGCAAGTCGAGGAGCGGTTGGTTGCCCGGTTAGATGCCGACATTGCGGCGGTGTCTGACGATCTGGTGGTTCAGGGTCGGCGTGTTGACGAGATCGACTCGCGTGTAGAGGCCGTTGACGCATTGGCTTCGGGTATTTCCGATGACGTGCGGGCCGTCGCGGAGCTCGTTGGAGCGACCGAAGAGCGTTTGGATTCGGAGATCGCGGACGTGTCTAGAGAAATCGCGGCCTCAACCGACGCTTTGGCGACGATCGCGACCGACGTTTCTCTAGTTTCGACGGCAGCGACCGATTCGAGTCGGGAGGTCGCAGAGCTTGCGGCGAAGCTCGTGGATGCAAAGGAAATGAGGGAGCATGAGGTTACTGAGCTTGTTGACGAGGTTCGTGCAGCTACTGCGGTGGCTCGTGAAGCGCAGACGGCCGCGGAGAGGATCGAGGATCGGCTAGTCGCCGAGCTTGCAGCGGTTGTCGAAGATGTGGAGACGGTGGCTTTGGACGTTGCGTCGGTGAGCGACTCTCACTCGGAGTTGGGTGAGCTAGCCGAAGAGGTTCGTGCAGCTGGCGAGCGTGCTCGTGACGCACAAGTGACCGCCGAGCAAGTCGAGGAGCGACTGGTCACGCAGTTGGACTCTCAGATGATCGAGGTGTCCCGGGACGTAACTGGGGTGTCGGCTGCGATTAGTGAGTCCAAGCGGCAAGTGGAAGAGCTTGCCGAGGCGTTGGAAGCTGCGAAGGAAATGCGGGCCCGCGAGATCGATGAGCTCGCCGATGAAGTTCATGCGGCCGCCGAGCTTGCTCGCGAGGCGCAGGTGAATGTCGAGAAGGTCGAGGATCGCGCCGAGTACGCGGCCAGTGTGGGAGACGAGTTACGGGCGGACTTCGATGTTGAGACAGCTGAAGTTCGAGCCGAGCTCGAGAGACGTGCGACCGTGGACGAGGTTTCTCGGGCAGCGGTCGAGAGCGAAGTAGTCCACAACGACATTCGCACTCGACTAGCCGCGGCTCAGGAGCGACTCGACGAACTTGAAGCGCAAACCGAACTCATCGCGAGCGGCGTTGTCGACCCGACCGAGCGTGAGAAGCGACCGGAGTTCGACGATTTGCAGGGCGAGGGTGGCGCAGAGGCCGAGGTCGATGCCCCCGATCGCCACAGCGCCCGTTGGGAAGAGCATCTGCGAATCCAAGCTGAACTGCAAAAGAAGCGTGAGAGCAGTCGTTACCGCCCGCCGCAGTAACAGCTAGCTGAAGGGCGTCATCGCCCGTTGTCAGACCAGTGCCATGGTTCTGATGGCAAGTTGGTTAGTCCGTATTTGCCAGCGTTCCGAGAGATTGAATCGAACCGTAGCGGTCTTGAATAACGAACATGTGTTCGATAATGTCGCGACTCCTTATGGGCTTCAATAATCCGTCGGTTCCGTGGTCTGAGTTAGAGAAGACTCTGTCCGGTCGCGCCCCCGACGCACCCCCCAAATTTGAAGACTCAGTAACGCCAGTCGTTACTCAGTCTTCAAATTTGTTGCCGTATGCCGAGCTTCACTGTCACTCGAACTTCAGCTTCCTCGACGGGGCATCTGACCCCGAGGCCTTGGTGGAGGAAGCGGTTCGCCTTGGACTTTCGGCTTTGGCCATCACCGACCGCAATGGCTTCTATGGCGTGGTCCGCTTTGCTGAGGCAGCCCGGGCGTATGGGTTGGCGACGGTGTTCGGGGCTGAGCTCAGCCTCACCGATCCGCACGACCTGCGCTCAGAGTCCATTGGACAGGCCGGCGACCTGGTCGTGTTGGCTCGTGGACCACAAGGGTACGCCCGGTTGGGACGCGCTATCAGCGAAGGGCAGATGGCGGGGGAGAAGGGTGCGCCGCGCTACAGCCTCGACCGGTTGAGCGAATTGGCAAACAACCAATGGATCGTGCTCACGGGCACTCAGCGAGGTCCTCTCAATCGAGCCCTCGAAGCCGACGGCCCCCAGGCCGCGAAACGTGCGCTCGATGCGCTGGTCGAGCGATTCGGTCGGGCGAACCTGGCCGTCGAGTTGTGGGACCACGCCACACCCGTCTGCTCGACGCGTAACGATGTGCTCGCACGGCTGGGCCTCGAACACGATCTCCGGGTTGTGGCGACCAACGACGTCCGCTTTGCCAACCTTGCCCATCGCAAGCTGGCAACAGCGTTAGCAGCGGTTGGCCATCGACGCTCGCTCGACGAACACGACGGCTGGTTGCCTGCAGCGTCGGTTGCGCATCTGCGTTCGGGTGACGAGCAGGCAGCGCGCTTCGAACGCTACCCGGGTGTGATCGAGGCATCGGTCGAATTGGCTGAGGCGTGCGCGTTCGATCTGCAACTGGTGGCCCCGAACCTGCCGCCCTATCCGTGCCCCGATGATCACGACGAGATGTCGTGGCTGCGCGAACTGACCCGCCAAGGGGCGCGCCGGCGATATGGCTCTGAGTCGAGCGAGCGGGTACCCGGGGCCTACGCCCAGATCGATCGCGAGCTCGACATGATCGATGATCTTGGCTTTCCGGGTTACTTCCTGATCGTTGCCGACATCGTCGAGTTCTGTGGAAAGGCCAACATCTTGTGCCAGGGTCGAGGGTCGGCTGCGAACTCTGCTGTCTGTTACGCGCTCGGTATCACCAACGCCGACGCGGTAGCGCTTGGATTGTTGTTCGAACGGTTCCTTTCCCCCGAACGCGATGGTCCACCCGACATCGACATCGACATCGAATCCGACCGTCGAGAAGAGGTCATTCAGTACGTCTACAACCGCTACGGGCGTGAACACGCAGCCCAGGTAGCGAACGTGATCACCTATCGCTCGAAGTCGGCCGTACGCGATATGGCCAAGGCGCTCGGCTATGCGACCGGCCAACAAGACGCCTTCTCAAAGAAACTCGACGGTTGGGCCAGCCTCGGTAGCCAGCTCGATGTGTTTCCGATCGACGTGGCCGAACTGGCAAGCGACCTCGAACATAGCCCTCGACACCTCGGCGTTCATTCTGGCGGGATGGTCATCTGTGATCGGCCGGTGGTCGAGGTGTGTCCGGTCGAGTGGGCACGTATGGAGAACCGCAGTGTTCTTCAGTGGGACAAAGAAGACTGTGCACGAACCGGGTTGGTCAAGTTTGATCTGTTGGGCCTTGGCATGTTGTCGGCCATTCACTACGCGATCGATTTCATTGCCGAGGTACACGAGGTCGAGCTCGACATGGCAACAATGCCCCAAGACCCCGAGGTCTATGACATGTTGTGCCGGGCCGACACGATCGGGGTCTTCCAGATCGAATCCCGAGCCCAGATGGCGACGCTGCCGCGGCTCAAGCCGCGCACGTTCTACGACCTGGTCGTCGAGATCGCGTTGATTCGCCCGGGTCCAATTCAGGGTGGGTCGGTTCATCCCTACATTCGGCGGCGCAGTGGCAAAGAGCCGGTCACCTATCTGCATCCGTTGCTCGAGAAGTCGCTTTCGAAGACGCTCGGCATCCCGCTCTTTCAAGAGCAACTCATGCAGATGTCGATCGACGTTGCGGGCTTCTCACCGTCTGATGCCGACCAGTTGCGCCAAGCAATGGGGTCCAAGCGCAGCCGCAAGCGCATGGAAGATTTGAAAGTCCGGTTGTATTCGGGGATGGCCGAGCGAGGAATCGTCGATGATGTCGCCGATGAGATCTGGGAGAAGTTGGTGGCGTTCGCCAACTATGGGTTTCCCGAGAGTCACTCGGTGTCGTTTGCCTACTTGGTGTATGCGTCGTCGTGGCTCAAGCGGTACTTCCCGGCAGCGTTCTGCGCGGCGTTGCTCAACGCACAGCCAATGGGCTTTTATTCGCCCCACACCCTCGTCGGTGATGCCCGCCGTCATGGGGTCGAGGTGCTCACCCCCGACATCAATTCCTCGGGTGCAGGTGCCACGCTCGAATGGGCGAACGGTCTGCCCGACGAGCCCGCTTTTCGTCAGGGGGCTGGCGTGCATCATTCCGAGTGGGGGGCCGGTGGTCCGGCGGTTCGCCTTGGGTTGGGGTCGGTGCGCCATGTGGGTGAGGAATTGGCACGCAAGCTCGACGAGGGCCGGCCGTGGCACTCGATCGAAGACGTGAAGCGGCGTACGGGTTGTTCGATCGAAGTGCTCGAGGCACTTGCTACTGCGGGCGCGTTCGGTGATCGACGTTCGGCCCTGTGGGAGGCGGGAGCGGCGGTTCAAGCATCGGATGCTCGGTTGCCCGGCATCATCACCGGCGCCGACGCTCCGCAGCTGCCGGGTATGAGCGACCGGGAGATCGCGCTCGCGAACCTGTGGGCTACCGGTGTTGCCCCCGATGGTCATCCCACTCGGTTCTTTCGCAGCGACCTCGATCGATTCGGAGTTCTGCGGTCGTCGGCGCTACCTGAGCAGACCTCGGGTGATCGGGTCCTGGTGGCCGGTGTGGTTACCCACCGACAACGTCCAGCTACCGCATCGGGAACCACGTTCCTCAATCTTGAAGACGAAGACGGCCTGGTCAACGTGATCGTGTCGAAGGGGTGCTGGCAACGTCACAAGCAGGTGGCGCTTTCATCTACGGCGCTGATCGTGCGAGGCAAGGTCGAACTCGTCGAGGGTGTCATCAACGTGATTGCCGACAAGCTCGTCGAGTTCCACGTTGCCGTACCGAGCATGTCTCGCAATTTTCGGTGACCTAAGGTTCCGAACATGAGTGACATTCCACGTCTCAGCGACAACCCCATCCACCTGGGTCTGGGCGCAACAGCGGTCGTCCAGCCACGGTTCACCGGCGAGATGGATTGGTACATGGGCTACGGCGAGCGCAACGGCGCTGACGGCGCCGAAGGCCGCCTCGTTTCCATGCACGAGTTTTCCGACGATTGGGACGTCTGGGAAATGCACCCCAAGGGTTCTGAGGTCGTGCTGTGCGTCGATGGCTCGATCGAGCTCATTCAAGAGATCGACGGCAACGAGGTCACCACGACCCTGCAAGCGGGGGAGTACGCAATAAACGAACCGGGGACCTGGCACACAGCGAACGTCGAGTCGGCAGCGACCGCAGTCTTCATCACTGCGGGTCTGGGGACAGAGCACCGAGCTCGCTAAACCCGGTATCTGCTGCATACAACTCGAAGTTGTCGTCGTTGAAGCACACGAAGCGAACGTCGGTGATGTTGTGCTCGGTTTCGGCGAGCCATGCTTTGACTGCTGACCTGGCCGTCGTTGCGGCTCGGTCAAGGGGGAAACCATAGACCCCGGTGGAGATGTTGGGGAAGGCAATCGAGTTCGCTCCAGCATCGGAAGCAAGTTCGAGCGATTCGGTGTAGCAACGAGCGAGTAGTAGCTCGTGGTAATCGGGGGCCTCTCCGTTCCACACCGGGCCGACGGTGTGCACGACATGGTTGGCCGCGAGATTTCCCGCCCGCGTGATGACCGCTTCGCCGGTCGAGCAACCTCCCTGGCGAGCAACGACGTCGCGGCATGCGTCGAGTAGGTCGGGTCCTGCCGCTCGATGGATCGCGCCATCGACACCTCCGCCACCGAGCAGCGACGAGTTCGCAGCGTTGACGATCACGTCGACCTCCTGGGTCGTGATGTCGCCGAGTTCGACGGTGATGATCGTGTCGCCCCAACGCGTGCGATGCGCTTGCGGCTTCGGACTCTCTGGCGCTTCCTCGGTCGTCAGCCATGCCGTGTCGTTGAGCAGCACGGGGACCCCAGCCTGTGCTGCGATGCGACACATGTGCTCGGTCCCCGCAAAGCACAGCTGCGACTGCCATTCGAGGTCGAAGTTGTCTTTGAACGCGAGCACAAGGTCGGGGTTCCAGGCAAGCAACTGCTCGTTGTAGTTGTGCATCGGGCGTGGGTATTCGCCCACGTCGAGCTCGTGGGCCATGCACGGAACATCGTTCTGTGCGGCCCAACGGCGAGCGAACTCATCAGCACCCTCGGCCATGCCGGTCAGCACACGGAACGATCCCTCGGGGTGTCGAGCGTGCAACTCGGTGAGTGCTTGCTCGATCATCTCGCCGTCGGCCCAACGCACCGAGCCCGTCACGAGCACCCGTGCAGGTGTCAGGTCATGTTCGATCATCACGCCCGCAACCGTGCTCGAATGTCGGCCAGCTTTTCATCACGAAGCAGTGTGCCGTCAGCAAAGACAGGCTCAAACTCGCAGTCCTTGACCCGATCCCACGTGGTTTGCTCTTCGAGCGTCAGCGTTCCGTTCGAGTCACGAGCGACGGCCAAGAGGC
The DNA here is from genome assembly GCA_964570495.1 of uncultured Acidimicrobiales bacterium. GTDB lineage: Bacteria > Actinomycetota > Acidimicrobiia > Acidimicrobiales > SHLQ01 > SHLQ01. The sequence continues at coordinate 391 of CAZMYN010000174.1, read as the reverse complement.
CACGTGCCGAACGCTTTGTTCCGTCGTCGGTGATTGGGTCCTTGAAGATTTCGCGCAGTTCGCCATCAACGACCCCAGCGGTGGCTTTCATCGCAAACCCGAACGTGTCACGGGTGTTGTATTGGTAGGTGTAGCTGCCGATCCCGAAAATGTTCTTCGGCACAAAGCCCTTGGCTGCCAACCCGCTGCAAATTGCCTCGCAGCGCTCGGGGGTGATCGAGTCGCCGTAGATGAGGTTGATGTGTGGATCGATCAGTTTGAAGCCCTTGTCGTTGACCGTGCCACCAAAGACCTCCCACGCCAACTCATAGCTGCCCTTGTGAGCAGGCGAGCCGTCGGGTGCGTCGGGGTCGCCGACGAGGATCTTCACCGGATCGCCACTGTCGGGTCG
>CAZMYN010000173.1:0-7322 GCA_964570495.1 uncultured Acidimicrobiales bacterium | reverse complement strand
GCCTGGCACCAAACCACCCTTTTGGTGCCAGGCACCAATCAGCTCAGGCGGATCGCGTTGTTGATGACGCCGAGGTGGCTGTAGGCCTGGGGGAAATTGCCGAGGGCGGTTTGTGTCTCGGGATCGAACTCCTCGGTGAGTAGTCCCGTCGGACCGGCGGTCGCGATGATGCCGCGGAGCAAGCTCGTTGCTTCGTCGACTTTGCCGAGCAAAGCCAATGAATCGACCATCCACGACGTCATGAGATGGAAGCCGCCTTCGGTGCCGGTCAGGCCGTCCTCGTGGTGATAGCGGTACACGGTCGGTCCGATTTGGAGCTGATCGGCGACCGCTCGAACCGTCGAGGCAAACTGCGGGTTCTGTGCGTCGAGCAGGCCGCTCAGTCCGATCATCAGCACCGACGCATCGAGGTCGGTGCCTTCGTAGGCCGTGGTGAAGGAGTCGACCTCGTCTGACCAACCGTGGGCGAGAACGTCGGCGGCGATCTCGTCGCGAAGTGCCAGCCACCCCGGGTTGATCGAGCCCCGAGACTCACCAATCGACATTGCCCGGTCGACCGTCAGCCAACACATCACCTTGGAATACACATGGTGACGAGGAGCAGAGCGAACCTCCCAGATGCCTTGGTCGGCCTCGGTCCAGCGCACCGACACCGCCTCGACCATCGCTTCGACCAGTGCCCACTGACGATCGGAGAGTTGGGCACCGTGGTCGACGAGGAGCTGAGCCAGATCGACCACGGGTCCAAAGACGTCGAGCTGGATTTGGGCGTCGGCGGCGTTCCCGGTTCGTACCGGTTGAGATCCGCCGTACCCGCGAAGCGCTGCGATCTCGGTTTCGGGCGCGAGCGAACCGCCGTCGAGGGTGTAGAGGGGCTTGAGGTTTTCGGTTTGGCCTCCGGCTCGGTCGAGCACATCGGCCGTCCAGTCGAGGAACGCCAGGCCTTCAGCGTTGCTGCCAAGACGCACCAGGGCTGCTGCCGTCATTGCCCCGTCGCGCAGCCAGCAATACCGGTAGTCCCAGTTGCGTTCTCCGCCGATGTGTTCGGGGAGGCTCGTTGTCGCTGCGGCAGCGATCGCGCCGGTCGGGCCGTACACCAGCGCCTTGAGCGTGAGTGCGCTCCGGCGCACAAAGTCGGTCTCGACGCTCGGCAAGTCGAGCGCGTCGACCCAATCTGACCAAAAGCGCGCGGTGCGGTCACGCCGCGTCTGCTCGGCTTCGCCGGGCTCAACACCGGACGTTCCAAGACGCAGCTCAAGGGTCACTGCTCCGTGCGAGAGGTCGACGTCGGCGGTTGCCGTCTGATGGTCGCCATGACTGGTGATTTCCCACGTGACACCGAGGGAGTGCAGCGCTGCCTCAAAGTCCGCCCCCTGCACCCGCAGGCCCGACTCCAACGCCACGAGCGAGGTAGCCGCCCGGCCAAAGTCGAGGCGAGGCGCGAACTCGATCGTGGCAGCCCCGGATCCGTGAAGATGTCGGATGAGGTCGGATCGACCAGCGGGCGTTGCGGCAATTTCCTCGGAGATATCGAGGTAGTCCGTCACGGTGAAATCGGGCCAGGATGTCTCGACGATCATCGTGTTTCCGACGTAGCGCTGTGATGTCGCCGGCACACCATCCGTTGCAGAAACCGAGAAATAGCCGGCAGCCGGCGTGTCGAGTATTTCGGCGAACACGGCAGCGTCGTCGAGGCGGGGAGCGCACAACCAGGTGATGCGCCCGTTGGCGTCCACGAGTGCGGCCGTGCGCTGATCTGAAAGCAATGCGTGCTGCTCGATCGGCACGAGCGCATTGCTAGTTGAATTTGCTGCCATTCCGGAACGGTAGCGGTGCGTCGGTCCAAGATGGGAATGTTCGCAGTAGTGTCTGCGCTTGATATTGATATGAGCGCTATCGAGCCAACCGGTGCAGAGCCGGTCGCAGAAGTGTGTTACCGGCACTCCGACCGAGAAACTGGCGTGACCTGCCAGCGCTGCGATCGCCTTGTTTGTGGCGAATGCGCAGCTCAGGCATCGGTCGGCGTGCATTGCCCGGAGTGCCGCAAATCCAACAAGCAGAAGGTCTACTCGGCTCGCTCGTTGCCCGGAGATGAGTTCTACGTCACCAAAGCCCTGGTTGGGCTCAACGTTGCCGTCTTCGTCGTGACGATCGTGTTCTTCGGCGCGACGGCAACGAACATTGGCCGCGAAGCCCTCGAATACTCGACGTTCGGCCCTCTCATCGCCGAGGAATTTGAGCTGTGGCGGATCATCAGCGGCGGATTCCTACACGACGGTCTGATCCACATTGGTTTCAACATGTACCTGCTGTGGCGATTCGGTCGAGAACTCGAACAAAAACTCGGTTGGAAGGAGTACCTGGCCACCTACATGGCAGCGCTCGTCGGCGGCTCTTTCGGTGCGGTGCTGATCTCACCAACGACTCCGGTCGTTGGCGCCTCGGGAGCAGTCTTTGGACTGATGGCTGTCCTCGTAGTACTCAACCGCAGCCGCGGCATAGCGCTACTGGATTCGAACATTGGCTTCCTGGTTCTGCTCAACGGGTTCTTTAGCTTCCGCGCAGGCGTAAGCCTCGGAGGCCATCTCGGCGGCTTCCTGGTCGGCCTGTTGCTCGGAGCGATCTTCTTTGGGATGAACCCGGGAGAAGGCCCAATCCTCGGAGCGGGCAGCAAACGACTAGTGCTTGTCGTTGCGATCGGCCTGGTCCTGTTCGGTGCCACGTTCGCCGCGGCCACGACGTGGATGAGTCCGCTGTTCTAGATAGCGACTGCTTTGCCGTCCTGGAAGCGCTTTGCCAGCAATTGCAGATTTCGCTTCCACACGAGCTTCAGGATGATTGAACCAATCGGCTCGGTAACGGGTCCGCCGAGCCACCACGGAAACGACAGCTCTTCCTCCCAGCGAAACAGCGTGCGGCCGTTCTCCAGAGAAGAGAGCAAAAAGGCGCCTTCGCCGGTGACAATTCCCGAGTGGCGCACGCCGATCGTCTCGGCTTCGACCCAATCGGTGATTTCCATGACGTCGGTTAGCTGAATCGGGCCGATCTTGGTTTCGCACTCGAACGTTGTACCAACGCCAGAGCGTTCATCGGATGTGAACCAGATCGACTCGGCGTCGTGCATCCATTCCACGTGGCTCGACAGATTTTGAATGTCGGACCACACGACTTCTGGGGAGGCGTCGAGCTCGGTCTCAACGGTGATTGCAGCCATCGATTCAGGCTACAGAGCCAGCAGCGCTGCGTTCGTGGGTCGAATCGCAGTTCATCAGACCGCAACGAAGACGCTTACGGCGTTCGAGCTGTCTGCCAAGACCGGCGACCCGGACCAGTCAGACGATCGTTGGCCGAGCCGGAAGTTGTGCTTTGCTGCGAGCGAGTCGAGTTGTTCGATGGTGAGATAGCGGATCTTCCAGGGCCTCATACGTATGCCGGCGTTCGAGATTTCGATGTGCTGACCGGTGATCTGTTGGGTAGTTGGATCGCGAAGTGTCGCGGTGAGAATCGCGGTGTCGACGCTGAGCTCCTTGGTCGTGACGAGGCGATCGAGCGTCGGGTCGGGTTCGCCAGGGATCATCGCCTCGACCACCAGGCGGCCCCCGAGACGTAGCACGCGACGGCACTCGGCCATGCACGAATCTTGACCTTGCTCGGTGTGTAGATTCAGCAACGTGTTGGTGGCGACGAGAACAAGGTCGAAGGCATCGGCCGAAAAAGGCAGGCAGGCCATGTCCGCACCGACCGCTCGTGAGTCGTCGCCAGGTCGAAAACGATCGAGCATTGCCTGCGACGCGTCGATTCCGACGACGTGATGCCCCGCGGTCGACAGTGCTGTCGAGAGACGTCCCGTGCCCACTCCCAATTCGAGTACCCGTTGCCCGGCTCCGAAATCGGTCACAAAAGCAGCGGTCGCCTCGGCATCGGACACGTCGTCGTACCACTCGTCGTATACGTCAGCGAAGCTCTCGCCGTAGCGGTCGGCACCGAAGCCTTCAGCTCCAGGGAATTGACCTATCTGTGAGATTTCGTCCGTCACCGACTAAGAATGGCGCAGTGATCGGCGCAGAATCCAGTGGGGCGACGGGGCGACACGACGTCCCGAGCGCAGAACAACTGCCACCATTGGTGGCCCGAACGCCCCTTGCGATATTCGATGAGGCGATCACCCTGCTGCGGATTCGGCCGTGGCTCTTTCTCGGCATCGCAGCTCTTTTGTTCCTGCCAGCACGTGGACTCGCCCTCTTGGCTCCCGGCGCCGACCTGCGCGGGGCGCGTCTGGACCGGTTGCTCGACGTTCTGGTCGACAACATTTTCAACCCCGACGAGATCGGTGCCACGTTGGTGCGCCTCAGTCTCGAATCCTTCGCGCTCTTTTTGACAGCGACCATCTATGGCGAGATCGTCGCTGGCTGGTTCGCAGGCCGAAACCCTGAGCTGAAGACCCTTGCCATCAACACCGCAAAACGATTGCCGGGCGTCGCGGTCGCGTGGGCGATCACCAAGGTGGCCCAAGTGTTGAGCGCACCGCTGACACTCGGTGTTCTCGCGCTAATTCTCGGCGCCTTCTTTGCGCTGGTCGCGCCGCTCATGGGTGCCGAGGGTGCCGGGCCGATCGAGGCCATTCGCCGCAGCACGAAATTTGTGACATCGCGGCTGGGCCATGTGCTGTGGACGTTCATCGTGACCGGACTTGGGGCGATCGTGCTCCGACTTGCGATTCGGTCGTCTCCGTCGATCATCCTTGGCCAATTCGGTCTAAGCGAGGCGATCCCCGAGTGGATTGTGTCAGGACTCTTTGAAGTCGCGTCCGGGGTCATCGCCCTCGCGTTTGTGGCGTCAGCCTCAATCGTGCTGTACCTCGACGTACGGGTGCGGCGCGAAGGAATCGACCTAACAATGGCGGTCGACGAACTCTTCACCTCACCGCGGATCGAGGCCAGCGGTGGCTGAAGTTACGAACGACGACGCCAACGACCTCGCCGATGAGATCTTGTCTCGCGACGAGTTCCTCCCCGAAGAGCCGGGTCGAGTCCAAGAAGCTGTCGGACGCGTATTTGAGGAGATCGGCGACTTCCTCGCGGGGTTGTTTGGCGCCCTCGGGGGAGTGGGCGGTTCGGCCGGGATGGTCATCGCCATTCTGCTGCTGATCGGGGCTGTCGCCCTTCTCGGGTTTGCCATCTACCGCGCAATCAAGGGCCGGCGGCCCAAGGAACGCAGCGAGAGGGACACAACCGCACGAATCGTGTTTGATGAGGTCGTCGAGCCAGCCGAACTCAAGGCGCTCCTCGATCGCTTTATGTCCGAGTCAGACTGGCGTAACGCCGTCATTGCGGGCTTTCGATTGTCGGTGGTTCAGATCATTGACCGGGGAATCGCTCGCGAGGTCGCCGGTGCCACAACGGGCTACTTCGCCGCAGCGGTGGGCGAGCGGCGTCCAGAAATTCTCGAGGACTACCTGCCCGCGTCCGAAGCGTTCGAGCGGGCCTTCTACAGCGACCTCGCCGTTGGGCGCGAAGACCTGGCCCACGTCGAGCGTCTCTTGAACAGGCTCGAACTGGTTGGTGCGAAGTGACCAGCACCGTCGCCGCCTCAAAATCGGGTCGGGCCTCGCCACTGGTGTGGGGTGTACTCATCGGAGTTGGATTGCTGCTGGTCTTGCTTGCCGTCTCCAGCCAGAACTCGACAAATCTCGGTGGGCGCGCCGATCCACGCGGCTCGGGTCCACAAGGGTTACTCGCGGCACGACTCTTTGTCGAGGAGGCCGGCGGCAGCACTGAGCTCGACGTTTACGTGCCGAGCGAGGACATCGACATTGCCATCTTGTCGATCGACCAAAACAACTTCTTCGACGTCGACGATCTTCCAGTCGAACCAAACAACGACGGCACCGAGCCCGATGACGACCAAGACAATGACGGCGAGATCACGATCATCGAATCCTGGGAGCCGCTTTTGCGTTGGGTGGGCGACGGCGGAATCTTGATCACCGAACAAGATGTTCCTGGCGGACCGGGCGGGACCGGCGACTTCGAGAACCTGCCCGAAGGTTCACTCGTCGGGCCCGGCACATGCACGATCGGCGAATACGCCGGTATCAACAACGTGGCGCCGATGTCCTATGAGCCGATCGAGGCGCAGAACGCGAACTCGTGCTTTGGTGAGCAGTCCGAGGCGCTCATTGCGGCGACCACCGTCGGCAACGGCCAGATCGTTCGGATCGCGACACTCGAGCCCTTCTTCAACGGTTCCTTGGGCGAGGCCGACAACGCTGCGCTCTTCGCCCGCTCCATCCGAATCGACGAAGCACCTCGCGTTGGATTCTTGCCCGAAGCGCCGATTCGCTTTATCGAGCGCGAGAACGGGCAGTTCGACCTCGACGGAGCCAACGAAAACGCGGCGGAGGGTTCGAGCGACGGCTCGCGTGGCGACCCCGCGAACCAGGGTGGCTCAGGAGACGGTGGCCTCTTCGATCTGCTCCCTCCTTCGGTGATTGCGTTCCTGATTGGCTTGGTCGCTGCAGTGGTCTTGTTCGCCATTGCGAAATCGCGCCGTCTGGGTTCACCGGTTGAGGAAGAGGTTCCCATCGACCTGCCCAGCTCGAGTTTCGTCGACGCGCTCGGACGCCTCTACCGGCGCGCCGAAAAGCCCAACGAGCGAAGCGCCGACATTATGCGGCAGAGCCTGCGCAAGAACTTGACGAGGCGGGCGGGCATGCCCTCGGACGCCTCCGCCAAGGACATCTCGACCGCGCTCGCCGGAGGCGGGGAACAACGTGCTGCACTCGAGCAACTCCTCGACGGCCCGGCGCCCGAGAGCGATGACGCCCTCGTCGAGCTCGCCCAAGACCTCGCTGAAACACGCAACCGCATCGAACATCGCGGCCTCGCCTCGTTCCAAGGGAGCGAGCAAACACCGTCTCACCTGAAAGGGAGTTCCCAATGACAGACATGGATCCACAGGACGGTGTGCCCTCTCCGCCGGGCGGAGTTCCAGGGCCACCGACATCACCCGCCCAACCCCCGCCACACCCCGGCCCGCCACCGGTGGCTCCCCAATCACCGGTGGCTACGCCACCACCGGTGGCTACGCCACAAGCACAAGTAACCCAACAACCCCTCGCTCAACCTCCCGTCGCAGCTGACCCGGGAGTCCGCGCCGCCGTCGTCGACGGTGTTCGCTCCGAGGTGGGCAAGGTCGTCGTTGGCCAACAAGGTGTGCTGGCTGGCTTTCTGGCTGCTCTACTAGCCGACGGTCACGTGCTGCTCGAAGGCGTACCCGGCGTCGCAAAGACCTTGCTCGTCAAGACCGTGGCAGCCACGTTG
>CAZMYN010000172.1:0-7328 GCA_964570495.1 uncultured Acidimicrobiales bacterium | reverse complement strand
GCCCTCACCGTTCCGGGTGACGGATTGGTATTCGGTCTGCCGCTGATCATGACCGTGGGAACCGTCTCGTTCCCCCCATTGACCGAGCGAACAAACTCCGCAGCATCGTCGTCTTCCCAAATGTCGACCCACGTCGCTTGTTTCCCGAGCGGCCCGAGCGCGGCCTTCATCCGGATGCAGTACGTGCAACCGGGCCGGTGGTAGATCACGACGTCATCGCCCGCTGCGAGCGCCGCGTCGTGGGACACCGACGTCCTCTTGAAGATCGGACTTGAGATGACGGCGATGATGAGCAGGACGATCGGAACGACGATCGACCCTCCCCCACCATTGGTCCGATTCAGCACGAACCACAGACCAGCCGTGGCTGCGAAGATGATTGCGTTCGTCCACTGGCTTCGAATCGACCGGCTCGCCATGCTCGAACTCTACGCCGCGCTCACCTGCACGAACACCACTTTCGTGCCTGACTCCTAACCCCCCATTTGGTACCTGGCACCAAAAAGGCGTTTTGGTGGTGCAAGCGCGAGCTACGGAAAATCCAAACCCTGATTTATCAACGATCGAGGGGCCAAAAAGCAGCAAAAGTGGCCTGGCACCGAATTGGTGAATTCGACCGGCAGATGTAGCGATTCCGCCGCGATCGCTGCATCAAAAACGAAAAAGGGTGCCAGGCACCTGAGGGGAGTTAGGAGTCAGGCACCGTAGAAGCGGTGGACATGATCAAGGCGTCTTCGCCGGTGTCGGCGTAGTAGCCAGTGCGGATGCCAGCGCGAGTCAGTCCGAGAGTTTTGTAGAACGCGATCGCGACGCTGTTGGTTTCGCGTACTTCGAGAGTGACCTCTCGACAATGGCCCGCCTCGGCCGCTGCGAAGAGTTCGGCCATAAGTCCCCGGCCGACCCCGGTGCGCTGAGAGTTCGGATGAACCGCAATCGTCGTCACATGCGCGGTGTTCGCGAGGAACGCGATAGCACCATGACCAACAACTGTGTGCTGGCGCTCGGCGACGAAGTGAACCCGATTGGATCCTCTGACTTCCTGGATGGTCAGCCGCTCGGACCAGGGAGTCCGATACACGAGGGCATCGATATTTCGGATGTCACGAATGTCGCGCAATTCGGCCCGCCTGACCGAAATGGCGACCTCAGGCACTGTCCCGGGTCTTCCAATTGATCTCGGCATCGGGCAGCCGCAAATACAAAGGCTTGAGCTCGGAGGGCGCAACGAACTCCTCGCGCTCGGCGATTGGCCGAGCAATTTCGACCAGCGACCGGGCGGACGGATACTGCAACCCCTCGCCGGCGAACCGCACGTTGTCGATGTCCTCAAAGACGTCGCCGTAGCGCGTCACCCCGTCACCTACCAGAAGCGTCTCAGCACCTGTCGACAGCTCGGCTGCTAACTCCTCGGGTGTCGACACCTGAGGCTCACCCGTGCGCTCCATTCCGCTGGCGCCAAACCGGTAGCGAGCCGAAAATACCTCGCCGCGGCGGGCATCGAAGCACGACACGATGTCTCGCCGGGAATGGCCGACGGCGTATGCGACAAGGTCGAGGCTTGGTACACCAATCATGGGAACGCCAAGACCCTGCGCCGAAGCCATAGCCGAGGCAAGCCCGACCCGCAGCCCCGTGTAGAGCCCCGGTCCAACATCGACCGCAACACACCCGATCTCGTCGAGCCCGATGCGCGCCTGACTACACACGAACTCGATCTGCGGCGCCAGGCTCTCGGCGTGGCGTCGATCGCGCGCCGAATGCGCCGACGCGAGCACGCCCTCTTCGCCGCCGATAGCGACACCGACCTGCGCCGTTGCGGTCTCAATTCCGAGGATCAGCATCCGCTCTCACCCGTTCGCTCGCCCAAGGCCGCAAGCTCATCGAGACGCCCACACCAGCGCTCGCCCACCGGGCGCAGCGTGATTTCGCGGTCGTCATCACCCTCACCGAAGGAAAACCGCACTTCAAGAAAGTCCTGCGGAAGCATCGGCAAAATGGCGTCTCCCCACTCGATCAGCACCACACCTCTCGAATTCAAGAGCTCGGGCAAATCCAGATCGAGGACCTCGGCCATCATTTCGAGCCGGTACACATCGAGGTGATGCAGCGTGAGGCGACCCTGGTACTCCCGGGCGAGCGTAAACGTGGGGCTCGTCATGGTCTCTTGCACTCCAAGCGCCGCACCATACGCCTTCGAAAACGCGGTTTTTCCAGCGCCGAGGTCGCCAATGAGCACAAGCAGATCGCCAGGTTGAGCATCCGCGGCGAGGCCAACAGCGAGCGCGCTCGTGTCGTCTGGCGAGGAAGAGCGGACCGCAATCACGCCTGGAATCCTACGTGGAGTCCGCGTTCCACTGAACGATTGCGATCCATCCAGCGATCGTCCCACGAAGCTCCGCGCGAATATGACGGTTGAAAAATCCTTGCTACGTTGACGAAATTGACCGCGCGTGGGGACAATTCCTCTCGCCGATATTAAATCCCTGGGAGGGGCCAACGTGAAGAAACTCTTCAAGATCCTTGGCATGTTTGCGGCGCTGGCGCTTTTCGCTGTTGCATGTGGATCGACAATTGACAGCGCCACTGAGACAGTGACCGGCGACGATGGCGAAGAAGCCATGGAAGACGACGGCGAAGCCATGGAAGAAGGAGCCGAGCATCTCGGTGACGGCTCTCTTGGAACCGTGGTCGTCGAAGCCGGCACCGACGTCCAGATCCGCTCGCTCAACGCAATCACCGGCGACGTGGCATTCCTCGGAATTCCTAACCAGCGTGGCATCGAGCAGGCCGTTGCCGACTACGGCGACATCAAAGGCTTCTCGGTCACCAGTGGAGCCGGTCTCGACGACCTCTGCTCAGCTGATGGTGGCCAGGCTGCAGCAAGCCAGATCATCGCTGACACCCAGATCGTCGGCGTTATTGGAACCTCGTGCTCGGGCGCAGCAGCAGCTGCATCGCCACTTCTCGGCGACGCTGGCCTCGTTCTCATCTCCGGATCGAACACCTCGCCAACCCTGACCTCTGATCAGCAAGGCAACGTCGGCGAAGGCTGGGCAGCCGGTTACTACCGCACGGCTCACAACGACCTGTTCCAGGGTCAGGCAATGGCTGACTACGCATTCAACGTTCTTGGACTGACCAGCGCTGCTGCAATCCACGATGGCGATCCGTACACCTTCGGTCTTTCCGACGCATTCGGTACCGCATTTGAGGCACTCGGTGGCGAGTTCACCGCTATCACCGCTATTGCTAAGGGCGACACCGACATGGTCCCCGTCCTGACCGAGATCGCGGCAGGTTCCCCTGAGGGCCTGTTCTTCCCACTGTTCCAGCCAGAGAGCGACTTCCTCGCCGACCAGGTCCGTTCGGTCTCCGGTCTCGAAGACGTCACGCTTCTTTCTGCTGATGCCAGCTTGAACACCGACTTCCTCGCACTCGAACAGAGCCAGGGAATCCACTTCTCCGGTCCAGACACCCGCTTTGGTGAGAACACCAACCAGAGCACCGGTCAGACCGCAGCACAGGTGCTTGCGACCTACGAAGAAACAAACGGCGAAGCACCAAGCGCTCCGTTCTGGGGTCACAGCTACGACGCAGCCGCACTGCTCCTCGACGCAATCGATGCAGCATCGTTCGTCAACGCAGACGGCGACCTCGAGATCGACCGCCAAGGCGTTCGTGACTCGCTCAACGCTGTCAGCAACTACTCGGGCCTCATCGGCACGATCAACTGCGACGAGTTCGGCGACTGTGGTTCACAGAAGATCACCATCGTCGAGCACACCGACTACACCGATGTTGACGCTGGCCTGAACAACGTCACCTTCGAATTCGCACCGGAGTAAACATCTGGCGCCGGAGCGAGAGATTGCTCCGATTTGATTGATGCAGTGGCTCCGCCCATTCTTTGGGCGGGGCCACTGTCATTGTTCTCGTGTTGGAACAGGGGGAAGCACCTTCTATAAGCGTGTGCACTGCCCAACAACGACTGCCCTGAAAGGACGAACTTGTGACTGCCGCCGTTCGAGTTAAAGGTGCGCAACGAACAAACGTCGACTGGTTTCTGCTGGGTCTGCGTATCTTCTTGCTAGGCCTCATTGCCTTCGGGTCCTTTGCCTTCGTGTGGCAACAGATCGATGCGCAAAACCCACTCGCCCAAGCAATCAACCCCGACGCCACCGGCCTGACATCAGATCAGGTCAAGGGTCTGGTTGTCACCGGCCTTAGCCAGGGCGCCATGTACGGCCTGATTGCCCTCGGCTACTCGATGGTCTACGGCGTACTCGGCTTCATCAACTTCGCACACGGCGAAGTCTTTATGCTCGGCGCATTCTCGGGCTTCATCACCAGCACCAAGTTCGAACAGGCCGGCCTCTGGGAAGATGCCTTCCTCTTCTCGGTCATCGTCTCGGTGCTCATTGCGGTACTCGTGTCGACGCTCGCTGCAGTCGCCATGGAGAAAGTCGCCTACCGCCCGCTACGTGGCTCCCCCCGCCTCATCCCGCTCATCACCTCGATTGGCGTGTCGTTCTTCATCCAGAACGCCGTCATCGTCCTCTTCTCGCCGGGAGCAAAGAGCTACCCACAGCTCCCCGACTACCTCTCGGATCGCTACAACATTTTGACGTTCCAAGTCGAGGGCGTACGCATCTTGGTCCTCGTCGTCGCCGCACTCGCCATGGCCGGGCTGTGGACCTTCGTCGAACGCACCAAAACCGGCAAGGCAATGCGTGCGGTTGCTGAAGACCGTGAGATCGCGGCGCTCATGGGCATCGACGTGAACCGCACGATCGTCACCACCTTCGCTGTTGGCGGAGCAATGGCTGGAGTCGCGGGAATCTTGTGGGGCTTGCTGTTCCGTTCGGTCATCGCCACCACCGGCTTCCTCCCCGGCATCAAGGCCTTCACCGCAGCGGTCGTCGGCGGCGTTGGAAACTTGGGCGGCGCAATGGCTGGCGGCGTATCGCTGGGCAGCGCCGAGGCGCTCGCTCCGCTGATCCTGCTCGAACCCATCGGCATCAACGGTGCGTCGCAGCTGCGAGACGCTGTCGTGTTCGTTCTGCTGATCCTGGTGCTGCTGATCAAGCCGACCGGCCTGTTCGGTGAACGACTCTCATCGGATGACCGGGCATGAGCATCGCACTCGATCCTTCCGCAATGCCCGCCGAAGCGGTGTCTAAGGGCGCCTTCGACCTCGACTGGCGTCGCGTTGGCCGCATGGGCAACATCCTCGGACTCGGACTCGTATTCGTTGCGCTCACCGGCATGCCCGTCGGGCTCGACGATCGCCCGATCATCGACGGCGTGTTCTCGCTCGGCTTCCTCTCGCTCGTGCTCTACATCCCCGTCCTTGGTTGGGTCGTTGGCAACGAGACCGTCCTCGAAGGCATGGCGGCACCCAAGCGTGGAGCTCGCGACATCGTTGCGGGCGCCGCGGTCGGGGCGCTCGGTGGGCTTTGGATGGGCATCTTCGTGCTGTTGCTCGAGAACTTCGACCTGCGAGACCCACTCGTCAACTGGAACGACGAGCTGTTCGTCCTCGCCACCTTTAACCGGGGTTCGGCGTTCGGTAGCTGGTTCTGGATTGTGTTCGGCGCGCTGCTCGGCGCCCTCGGCGCAGGCCTTCACCTGCTCGGGCCGAAGATTCGCCGAGCGGTCGTCGCCATGGTCCTTACGGTGATCGGCGTTTCAATCTTCGAGACCTTCATCGACGACGTTGTTGGCGGTGTTGGCGAATCGATCGCCGATCCGGGACGGCTGTCGGAGTTCTTTGGCGAAGGCGACACGCCCCGACCTCGCGTCGATTCGGTCTTTGATGGCGTGGTCGACTTCATCTATGCCCCACGCGGCGGCCTTACCATCGCAGGCGCAATCGTTCTCGCCCTCATCGCTGGCGCCGTCGTGCTCTTGGGCCGTGGACGAGTGGCCAAGGCCAAGGCCGACTACGCAGCAACGACCGGTCCGGAGCGCACTCGCAAGACGGCCCTGCTCATCGGCATCTCGACGCTCGCGTTGTTCGTCCTTCCGTTCTTCACCGGCCGCATCACCCAGGAGCTGCTCGCCAACGTGGGTATCTTCTTGCTGCTCGCTCTTGGCCTCAACATCGTTGTTGGTCTCGCTGGCATCCTCGACCTTGGCTACGTGGCCTTCTTCGCCGTCGGCGGTTACACCACAGCTGTGCTCACCGCAGCCCGGCCGGGCGAGTCCTGGCCTGACTGGCTGCCGACCTTGGACGGCCCGTTCGGCTGGCTGATCTCGTTGGCGATCACCGTCGTCATCGCCGGCCTCGTTGGCCTGTTCATCGGCGCACCGGTTATCCGTATGCGCGGCGACTACCTGGCCATCGTGACACTCGGGTTCGGCGAGATCATCCGCTTGCTATTCCTCTCGGACTGGCTTGCCGGCTACTTCAACGGGGCGCAAGGCATCATCAACATTGCGGCCGCTGACTTCGGCCCAATCGGATCTGTGTCGGGCACCGACCCTCGATCGGTCTTCTACCTCGTGATGGTCTTCGCAGCGATCTCGATCTACGCGTCGTGGCGCCTCGAACGATCGCGCCTCGGTCGTGCATGGATGGCTGTCCGCGAAGACGAAAGCGTCGCCGAGGCAATGGGCATCAACACGGTGAACGTGAAGCTGATGGCCTTTGTTGTCGGCGCGGTCCTCGCCTCGTTCTCCGGAGCAATCTTCTCGGCCAAGGTCGGATCGATCTTCCCAAGCAGCTTCCTGATCCTCGTCTCGATCATCATCTTGGTCGTCGTGATCGTCGGCGGTATCGGCAACATCATGGGCGTCATCGTTGGTTCGGTCGTGCTGATCGGCGTACTCGGTGGCCCCCGCCAGCCAGGTCTGCTGGCCGAGTTCAGCGAGTTCAAACTCCTCATCTACGGCGCGCTACTGATCTGGATGATGTTGCAGCGCCCCGAGGGCCTCGTTCCCAACGCTCGTCGCAGCCGCGAACTTCACCAAGACGAGTTCCTCCAAGATGCCTGGCTCAAGGGTGAAGTCGATTCGGGCGAAGAAGACGCCGACGGCGAAGCCGCATCGGAGGCATCGCCGGTATGAGCGAACGACTTCTCGAAATCAAAGATCTCAGCGTCACCTTCGGCGGCCTCCATGCGTTGAAGGATCTCAACTTCCATGTCGACGAGGGCGAGATCGTCGGCGTCATCGGTCCGAACGGCGCGGGCAAGACAACCTTCTTCAACATGATCTCGGGCATGGTCACGCAAACCACTGCTGAGATCTTGTTCGAGGGCGACTCGATGATAGGACTCGACACCAGCCAGGCCACCCGACGAGGCATCGCCCGCACGTTACAGAAC
>CAZMYN010000171.1:4869-7373 GCA_964570495.1 uncultured Acidimicrobiales bacterium | reverse complement strand
CCAGGGACCTGGCGAAGAGGTGAAGTTCGAGACCTTCTTCTCGGTGGTCACGATGGGACGCATCAGCCTCGGCGGCGCGGACCTGACGCTGCAAGCTGGCGACCAAGCACCGGCCGCGGAGATCGATGCCCTGGTGGCCGACATCACCGAGGGTTCGCCGATCAACGTCAACGATCTCCGCAATCTGTCTTTCGAGGACATCGTGAGCGACGGCATTGCCGACTCACTTTCTCGCGGCGGCAGCAACGAGGAGACCCTGGTCGATCTGATCGAGCTGGTCGATCTGCTTTCGGGAGGACGTGTGCCTCCCGGTGTCGAACACCTTCCCGGCGTGCTCGCAACCCCGGTCGGGCTAAGCAACCTCGCCGCCGCGATCCGCATGATCGACGCGCTCGGCGCCCCGGTGCCCGATTGGATGCACGACATTGCCGACGTGATCGACGAGATCGACGACTACCTCGACTACCTCCCCAACGCGACGGACTTGTTTGACCTCGCGCTTGGCGGCGTGACGATTCCTCCAATCCCCGGAATTCCCGGCGTGATAACGCCAGAATTCTGCATTGTCGTCGAGATCGATGGGGTCTGCTGGGCCACACCGCCAATCCCTGGCATCCCCGGTGCGGAGACCTTCAACATTTTCACCGGCGAATACCTATGCAACCTGGGCCTCGGCTTCTTCCAAGGCGGTCATTGCTGGACCACACCACCAATCCCTGGAACGCCCGGTGAAGTGGTACCCGAGAGTTGCCTCGGCTTCGTTCAGGACGGCGAGTGTTGGACAACGCCACCAATTCCCACGTTCCGCATTCCCGGAGTCTGCGATATCGACCCGGCCAACATTCCGTGCTCGACGGACGAACTCATTGTGAGGGGACTGTTGCCCGTCATTGAGTTGGCGCTCGAAAACACGCTCCCTGACAACTTCAACGACCTGGTCGGATCAGTGCCTGACGCTCTCAAGATCCCGAGTCTTTCGGCGGCAAGTCGCGGCCTTCCAGCGATTCTGTATGCGGATTCACAGATCTCGAGCCCGGGCGGCACGATCAACTTGGTCAACTCGGCCCGGGGCGGCTCGACGCTCCTTGGCGATGTCGTCACCGGCTCGACCATCAACGTGGAGACGCCCGACGGTGTCATCGTCAACCGACGTTCAGACCCATCGTTGATCCTCGGCGTGCTCGGCGTGGACGGAGTCCCCAACGGCACCGCGGCCGACGCGGCACTTGTGGCCAACGCGATCACGGTCGAGGCCGATGAGGGCATTGGCGAGAACACTGCGCCGATCACCATTCGTCAGCTCAGTGGCCGCGGCCTGAACGCGGACGTCTCGACCAATTCGGGCGGCTTCTTCCTCGAGAGCGACCGAGCTCTCACCTTGAACGGGTCGCTGACCAGCGCGTCGGGTGGCACGTTCACCGCACGCTCGACAGCAGATCTACGAGGCACCACCATCGACGTCGGTGCCGACAACGGTTTGAGCTACCGAATCGAAGGAGGCGACCTCGACATTCGGGCAACAACAACCGCCAGCGCAATCGGCGTTGCCGGTGGCGATGCAAACGATGTTGTTCGGTTGCACGCCTATGAGTCGATGCCGATCACGGTGAACCTTGGCGGCGGAACCGACACCCTCGTGTTCGATGCCCTCGACGGCACGTACGAACAGGACGAGTCCAACGTCATTTCGGTGGATGGTTACAGCGACATCACCTTCGACAACGTCGAGCGCATCGACGGACTCGACCCGGTTGCCGTAGAGGCCAACGGACCCATCTTCGTTGAAGAGGGCCAGCTCTACGTCGCCGACGTCGACCTCATTGATTGGGGTGCGGACTCGTGGGACATCACTGTCGACTGGGGTGACGGCACCTCGAGCACGACCACGCACACTCGCACCGCCGAAGAAATCGGCACTGCGGCAACTACTGCACGCATCGAACATCAATTCCCCGACAACGGCACGTACGACATCACCGTTACGGTCGCCGACGCGATCGACGGCGGGAGCGACGAGACCTCAACACGCGTTGACGTCACAAACGTTGAACCGGTGATCGACGCCGGGGAGGACCAGCCTCTGAACGCCGAGGGCATTGCTGTGCAACTCGATGGAACACGATTCATCGACCTAGGCACCGGCGACACACACGTGGTCACCGTCGACTGGGGCGATGGTTCGGATCTCACGACGGCAAACGTCACGTCTGAACTGATGGACCGGTCTGAAGTTGACTTCATCGAGACTCCTGTTGACCCAGCCGAAGCGCTTAGCGATGCACAGACCGGCGACAACACCGCCGACCGATCCCACAACGACACCAGCGACACGACCGACGACGACAGCGCCGAAACGGGCATCGCGGCGAGCCAGATCGCCGACGACGACGCCGACCGATCCCACGCCGAGCCAATCACCGACACATCGATTGGCGACCTGGCCGTAGCCATCAGCGATGCCCAAACAAGCGACGACACCGCCGACCGATCCCACAACGACACCA
>CAZMYN010000171.1:0-4769 GCA_964570495.1 uncultured Acidimicrobiales bacterium | reverse complement strand
TCTACGCCGACGACGGCGAATACATCGTGAACGTGTGCGTGAGCGACGATGACGATGACACCCAGGTCTGCGATTCGTTCGCCGTGACCGTCGACAATGCTGCGCCAACGATCAGCCCTGCGCTGCTCGCAGGCGCCGGAGAGGGCGCCGTCGTGACGCTTGGCGACACGACTTTCAACGACCTCGGCTCGCTCGATACCCACACCGCAACCGTGGACTGGGGAGAGTGGAGGACCAATCCCGACATCGCTGCTGGCGAACTCGACGACGTGACTGCACCTGAGGGAGCGGTCGTCGAAGCGGTTGTAGTGCAACAGCCCTTCGGCCCACCTGGCAGTGCGCAAGGCGCGACGGGGACCCTCGAGTCGAGCCACGTTTATGCGAACGACGGCACGTATCTCGTCACCATTTGCATCATCGACGATGACCAAGCGGAGTCTGGTGAGGCACCCGTGTGCGAGACCACCGAGCTGGTCGTCGCCGACCAACTCGCCACCGTGTTTGGTGGATTGGACCTTGCGGTCGACGAGGGTCATTGGTTGAGCGTGCCCAGTACCTCGTTCCATGATCTCGGCACTGGCGACCAGCATGACGCCATCATCTTCTGGGGGGACAGCCGTTCGAATAGTGGCGAGGTAAAACAAGCCGACGCATCACGCTCTGGCAAGGCGACTGGAGCATTCGGCTCGGTGAGCTGGCCCGAGCATCGCTACCACGATGACGGCACCTACGAGGCAAACCTCTGCGTTGACGACGACGCGTTGGATCCAACGACCGAAGCGGACCTTGGCGCTGTTCCGGCGAACTGTGACCAGGTCACCGTGTCGGTCAACAACGTGGCGCCGACGGTGGTCACCGATTCCTTTGAGGTTGAGGGTGATGAGGGTTCACCGGTTGCTCTTGGATGGATTCGATTCACCGACTTTGGTCCGCTGGACGAACACACCGCCGAGGTCACCTTCGGCGACGAGTCCGCTAGCCGAGCGCGAGAGGTCACCTACGTCGAGACGCCCGTGAGCCAGCGCCGACGGGGCGGGGTTGCATCGGGTGTACATACCTATGACGACAACGGCAGCTACGTCACCACGGTCTGCATCACCGATGATGACGACGCCACCACCTGCCATGAAACCGCAGTGACGATCAACAACGTGGCACCAACCGTGGAGGTTCCTGACCCCACGTTCACCGGCGTCGAAGGCAGAGCGAGTGTCTTGTCGGAGATTCTCATTTCCGATGAAAGCACCGCCGATCTCATGACCGTCACTGTTGTGTGGGGCGATGGAGCTAACAACCGGTACGAGATTGGAAGCGACCGGGAGTTGACCAACGCACGACACACGTACGCGGACAACGGCACCTACAGCGTTGACGTGTGCGTCAATGACGGCGATGACAGCACCTGTCAACAACTTGTCGCCACTATCGACAATGCGCCACCGGAGTTCACGCTGGCCGATACCGGCGACACCGGAACGATCGCCATCGATGAGATCACCGACGATGGTGCGCTCGACACGCACACCGCAACGATCGATTGGGGCGATGGCGACGTCGAGGAGCTCGGCCCGCTGGCGTTCGCTGACGCTGCCGATGACGGGTCGTCGCCGACCGAGAGCATTCGATCGATTCCCGACCACGTCTATCGGACGCCTGGCGTCTACACCGCCGAGGTCTGCATCACCGACAGCGACGGGGCAACCGTGTGCCAAGAGCGCGACGTGGTCAGCGAAGAGACGAGCGACTGGCCGTGGGGCGTGCCGATCGTGCTGACGATCGTTGTTCTGCTGGCTGCTGCTGCGATCGCGACGTTGCGACGACGAGATTTGGTTGCCTGATTGGAGTACCGATTCTCTCTCGTAGCGCAGCGTTTGCAAGACTGCACTCGTGAAGCGGTTCGGCCCGGCGGCCTTCTTGTCTTTGATGCTCATCCTCAGCGGGTGCGCTCAAGAGTGCCAGGACGACGAGATCGATTCGACCTTCGAAACGTGGACCGTCGAGGGCGAGGTCATTGCGTCTCGGGTGCTCGTCGACGAGTGGAGCACCAACATCAACACCGTCACCATGCGAACCCTCGACGGCAACGTCAATTTCGAGCTCACCGGCAAACCGCAATTGGTCGAAATTGGCGAGTCCTACTCGGCAACGCTGTTCATCGACCCGCTGAATCCGAACCAAACCGACACCGGAACAGCAGCGCTGTTCGGCCCCAACGGCTGCGGCGGCGAAAAGAACACGATCAGGATTTTGGAAGCCGACGGCGACACGTCGCCGGTCGAGATTCCCAGCGTGCTACCCGATAGTCCGATCTCGTTGCGTCAGTACCTCACCGGATTTGGCGTTGTTGCTGTTGTTCTCTTTGTGTTCAAACAAAGGTAAGTGGAGGGTGAAGTCGACCGCGAAACCGGAATCTTTTCGCCGAATATGGGTTGTAGCCCTAACAGGCACGACTCGATCTCCGATCTGATCTCTAAAGAACTAGGGTTATCTTTATGTCTTCCTCTTCACCGTCGACTCCACCGGAACGGTCGCAGAGCGCGCGCATCGCAACGTGGGCGCTCTTTGCGTTGGTGGTATTCACACTGCTCGCGATCTTCAACAACGATCGATCCTCCGCGGACGAAGTGTCCTACACCGAATACTTCGCCCTGCTCGAGGACGGCGCTATCGGCAGTGCCGAGCGCAATAACAACACCGGCGAGATCACCTATGAGCTCAACGATGACTCCGGCACGACCTTCCGCACGATCGGCCCGATCGAAGCGCCCGAAGAAGAAGCCGAGCTGCTTCGCGAAATTGACGGCACCTTCACGACACCGACCCAGAGTGCGTTCCTCCAGCTTCTGATCTTCCTTCTTCCTGTTGCTCTGCTCATTGCGTTCTTTGCATGGATGCAGCGTCGAGCTCAGGGCCAGATGGGCGGAATCATGTCGGTCGGGCGTTCAAAGGCCAAGACCTACACGACCGAACGCCCCGGAACGACCTTCGACGACGTTGCTGGCTATGCCGGCGTCAAGCGTGAGATCACCGAGGTCGTCGACTTCTTGAAGGACCCGGACCGCTTCTCCGAAATCGGCGCTCGCACCCCGAAGGGCATGCTGCTCGTTGGCCCTCCCGGAACCGGTAAGACCCTGATTGCACGTGCGGTTGCTGGCGAAGCTGGCGTTCCGTTCATGTCGGTCACCGGCTCGGACTTCATGGAGATGTTCGTTGGCGTCGGCGCAAGCCGTGTCCGCGACCTCTTCGAATCTGCCCGCAAGATGGGTCGAGCAATCATCTTCATCGATGAGATCGACTCGATCGGTCGTAAGCGTGGCGCTGGCCTCGGCGGCGGCCACGACGAGCGTGAGCAAACGCTCAACCAGATGCTCGCCGAAATGGACGGCTTTGAAGCCTCCGAAGGCATCATCATGATGGCGGCTACCAACCGTCCTGACATCCTCGATCCGGCTCTTCTTCGCCCGGGCCGCTTCGACCGCCAGGTCGTTGTGCCGCTTCCTGAACTTGAAGACCGCAAGGCGATTCTCGCCGTTCACCTTAAGGGCAAGCGCACCGCAGACGTCGACGTCAACGTCGTTGCTCGAGGCACCCCAGGAATGAGCGGTGCTGACCTTGCGAACCTGGTTAACGAAGCCGCACTGTTCGCCGTGCGTGCTGGCGAAGACAAGATCGCCATGAGGCACTTCGAACAGGCACGTGACCGCGTGATGCTCGGCATCGAGCGTTCATCGATGGTCCAAACCCAAGAAGAGCTAGAGCGCACCGCCTACCACGAGGCCGGCCACGCCCTTTGTGCTGCAGTCCAAGAGAACCATGATCCGGTCCATAAGGTCACGATCATCCCGACGGGCATGGCCCTCGGTGTCACGATGACCCTCCCAACCGGCGATCGTCACTCGATGGACAAGGACGAAGCTGAGGCACTCATGGTTATGGCCATGGGCGGCCGTGTCGCCGAGTCGCTCGTGTTCAACGAGTCCTCGTCGGGCGCATCTAACGACCTTCAGCAAGCCACCAACATCGCTCGCCGCATGGTGACCGAATGGGGCATGTCTGATGCTGTCGGTCCAATGTCACTCTCCGACGCCGGACCGGTCTTCCTCGGCGACGACATGATGCAATCGAAGTCGCACTCCCCCGACACCCAGCGTCTCGTCGACGAAGAGATCCGTCGGATCCTGCGCCAAGCAGAGACCGACTGTGAGAACTTGCTCGTCACCTACCGCAACGGCCTTGACCTGATCGCACGGGCCCTCCTTGAACACGAGAGCATCTCGGGCGATGAGGTGTACCGCTTGTTGAAGGTTTCTGGCGCCGACGTAAAGATGCCTGTCGAGCTGTCGATGACCGCCGCAGTTGCTGGCGAGGAACTCCCCGCTCCAGCACCACAGGACGCAACAGTTGAAGCTGTTGAAGAGACTGCGCCGCAGGGCGCCCCAATGCCACCTCCCCCGCCCCCACAGGCCGATCTCGAGACGGCCGAGTAGCCAAACAGGCACTCCGTGGAAATCATCATCGTCGTCGTCGTAGCGCTTATAGCGCTCGGCGTCGGCGCCTTTGTGCAGCGGCAAACGCCCGATGCACCGATCCGCACTATCCACCACGTGCTGCCCAAGCAGCTCGACCGAAACGACTTCGTTCGCCCCGATGCGCCGTGGCTCGTAGCGGTGTTCACCTCGGCCACGTGCGAAACATGCGCCAAAGTATGGACCTCAACACAGCTCGTTGAGTCCGATCAGGTGGCCATTCAAAACATCGCATTCCAAGAC
>CAZMYN010000170.1:0-7423 GCA_964570495.1 uncultured Acidimicrobiales bacterium | reverse complement strand
CCTTCAGCTACCGCCACCCAGAACTGCAACGGCGTGGCATCGTCAGTTCCGAGGACTCTCCCAATCACGTGCGCGAGGCTAGCTCTTTACCCCCGCTGGCCCCTCATGGTGCCTGGCACCTAACCGCCATTTTCGTGCCTGGCACCAAATCGCCGAATTCCTCGCTCCGCGTCACCATTCCATCGCGCTCACATCTCCTCGCCGCGCTATTGGTGCCAGGCACCTATGGCGCCTGAAGCCCGAATTTCCGGGTGTTTTTCTCCGTTGCGAGCTCGAAACGGCAAAAAAGTGGCCTGGCACTTAAACGGGGTCTAGGAGCCAGGCACGAAATCGGTGCTCGAAGCCGATTCCGTGCAGTCGTAGGACTGGCATAGGGTTCGGGGATCGCCGAGCATCGGAGCCACGTTGGGTATTGAGCGTTCGTCTATGGACATCGGTGGCCTGCACATGGAGTGGCTTGAAATGGGGGAGGGCCCGCTCGCCATCTGCGTGCACGGCTTTCCGGACTCGGCCTATACATGGCGACACCTGCTCCCCGAACTGGCCGCGGCCGGGTTTCGGGCGGTGGCGCCGTGGACGCGCGGGTACTTCCCAACAGCCGTCGCCTCCGATGGTTTCTACGAGGTCGGAGCTCGCGCCCGGGATATGTGTCGTCTTCACGAAGCGCTTGGCGGCGACGGCGATGCGGTGATCATCGGCCATGACTTCGGCGCAGGCGCCGCGAGGGTGGCCGCGGTGCGCGAACCCGATCGATGGTCGAAGGTCGTGTCGATGTCGGTGCCGCCCGGAGAGCGAATGGCAAAAGCGTTGATGGGTTATGAGCAGCTGCGCCGCTCGTCGTACATGTTCGTGTTTCAGCAATCCTTCTCCGAGCGAGTCGTCCCGAACGATGATTACGCCTTCATCCGTGGGCTCTGGGCCGATTGGTCACCGGGGTTCGACGGCACCCAAGACATCGGCCACTTCATCGACGCCGTGCAACCCGACGGGCACCTCGTCGCGGCGCTCAGCTATTACCGCGCATCGTTCCAGGCCGAATATCGATCGTCGGAACTTGCCGAATGGAGCGCAGCCCGTCACACGATCCCCAAACAACCAATGCTCTACCTGCACGGTCGCAACGACGGCTGCATTGGAGCGGAGACCGCCGAGGGAGTCGTGGATGACCTTGCTCCGGGTTCAGACGCCGTGATCTTCGACGATCTCGGCCACTTTCTGCACCTCGAAGACCCCGCGTTGGTGAACCAGACGATCGTTTCTTTCGTCGGCCAGTAGCGCCACGAGGTGACGTGACCGCTCAACTAGTCTGGCCGGGTGAGCGACGGCATTCTTTCCGAACTCGACCTTGATGCACCTCGCCACACAAAGGCGACCTATCCGCCGCTCGCAGCCAAGATGGGTGTGGTCGTTGAGCATCGTGCGTCGGGAACGGTCGGAGCAATCCTGTCGTTCAAACCAGCGCTCGTCGTCATTCGCGATCGTCATGGCCGAGACCACCAGCTGACGCCTCGCCCCGGAGCGTTCATGGTCGACGGGAATCCCGTAACCCTGCGCCAACCAACCGCCCACGAACGCGAACCCGAGGTCACCTTCACCGCGTCGGGCTCGGTCGACCCCGGAAGAACACCGGCGCGCATGGCGCGAGCAAGCCGGATCTGGGTCGAGGGTCTTCACGACGCTGAGCTCATCGAGAAGGTGTGGGGCGACGATCTTCGAGTAGAGGGAGTCGTTGTCGAACAGCTCGACGGAGCCGACGATCTTGTCGAGCGAATCTCGCGTTTTGCTCCCAAGCCGCGCCGGCGCGTCGCGGTCTTGCTCGATCATCTCGTCGAGGGCTCGAAAGAAACGAGAATCGCCGAGCGCGTCAACAACCCCGACGTCCTCATTGTTGGCCATCCCTACGTCGACGTGTGGCAGACCATTCGCCCCGAGGTCGCAGGCATTGACGCCTGGCCTGAGATCCCCATGGGCACCGATTGGAAACTCGGGGTCATGGAACACTTCGGCGCGAGCGGCGAACCCGGAATCTTCTGGAAGCGACTACTTGGCAGGGTCACCGGCTTTAAGGACCTGGAGATTCCGATGGTCGGAGCTGTCGAGCAGATGATCGACTTCGTCACCGAATAGCGCCTACTCGGTTCCCGCGATTCCGATTAGCGGCTCGACAGTTGCTGCTACTCGTTATCGAGGAGCTCGAGGTCCAAAGTCATAGATTCGCTTCATTGCAGCTCCCTCGTTGCTCGTATCTGGGCCGACGCTACTCATGGCCTCGGCGCCTGGCACTATTGCGAAGGTGGGCGCTATTCCGGTGATCGATCTTCTGGCGGGGTCGGCCGCGGAACAGATTGTTGAAGCGGCCGAAGAGGTCGGCTTCTTCTCGATTATTGGTCACGAGGTAGATCGGACGACGAGAGCCACGCTTCGGTCCGCGGTGGTTGAACTGTTCAGCGTCAGTGATGAGGACAAGCATCGCCAGGCCATCACCCGCGACAACTACCGCGGCTTCATTCCGCTTGGCTTCTTCACGCCGAATCGCGCCGAGCGCGACGAGCAGGCCGATCTCTACGAGGGGTTTAAGCTGCATTGGGAGGTCGATGCGAGCGACCCGATTTGTGAGCTCTCGCCGATCTATGGACCGAACCGCTGGCCCGATCATCCCCAGAACCTCCCGAACGCGGTCGGTGCATACTGGGCAGCCTGTGACCGGGTTGCGAGCCGACTGGTCGGGATCTTCGAGGATGCCCTCGGCCAGCCTGCCGGGTCGATGCTCGACCGCTTCGAATTCCCGGTCACCAACATGACCCTGTTGCACTATCCGCCTTCGGACGGCTCGGCGATGGGAATTCACCCGCACAAAGACACCAACGTGCTCACCATCCTCGAACCCGATGCGTTGGGCGGACTGTTTGTTCGCACCCGTGAAGGCGAGTGGATTGAACCCAAACCCCCACCCGGCGCGCTCGTTATCAACATCGGCGACATGCTCGAGGTGTGGTCCGGTGGCCGGTTCGTCTCGACCCCGCACAAGGTCATCAACACATCAGGGAAAGACCGCTACGCCTACCCGTGGTTTACTGGGCAGCCTGTGACCGGGTTGCGAGCCGACTGGTCGGGATCTTCGAGGATGCCCTCGGCCAGCCTGCCGGGTCGATGCTCGACCGCTTCGAATTCCCGGTCACCAACATGACCCTGTTGCACTATCCGCCTTCGGACGGCTCGGCGATGGGAATTCACCCGCACAAAGACACCAACGTGCTCACCATCCTCGAACCCGATGCGTTGGGCGGACTGTTTGTTCGCACCCGTGAAGGCGAGTGGATTGAACCCAAACCCCCACCCGGCGCGCTCGTTATCAACATCGGCGACATGCTCGAGGTGTGGTCCGGTGGCCGGTTCGTCTCGACCCCGCACAAGGTCATCAACACATCAGGGAAAGACCGCTACGCCTACCCGTGGTTTATGGCGCCCAGTCACGACCAGCTCATCGAACCGCTCGTCGAATCCCAGCCGGGCTTCACGCGCAGCGAGCCAATCGAGGTAGGTCCATGGTCCCTTGAGGTGTGGCGCACGAATTGGTCCGATGCGACTGCGAAGAATCAGGACCTTCACCTCGGGACGCTCGACCAATAGATTCATCGCATGACGATGAGTGCAACAGAAGCAATCACCAGCCGTCGTTCGATTCGGGCCTTTACCGACGAACCCGTCGACCAGGAGGTCCTGGAAACAATCTTGCAGGACGCGGCGCGCGCTGCGTCAGGAACGAACATTCAGCCGTGGCATGTCACGGTCCTTCAGGGCCAGGCCAAGGATGATCTGGTCGACGCGGTGCAGGCAGCGTTCGACGAGGGCAACTCTGAACACGACGACAAGTACTACCCGAGCGAGTTCGTCGAGCCTTACAAAGCCCGGCGTCGCAAGATCGGCTGGGACATGTACGGGCTCATCGGGATCGAAAAGGGCGAGACCGACAAGATGATCGCCCAGGCGAGAAAGAACTATGAGTTCTTCAGTGCCCCGGTCGGGTTGATGTTCAGCATGCACGAAACCATGAGCTACGGCGGCTGGCTCGACCTTGGCCTCTATATGGCCAACGTGATGACGCTCGCCCGCGAGCACGGACTGCACACCTGCCCGCAGGCCGCATGGCGAGAGTACGAAACCGTCATTCATTCGACCCTCGGGCTCCCCGATGACCAAAGGGTGATCGTCGGGATGGCCCTCGGACACGAAGACACCAACCACGTCATCAACGAGCTTCGAACCGAACGCGCCGACGTGGCCGAGTTTGTCGACTTCCGCAGCTAATAATCGATTAAGGAAGTCCAAATTCGTCAGCCATGACCGGTGCAGGCGTGAAACTCCCTGCAAACTATAGGTATGAGTTTCAAACCCCCAGCGTGGATAGCCGCGCCCGCATTCGCGCTTGCCCTCGCGGCTTGTGGCGGCGGCGGTGAAGTTGCATCAACGGGCGCAGCGTCGACGGATGCTTCGCAAGCAGCTAGCGCACCAGCTTCAGACATCGACGCAGCAATCGCGAACGCCGAGGCCAATCAGGCCGGACTTCAAAGCGCGGACAACGTGCTCGACATCGAGGTGCTCGGTGTGGACGACGGATCGGTCCAGACTCTGCGCGAGGTTGTGGATGGCGATCGTCCGGTCCTCGTGTGGTTCTTCTCTCCGCATTGACCGACGTGTCGGCGCGAAGCCGCCGATGTCGAGCAGTTTGCTCGAGACAACGCTGACACCGTCCAGGTCGTAGGCCTCGGAACCCAAGACAGCTTTTCGTTGGCGACCCAGTTCGTTGAATCCGGAGGCCTTTCAACGCCAGACATGTTGTGGGACCCAAGCTTCAACACATGGACTGCTTTGGGTGTCCAGGCGAATTCGCAAATGATGCTGATGTCACCTGATCTCACCCAGGGATCAAACCTCATCTACGGCTTCAACGACGAGCAGCGCGAAGCCATCCTCCAACTGGTCGGAAGCATCTAGCCCGAGACAGAAATCGCGCCACGTCGACGCGCGCTATTTGTGTCGTGGCCTTTCTCACCTAGTGTTTTTGAATGGCTTTGTCGAAGTTCCAAAAGAGGGTTGCGGTCATCGTGGCCTGCCTCGTCATTGCGAGCTTGGCCACCCGCCTCGTAGTCGAGCTCGGATTGGCGAGTACACCAAGCCAGAAGCTGCTCATTTGGGGCACCACCGTTTTCGACAAGATGTTCGATGCGGTCTCTGCCCAGACCGAGGAATTCCAGACCGAAGGCCAGCTGCTGGTGGTTGCGGCTCTGGTGTCTGCGGTCGTAAAGGCTCTTGAAAGCGGGTCCGACACCAAGCCGTTTTGGGTAGGGGTACGACGAGTGTTCGCGATCTTCGTTGCGTCGGCTGTCACCATTGGATTTCTCTTGGCATTTATGGGCAGCTGGATCTTGCTGCTGGGCCTCGCCGTGGGTGAAGACCTGATCGTCAGACCCATCGTTATCAAGACGGTATTGTCGTGGTCGTTGACGATCCCGGTCTGGATCGGGGCGCGCCGAGTACTAGGCGTATTCACCACCAAGGGTCCAAAACTGCCAGAGCATTACCCGGGATCCGCCGAGGAGACAGCAAAGGCTCCCGAACCGGAGACGAATGCTGCCGAACCACGACGCGAAACCGGAATCCTGGGCCGGATTCAGGACGTTCTAGGCCGTACGACCTAGTGGTGATACGCCCAGCAACCGCAGGGCCGGTTGCCATATCGCCGAATGTTGCAGTTTAGTTACGGACCGCTATGGTCGATAGGTCTGAATGGCCCTGCCAAATCAGACAGACAACGAACAAGAACCTATGCCTTCAACACGCGCTCGACTCGCCTCCCTCGGAATCGCTTTTGTGCTGGTTTCCGCAGTGACTGCTGGCGCAGCCTCGGCTGCGCAGGCCCCCGAAGATACCTTCTGCCTCGGCTTGACGATCGAAACCGCCGAAGCTCAAGGCTTCCGAGTCCAGACCGGCACCGACGGTGTTGATGTGCTGATTGGTGGCAACACCACACGCGACTTCATCCTCGGTTTCGGCGGAGATGACGTACTGACCGGCGCTGGTGCTGGCGACGTGATCTGCGGTGGTCCCGGCAACGACATCATCAACGGTGGCGACGGCAACGACCGCATTTCCGGCGGCCCCGGAAACGACGAGATCTCACTCGGTGCGGGCAATGACCGCGGCCGCGGCGGTTGGGGAGCCGACCAACTCATCGGCGGCACCGGAGACGACCTTCTTCTCGGCCAGGGCGGCAACGATCGAATTTCCGGCGAAAACGGAGCCGACATCGTCGTTGGAAACGCTGGAGCCGACGTTCTCTTTGGCGGCAACGGCCCCGACACGGTTCGTGGCCTTCGCGGCATGGACAGAATCGCTGGTGGCCCCGGAAACGATCTGCTCCAAGGTGGCGTAGGCGACGACATCTTGTCTGGCGACGACGGCGTCGATCGAATCTTCGGTGGCCCCGGAGCCGATGCGCTCGACGGCGACGCAGGAGCCGATGTCCTCAACGCCGGAACCGGCCGGGATCGTTGCGACACCGACGACGGCGACGATCTCACCTTCTGTGACATCGACTTTGACGGCAACGCTGTCAACCCTCCAGCGGCACCTACGCCAGCGCCGACCGAGCCAACCCCGCCGCCACCAACGACGACCGTCCCGCCAACGACGACGACTGTTCCCGTCGACCAGACACCGCCTCCAGCCGGAGCTCCTGTACCTGCAAGCCAGGCACCGCAGGGCGTTAACGAGTTTGGGTGGCCTCTGCTCACCGATGTGGGCCTCGACGCAATGTTGTTCTGCGAATCGACCACCAACCACGCCATCAACACCGGCAACGGTTTCTATGGTGGAGTCCAGTGGCTGCCAAACACCTGGAACGCCGCCGCCCGCCTCGCTGGCTTTCCCCAATATGACGGCGTACTCCCACACTTGGTCCCCGCTGACGTCCAAGACGAGGTCACCAAGGTGTGGTGGGAAGCCACACGGCCAAACACCCAGTGGCCGGTCTGTCATCGCAATGCCCTCGAGGCAATGAACGTCCTTGCGCCCTAACTTCTCGGAACGTGGTTTCGAGCATTAGCGCGGTGTCGGGCGGACGCCCCTTCTAGGGCTTCAATCGGGCGATCGTGTAGGTCAGTCCGTATGCCAGGTACTCATAGTTGAGCGACCGCTTTTCCACGAACTCCATGAACGCCTTGTGCTCGTGGTGCTGCCATCCGTAGTAGCCAATGAGCTCGTCAAAGACGATCACACACTCGGGATGCAACATGTCGCCGACCGTGTCGAAGATGTCGACGGTGGATGAGTAGATGTCGCAATCGACTCGCAGCATCGAGATGGGATCGGGATACTCGGCTCGCCACACCGGCAGCGTCTCGGAAAACCAGCCCTTGTAGAG
>CAZMYN010000169.1:0-7530 GCA_964570495.1 uncultured Acidimicrobiales bacterium | reverse complement strand
CGCTCGGTCGCTGGCGACGGTGGAGCTGCGGGGATGGGGATTACTTCTGGGTACACGACGAGCGATCCGGTGGTCTCGGCAGTGAAGCGTCGCACGGCCAAGCCAAAGGGGTCGGTCGCTTCGAAGTTCACCGGCCCGAGGGTCACGACGCCGCGCCGTTCGGTCGGAAGGCGATACGCCGCCCGGGTGACTTCGTCGGAACCGAGAGGGCTCACGAGCAGCTGCGCTCCGGCGGTGCCCTGAACCGCGTCGGTCAGGCGCATCACGGGAGACTTGGATTGGCCGTTGCGGATGGCGAGCTCGACTCGTCCGACCGACCCGACGTGTAGACGTGGCGGCGTGACGGATCGTCCAACGGCAACCCGCAGCGGACGCATCACCGCAACCGCCATGGCAATGACGGCAATAGCAATGAGTGCTGTTCCGAGAATGTAGAGCTCGACCAGACCAAAGAGCCGACCAGCAACGATCGATACCGCGCCGAACGCAAGGGCAAGCCAGCCTCGAGATGTGGGCACTAGCTGATGCTGGGAACGGGAACGGTCCCCAGGACCTCATCGATGATCTTTCCTTGGCTCACGCCGCCGAGCTGAGACTCAGGAGTGAGCATGACTCGGTGGGCGAGTACGGGGCGGGCGAGCGCCTTGACGTCGTCGGGGATCACGAAGGCCCGGCCCGATGCCGCAGCGAGTGCACGGCACGCTCGTTGCAAGCTGAGAACAGCGCGAGGCGACAGACCTAGCTTTAGGCCTGGGTGCGAGCGGGTGGTCTCGGCAATGTCGAGCAGGTAACCCTTGAGTTCGGGGGCGACGTGGACCGACGCGAGAGCGTTCGTCATCATGATGACGTCTTGGGGTGTGACCGCAGCGCCAACATCGCCCGAGGAATTAGGGCCGCCGTCGCCTTGCTGATCGAGAATTTCGAGCTCGGCTGCGCGATCGGGATAGCCGAGCGAGAGCTTCATCAAGAAGCGATCGAGCTGGCTCTCAGGCAACGGGTAGGTGCCTTCGTGGTCGAGCGGATTCTGGGTAGCGATGACCATGAATGGGCTGGCGAGGGGATGGGTGGTGCGGTCGACCGTGACCTGACGTTCAGCCATTGATTCGAGCAGCGAGGACTGGGTCTTTGGTGACGCTCGGTTGATTTCGTCGGCGAGGACGATGTTCGCAAAGACGGCGCCTGGCCGGAACTCAAATTCGCCACTTCCGCGATTCCAGATCGACATGCCGACGACATCGGCGGGGAGCAGGTCGGGTGTGAACTGAATTCGCCCGGTCGTGCCACCGACCGTTTGCGACAGTGCCTTGGCAAGTGTTGTCTTGCCGAGCCCGGGGGAGTCCTCAAGAAGAAGGTGACCTTCTGAAACCATGGCGAGTACAGCGAGTTGTACAACGTCGTGCTTGCCGCGGATCACGGTCTCGACGTTGTTGACGATCGTCTCGAAGAGGGTTGAAAAGGTTTCTGACCGTGTTTCTGATTGGGGGGTTGTCGTCACCCGTTACTCCTCAGGTTTCTTCGATTGTTGCCCGCCGCCGATACGACACCGAGTTCCCCATGTTAGTTGCCCGCAAGTGCACTTCGAGGATCGGCACAACTCGGGATCTCACCCCGCTAGTCTGCCCGCTATGGACACGCTGGCCAGCAGGTCATGGATGATCAAGAATGCCGCGGCGCTCGCCATGCGCCCGGACCTGTGGCGAACAGCGCTTCGTTTGGCTCGCACCCATGCGCCAAACGACTGGTGGAAGCAAAAGCCGTACCTTCCAATTCCCGATGACTCGTGGATGAAGTTCCGCTTGGAAACAGCCTTCGCTGACGAAGCGGGCAGACCCGAACCCGAGCAATTCGTCGAATATCTCGAGTGGGCCAAGAGCTGGCGCTACCTCTAAGAGCGATTCAGCTCGGTTTCGATGTGGGTAAGTAGCGCATCGGGTGAGGCGGTCACGCCAACAGCACTCGAATCGAGGGCCGCGGAAGCTTCGACTCGCTCGGCGGGGCTAAGGGCGAGCATCGAGGCGTGCTCCGTACCGGACCACCGCCGCAGAATGGCCACCTGAAATCGAGCGCGGTCACGAGTTCGCCGTTGCGAGATCCCGACAACCTTTCTCGTTGTGGTGCCTGAGTCGATGACGAGTTCGCCTGGGCCGATGCCCGCGAAGCAGATAGTCGATGACCATGGGGACGTAATGAGTCGGCCGGTGTGCATTTCGGTGTCGATCCCGAGAGAGGTGAGCGCCCGCTGGCAGGCGAGCCCCAACCATTCGAATGATCGCACCACATCGTCGTCCCAATGTGGGTGGGTACGGTCGGTGATGATGTCGAACCAGACAATGTCGTCGTGGCTTACCAACACCGCCCCGCCGCCACTTCGCCGACGAGCAATTCCGATGTTGGCCTGTTCGAGGTAGGCCGCATCGACCGTTGCTTCGGGTTGTGAGCTCCCCAGAACAAGGGTTTTTGCGGTCTGGAGTGAGGGCACCCACATCGCCCCACCCGCATCCAGTGGGGTGGTATCGAACGCGCGGGCATGAAAAGTCGCTGGATTTTCGTCGATCCGCTCAGGTTTGAACACCCGAACAGCGTAAGCGATGGGGCAGGTGTTGGTTTTGTTACAGATGTGGAAGGTGATGCCCCACTTCGCGCCACCGCTACTAGTCTCGCGATCAGTCATCCCGAAAAGCGCTGTTAAACCCAATGATTTATTGATCTCAATGGGAACAGTCCGATTCGTGCTCTTGTGGCGGTTTCGCTAACTTTCTGAAGAAATTTGACGAAATGACACAAAGATGCTTGCTTGGTGGGAGGAAGTGTCATAGTGTGTCTCAACATGGAGTACGGCACCACGGCAGCACCTCACACAACCGGTGAAACCAGAACGCGAAAGGGGAACGATGTTCGTCAATCACTACGAGCACTCCCTGGACTCGAAGCATCGACTCGTTCTGCCCGCGAAGTTCCGTACGAAGCTGGGCGAACGGGTATTCCTCGCCCAGCAGGACAATTCCCTGGCCGTGTACTCCGAAGAGGCCTTCCAGGAAACCATCGACCGGTTGCTCGGCCAGGTGCGCGAGGGGGAAACCGACCCGCAAGCACGCTTGGCCATAGCCTCACAAACCGTCGAGATCGATATCGACTCGGCGGGCCGAATAACGATTCCCCAACGGTTGCGCGAGATCGCGAACCTGGAGTCCGACGTGATTGTTGCCGGAGCGTTCTCCCACATCGAAATATGGGATCGAGCGACCTACGAATCGATCAAACCCGCGCTGGCCAGCGTGGTCCGAGAACAGTTCAAAGCTGGGGGAACAATCAACTAGCTGGGAGGGCCAGCTGACGTACACATCCACGAGCACGGCTCGTTCATTAACAGTCTCTCGGTTGGCAGATGGAAGGCCCCTACTCCGCCCGCTTGCCATCAGCTCGATCAGGGGAGAAATCCTGACGTGCGCCCGCTGACCGAGGGACTGTTAATGACCGAGTCAACCGCATTGCTTTGCTCGTGAATGTGCCAGGCTGGCACCTGCTGTGTTGTCGATCATGGAACGCACAAGCACCGATTCGGACCTTCCGGGACCGAACTTTGACCACGACCCGGTCATGCTTCGTGAAATCACCGATCTCGCGTCCAATCTGAGTCCCGGCGTGTTCGTCGACCTGACGTTGGGCGGTGCGGGGCATTCGTTCTCCGTGCTCAGCGCTCACGCGAGCCTCGTGTTGCACGCTGTCGATCAAGACGAGCGTGCCATTGTCGCGGCTACCGAACAGCTCGCTCCCTTTGGCGACCGTGCCAATATTCATCACACCCGCTTCGACAACGCCAACAGCGTGCTCGACAGCGCAGGTGTTACGTCGATATCTGGCTTTTTGATGGACCTTGGCGTCTCCTCGCCACAAATCGATACCTCCGAGCGCGGCTTTAGTTATCGCCTCGATGGTCCGCTCGACATGCGAATGGACCCCTCGACAACGCTCACCGCGGCCGATGTTGTCAACACCTACTCACCAGCTGAACTGCTCGACGTCTTGCGCTCCTATGGCGATGAACGACAAGCACGCCGCGTTGTTGATGCCATTGTTGCAAACCGACCCATCGAGAGCACCGTGGCCCTGGCCGAACTCGTTTCTGAGGCAATGCCCGCTGCGGTTCGTCGTAAGAGCACCGGACATCTCGCGAAACGAACCTTCCAAGCCATCCGAATTGAAGTCAACGATGAGCTTGGAATCCTGGGAGACACCCTCGATGCCATGATCGAGCGGCTTGCTCCCGGCGGTGTGGGGATGGTGCTCACGTATCACTCCGGCGAGGATCGCATCACGAAAGACCGGATGCGTCAGATGATCGACGGTGACGCGCCGCCCGGAATGCCGTCGATGTCGCCGTTTAGTTGGCTCTTTCGTGGAGCCCGAACTCCCTCCGACGAGGAAATCGCATCCAATCCACGCGCCCGTTCGGCGCGGCTTCGAGCAATCACCAGGGCGGACACATGAGTCGTAAGAAAGGCCAAGAGCGGGATCGGACCGGCGATGTCGTGTTTTCAGTCATCGCCGTTGTCGTCGTTTTCGGCTCGTTGTTGGGGACCGTGATCGTGCAGACCTTCATTGTCCAAAACAGGGTCAAACTCGATGCCGTCAACGCCGACCTCAACGTCGAGCGAGAACGAAATCAAGAACTGCGCCTCGACGTCATCGAGCTGGAGGCTCCAAAGCGGATCATCGAAACAGCTTCGACCCGCTTGGGGATGATCCGTCCCGACGAGCGCTCGTACCTCCCCGGCATCGACCCGACGCTGGTGGCGATTCCGCTACCACCACCCGGCGACCCGTTTGGGCCAGCGCCCCTCGGCGATCAATTCTTCGACGAACCCGTCATCGAGGAGCCGGCGGCTCCCGCGAGCGATGAGGCGAGCGTTGAAGAGGGGACCGAACCGTGACGACAGCGTTTGTTGAGCTGATTCGAACCCCCTCACGCAGCGGCTTCTCCGCTCGACGCGTGGGGGTTCTCGCGTTCGTAATGTTGGCAGCAGGGGCCCTCGTGATGTGGCGCCTGGTGTCGCTCCAGGTCCTTGATCCCGAACGCTTCGTCGAGCACGGCGAGAACCAGCGGATTCGCACTGCCTCACTTGCCGCGGAACGTGGTGCAATCGTCGATCGCAATGGCGTCGAACTTGTCGTGTCGAGCCCTATGCAGAGCATCTGGGCGGACCCGAGGTTGGTCATCGACCCCGAGGGCACCGCGGCCGCGATCTCGGCGCTTACCGGCGCCGACCAAGAACGCGTGACCACCCGACTGAGCGCCGGAGAGGGCGTGAAGTTCGCGTGGATGTCCCGTCAACTCGACGACGAGACCGCAGCCGCCGTCCTCGACCTCGAACTGCCCGGTATCTACGCCATCGAAGAACAAGCTCGCCTCACCCCGTCAGGTGGCAACGTCGCACGCGGAATTGTTGGACGCACCGACATCGACGGGAACGGCCTGTCGGGCCTCGAAGCACAATTCGACGAAGTGCTAACGGGTGAAGAAGGACGGCTCGTCGTCGAGCGCGGTCTGGCGACCAGCGACTCTCGTGGGGTCACGATTCCCGACGGCCGCTACGAGCTCGTCTCTCCGACCGCTGGCGACTCGCTGGTGCTCACCATCGATCGAACAGTTCAGTTCGAAGTCGAGAAACTGCTCGAGCGTACGGTTGCTGAGTCGGGAGCAAAGTCCGGCACGGTCATTGTTTCAAAGACCGCCACCGGCGAAGTGCTCGCGATGTCGACCGTTGCCCGTGGCAGCGACGGCATCATCCAAGTCGCGGGCGAAAACAAGGCCGTGACGTGGGTGGTTGAACCCGGCTCGATCAGCAAGCCAATCGCTATCGGCGCGCTCCTCGAAGAAGGACTCATCAGCGACGAGACGACCGTTCAAGTCACCGACGAACTCGAAATCTACGACGTCGAATTCACCGACACGGTGCGCCACGACCAAGACACCTTGACCACCGGAGAGGTACTCGCGAACTCCTCGAACGTCGGTGTTGCGTTGCTCGTCGATCGCATCGACGACGAAACCTTCCACGATCACTTGCGCGAGTTTGGCCTGGGCACTTCTACCGCTCTCGACTTCCCGGGCGAATCCGCCGGCATCTTCCACCCGCTCGACGAATGGTCGGGCGTGTCGAAGCCCTTCGCCGCCATTGGCTATGGCTATGCCGCAACGCCGCTGCAGATGTTGCGGGCCTACAACGTCTTTGCCAACGGCGGGGTTCTCGTCGAACCGCACGTGGTCATGGGCGTGCAGGCAGCCGACGGAGAGTTCGCCATCTCCAGTCCGCGCGAGGGTCGCCGTGTGGTGTCTGAGGAAACCGCCGCCGAAGTTACCTCGCTGCTCGCTGGTGTGGTGACCGAGGGAGGCACGGGCGAACTCGCGTCGGTGCCCGGCTACCAGATCGCCGGCAAGACCGGAACAGCTCGCATCGTGCAACCGAACGGCACCTACGTCGACGACGACGGCGAAGTGCACCTGCTCACCAGCTTTGCGGGCTACCTGCCCGCCGGAAACCCTGAGCTTTCCATCATCGTCATGATCGAAGAGCCCGAAGGCGATGCCTCGGGTGGTCGTGTCGCCGCGCCGCTCTTTGGGGAGATCTCGAACTTTGCTCTCGCTCACTTGCGCATCCCGCCGACCGCTGCGCTGGACGATCGATGACCGAGCCTCGCGTTCGTCTCGACGAACTGCTCGCGCAGACGCGCGCGCCGTGGGTTGAGCATCTGCGATCCTCGTTGGCCGACTCGCCGGAGATCACCTCGATTACCCAGGACTCGCGCACGGTCACCCCCGGTGCGTTGTTCTGCGCGCTCAGCGGATCGAACAGCGACGGGCACGACCACGTTGGCTCTGCAATCGAGGCGGGTGCCGCGGCGGTACTCGTCGAACGGCACGTGACGGACGCCGTGCCCGAATTACTCGTCACCGACGCACGTACGGCCATGGGGGAACTCGCGGCGGCCTTCAACGGACACCCCGACGTTCAACTCGTCGCCGTCACCGGCACCAATGGCAAAACCTCGATCGTTACGCTGCTCGCCCACATCGTGAACTCCTGCGGTGGCTCCGCTGCCTCGATGGGAACGCTCACGGGTTCGCTCACCACGCTCGCAGCTCCGGAGTTCCATGCCTCGTTGCGCGAGCACCACGAGGCGGGGCGCAGCATCGTCGCAGCCGAGGTGTCGTCACACGCGCTCGACCAGGGTCGCATCTCCGGCTCCATCCCAGCGGTCTCGATCTTTACGAACCTCAGCCAGGACCACCTCGATTACCACGAGTCGATGGAGAGCTACTTCGAAGCCAAGGCCCGGTTGTTCGATGAACCGTTCGTCGCTCCAGCGGTCATCGACGTGTCGGACTCGTGGGGCGCAAGGCTTGTCGAACGGCTCGCCGACTCGACGCCGCGAACGATCGTTGCCGTCGACGGTGCCGGCTACGTTTCTGGCGCCACGCTTCACCACACGTCGTCGGAGTACACGTGGCGCGACCATGAGGTGCTGCTC
>CAZMYN010000168.1:6284-7546 GCA_964570495.1 uncultured Acidimicrobiales bacterium | reverse complement strand
CCCAATGGCTGTACCAGAAACAGCTGTGTTACCAATTACACCATCCCCGAAGGACAGCTCCATGATGGTAGCGAAAAGCCTTCCATCTTCCCACTCGCGCCGACGGTCAGGGCATGTGACACACAAAGTACGAGTTGGTGCGGTCGGCTCTGATATCGACGGCTTCGATCTGGGTGAAGCCCGCATCGGTCAAGTACTCGGTGGTTTGCTCGGTTCCCCACGCAGTCCCGAGCCCTTCACCTCCGCCGGCGATCGACACGCTCATGCAGTGCATTGTCGAGATTGCGTATTGGAACGCGGCCACGGGTTCGTGCATGTTTTCTTCGAGCGCTGTCTTGGCTTTGGGTTCAACGCACAGATAGCTGCCGTTGGGGGACAGGGCGTTCGCGATGTTTGCGAGCACCGTCTTTGGGTGAGCCTGGTCGTGGATTGCATCGAAGGTGGTGATGATGTCGAATTCGCCTGGTCGGTCGATGTTCACTGCGTCTCCCGCGACGAATTCGACGTTCGAGAGCGAGCGCTGCGCTGCTTCGGAACGGGCAACGTCGAGACCTTCGTCGGAAAAATCAAAGCCGACGAAGGAACTATTAGGGAAGGCCTCGGCGAGCAGGATTAGCGCGTGACCCGACCCGCAGCCAATGTCCGCGAATCGACAGCCCGCCGTTAGCCGTTCGACGGCATCGGGAATCGACGGGATGATGTCGCTCAGCAACGCGACGTCGAGGCGTGCGCTGCTTTCCTCGGCCATCAGGCGCTGAAAGTCGGGGTATTTCGAGTACGGCACACCGTCGCCCGTCGTGAACGCGTCGACGACGTCGTCTTCGACCTTGCCCATGAGAGCGATGTATTGCATTCGCGACGCAATATTGAGCGGTCCGCCCGCCCGGGTCACCAGCGTCGCGTGTTCCGCGGGCAATGCGTAGGTTTTGGCTGCTGGGTCGTAGTCGACAATGCCGCCGGTGGTCATCGCGGCGAGCCACTCGCGAACATATCGCTCGTTGAGTTGGGTTTGCTCAGCGAGCTCGGCGCTCGATACGGCGTTGCCGTTCGCCATCGTGTCGAACAGTCCTGTTCGGTGCCCAATGCTGATCATCATCGACAGCGCTCCGCCGTTGAGGATGCCCACCATCTCGCCCATAAAGGCCTTGGCTCGGTCCTTGTCGAAGTCTGATCCGCTCATGGCCAGACGTTACAACCGGCCCCACTTGTGCCCGCAGTGGGGACAGGCCCCATGAACACGCGTTTATGGGGACAGGCCCCAT
>CAZMYN010000168.1:0-6184 GCA_964570495.1 uncultured Acidimicrobiales bacterium | reverse complement strand
GCGTTTATGGGGACAGGCCCCATTGGTGTCGGAGTTATGCAGCTGCGAGGTCGGGTACCGGGGGGTAGCCGGCAGCCAGGAATGTCGCGTGGTCGGCGAGTTCGGCGAGGCAGCTGAGCCACCATTCCGAACTGACCAGGCGTCCAGCCGGGATTGACTCGAGCATCTCATCGATGGTCAATTCAAGTCCGAGGTCTCGACCTCGTCCCAAATTTCGTATGTCAAGCAGTTGATCAACCACCGACATCCGACCCAGGGTGGGGCCAGCAATGCTGTCGACTAATTCTGCGGTCTGCGTCGCAAGATCTCGATGCAGCCTATGGATTTTCGTTTCCGTCACATGACCCTGTTCGGCGGCTGGGAGTCGGCCTTGAGGTCTTCACCTGTTCTTTTTGTGACGCATGGCTCATTTTCAGGGTGTAAGTCGATTTTCCCATCAACTCACCTGCTGTAAATGCCGTAGTTCTACTTGTGACCCCTCGCAACTATCCCCAGCGAGCCCAGCTTTTGGGCGCTAAACGGCCGACCGCGCTTTTGTCGATCGTGGCGTTGTTGGCGGTATTTCTGACGAGTGCGAACCCTGCAGCTGCTCAAACTCAGGTGTTGTGCGCTGGTCAGGTAGCCAACATTATTGGTACCCCGGGTGCTGACGTACTGACCGGTACCGCTGGCCCTGACGTCATTGTTGCCCTGGGCGGAAACGACATCGTCTATGGCCGCGGCGGCAACGACACCATCTGTGGTGGACACGGAAACGATCGCCTCCACGGAGGCGACGGCGCCGACGTCCTCTACGCATTCAACGGAGCGGACCACCTCGAAGGCGGAAAGGGCCCCGACACGCTGTTTGGCGGAGCGGGCACCGACGTTCTTTGGGGCGGCAACGGTCAGGACACCTTGCGTGGCGGACCTGGCGTCGACACCCTTCGTGGCGGACCTCAGCGCGACTCACTTCAAGGTGGGCTGCACACCGACACGCTCTTTGGCGGCACCGAACTCGACACCTGCTACTCGCCCGGAGACGCGCTCAACGAGTGTGAGCGCGGCGGTGGACAGAACGTTGTTGCTGGTCCGTCGGCCAGCGTTCAATACGCCGACGAGATGTTCCGTTTGATCAACGTCGAACGCGCCAAGGTTTCGAATCTCGGCGCACTGACCCGTCACCCTGATCTCGATGCGTACGCACGTGACTGGGCTGTCGTCATGAGCCAGCAGCCTCTGCCGCTCGATTCGATCAGGCATCACTCGCCAGCCTTTACCGGCAGCAACATTGCCTTCCGTGGCCTGCCGACTTCGGTTCAGTGGACTCGTGCCTACGAAAACGTCGGCTACTCGACGGTTGGTACTGGTGAGTCGGTCGCTTCGGTGATGAATCGCCTCTTCTACACACCCAATGGCGCTGGCTTTATGAGCAGCCCTGGTCACCGTTGCAACATCCTCGAGACCGCGGCAACACAGACCGGTGTTGGTGTCCATATCGACGCCGATGGCGCCGTGTGGGTTGCGCAGGTCTTCTGGGGAACGCACTCGCCAGTTCCCGCAGCTACACCAAGCTGCAGCGCTGTCGTCGGCCGCTAGGGGCCACGCACAGAACCGTTCATTGCCTTTACCGGTACAAAAAGCAAACAACCCTCCGCTCGATGGCGGAGGGTTCTTTGTTTACTTCGTGATCGTGTCGGGGAGGGGAGATTCGAACTCCCGATCTCCTGTTCCCAAAACAGGCGCCTTAGCCAGACTAGGCCACTCCCCGGATCGTCTTTAAGGCTAGCGCGTAGAGCACCAGTTCCATTCCCGATAATCCGAGGAAAGCCCTCTTAGTTTCGAGATGGGTGCCGCCGATAGGTTCTCATGTCGACAGAGGCACCCCACGAGCTTGGCGAAGCGGCCACACCCATGGCCGACGTCGACGCCGCGTTTGCCGAGGTGGCGGCGCGTCGAGCCGAAGAGGCCGAAGCCGTCGCCGAATACGACACGGCATACAAGGCCCTGAAGCTGGCTCACCACTGGCCGCATCGCTACGAACGCTGCACGGTTGTTGCTGGACGCCATGTCTGTCGACGGTGCCTGTGGTTCTATTCGATTTCGCTCGCGGTCTTTGGTCTCGCGTTCGCTGGCATTTCACCATGGCCACAAGCCTGGGACAGCGTTCTTGTGTGGGTGCTGTCGATTCCCGCGACGGTCGAGTTCATCGGTGGCGAGTTCGGCAAATGGAAATACGATGCGCGCCGCCAGATACTCGTGACGAGCATTCTGGCGCTCGCGGTTGGGCGCGGCTTCTACCGCAACATTCAAGACCAGTTCACCTGGATCTTTTGGGGACCAGCGATCGTCTTTGGTCTGCTGTGGTTCTTTACCGGGCTCTACACCTGGAGCCAGAACAAAGGCCAATACCGAGAGACGGCGACAACGTAACCATTGGTTACCACCGCAGGCTCAGATCAGGTCAATGCGCCTTCGACGCGCTCGGTTGCTTCTTCTTCGCTGATCTCGAGAGCGAAGCTGAGCTCGCTTACCAGCACGTTGCGTGCCTTGGTGAACAGCGACTTCTCACCAGCGGAGAGACCCTTGTCGGCTTCACGAAGCGCAAGGTTACGAACAACCTCAGCAACCTGGTAGACATCGCCTGACTTGAGCTTTTCCTGGTGGTTCTTGAACCGGCGGCTCCAGTTTGGCGGCTCGCGGATTCCACGCTTTTCGAGCACCTCGAAGAGGTCCTCGACGTCCTCGGTGCTGATTGGCCAACGCATTCCGACTTCTTCGACCTTGTCGACTGGCACTCGCAGTGTCATCTCACCGTGAGCCATTTCGAGTACGAGACATTCGGTCTTCTCGCCGAAATCGTTTCGTGTTTCTTTCTTGGTCACAATGGCTGCCCCATGGTGGGGATAGACAACGCGGTCGCCAACATCAAACATGCGTAATTGACCTCAAATCACTTGCGGGCGGAAGTACCCAGGATGCCAGTTTGGGGTGTAAATGCCACATCAGGCTCCCGAGTTTTGTGACGCAAAGTGGCGGTAGCCACATCGTGCGCGCGTTTCCCTGCGACCTTACTGGACGCCGAGGGTGGCACGCGTCCGTTGACCCGACTCTGCCAAGGTTGTTGGATCGAGCTCAGCGCCCACGACAGGGGGGTTGTCGGTGCTGATGATCTTCCACGTGCCGCCAACGTCAACCCATGTCGGGTTGGCCACAACCTGGGTCACCACAAGCGCACCGTTTGCGTCACGCTCGACTACAAAGTCGAGCAGCACACCGTCTTGACTATCGAGCGTGCACGCCGTTGGACACTCCGGCGCGCTTGCACTCTGATTTGAGAGCAAGTTGCCAAGACCGTACGCGATGTACTCGCCGTTAATTTCTTCGACCCGCTGAGGAACGTGTGCGTGATGCCCGATGATCAGATCGATATCGGGTGAAGCCAGCAAACGAGGACCAAGGTCGGCCTGCTGGTCGTTGAGTTCGTTCTGGAACTCGTCACCCCAGTGCAAGCTCACGATCACGAACTCGCTTCCGGCTGCACGCTGGCTCGCGGCGTCGGCGAGAATCGCGGCCTCGTCGATGACCGACACGGCGTACTCGGGCACGCCACCGTTTGCCTCGTCGGGGTTGTTATGGCCAAAGGTGTAACTGAGGTGGCCAATGATGTTGCCGAGCACATTGAACTGCCAGTTCTTGGCCGCACCCTCGGCACTGTCGGCAATCCCGACGTGGGGGAGTTGCACTGCATTGAGCTGGGCGATCGTCGACTGCACGCTCGATGCGCCCGAATCCCACGCGTGGTTCGAAGCAACCGAGCAGCTGTCGAAACCGGCGGCCTTTAGCGCTGCTGGCAGCTCCATCGGTGCTCGGAACGCTGCGTTCGAAAAGGAAAGGTCTTGGTTCGTCGACGAGATGGGAACTTCGAGGTGACAGATCGAGAAGTCACGGCTCGCAATCAGGTTTTGAACCGGAGCGAACAGCGGGTCGAAGTTGTAGGTGTTCTCACCAATGCGTGCCGCGTCGCCGACCCGCTCATGAACAATGATGTCGCCCGACGCCGAGATCGTGAATCGATCCTGGCGGTCCGGTGGTGGTGGCGCGGCTTGGGCTGCGAGGACCTCGCTCGTCTCGGGGTCTTCAGCGTCGCCGGCCTCGTCAGCGTCGCCGGCCTCGTCAGCGGTTTCTTCTTCTGTGTCGCTAGCGCTGTCGGTCGATGAACTCGACGCACCAAACGAGGTTCCGAGCCACAGCAGGCCCAGGCCAAAGAAGAGCAACGTCAAAAACCATGCAGTCCGATCGCGCCGCCCTCCGGGG
Source organism: uncultured Acidimicrobiales bacterium (assembly GCA_964570495.1). Lineage (GTDB taxonomy): Bacteria > Actinomycetota > Acidimicrobiia > Acidimicrobiales > SHLQ01 > SHLQ01. Next base: position 1,888 of record CAZMYN010000168.1, on the reverse strand, counting down.
TCGGGTTGGGTCATGCGAGGTTTGAGCGGATCGCGCGTCCGGGGAGCGCGGTGGTGACGTTGCCGTCGGGATTACGGACCTCTGTTCCATTCACAAGTACATACTTCACCCCGGTGGACTCTTGCGCGGGGTTATCGATGGTGGATCTGTCGATGATGGTCAACGGATCGAAGACGGTGATGTCTGCGTCGGCGCCAATTTGCAGGCGTCCCTTGCGCTCCATTTGCGGGCTGCTGATCGCCAGCAGGTTCGCTGGGCGCAGGGTGATCATCTCGATTGCGGTCGGCAGCGAGATGATTTCGCGCTGGCGAGCAAACACGCCGATCGTGCGGGCGAAGGCGCCGGTCGAGCGGGGATGGTTGTTGTGTGGCCGTTCGAGAATGGCGTCAGAGCCAATCATCATGAACGGCGCCTGAATCGCGAGATCGAGATCTTCGGGCGGAATGACAAAGGCCGCGGTGAGAGCGTTGATGTCTTGGGCCTGGGCGAAGGTCTCGGCAGTGAGCCGCTCGTTGGTGCCAGCGACCTGAAGGCTGTCGTAGCTAATGCCGTACTTGGCCTCCCAATCAATGAAGCGTGCCGAGCCGAGGTAGGTCGCCCAGAAGTCGTAGGGATACATGCATGCGGTCATTCGCAGGCCCTCATCGATGGCGCCCTGCATCTCGCCGAGCGCCTCGGCCATGCGTCCCGTGCCGCCGGTCGAGTTGAGGTGCTCGACGTGCACGTGGCAGCCGGTGTTGCGCGCAACGCTGATGAGCTCGGTCATTGCGTCGGCTTGAAGGCCCGGCGTCTGGTTGTCGCTGAAGCGTGCGTGCACGCACAGCGGAACACCCAAATCGAACGCGATCTCGCCCATGAGGGCGAGCTCGTCGACGCTGACGCCTGGCGTGTATTCGGGTTGGGAATGAATGCCCAAGTAACCGCCGACGATTTGCTCCTGCACTGCTGAACTGATGCTGGTCAGCTGCGAGCCATCGGCCGAGGAGAAGATGTCGATTCCGGCCGCGTTCGCACGGACTTGAGAGGTGTGGGTAGCACCGCCGTAGTTGAGCGGAACCCCGGCAGCCTCCCATTCGCTGTAGAACTCGGTGGCGTCGGTGCGGATGCCGTGCATGTTGATGTTGCTCGTGACGCCATCGGCGACCTTCCACCATTCGCCGTAGCCGTTGACGTGCGTGCCCAGCATGTCGATGAAGCCAGCGGACAGCACGTGGTTGTCGACGGCCACCGACCGGTTCGCCAAGATTGGCTGGTCGGAGATTTCAACGATCGTCGATCCCTTGACCGCCACGTTCGCAATGCGATCGAAGCCGGTCTCGGCATCGATGACCCGTGCTCCGGTGAAGACGAGGTCGGCGGTGTCGCCGGGCGCCAGACGCAATGTCTCGTCGAGGATGGGCGCGTTGAAGGGTTCGGTCGTTACGGGAGCTTCACCGAAGGGAACGTCGATGGGGGCCGGTGCTGGCGCAGCAGCGGCAGTTTCTTCGACCGCTCCGGCCACAACTTCAGAAGGGCGCGATCCGAGCGTTCCGCCCAGGTGGCGGGTGCCCGCAGCGGCCATTGCGCCAAAGCCCAGGCCAAAGACCAGCTTTCGACGATCCACAACAAAACTGAGAGGTGGTTCCTCGTTGCTTCGCGGGGTGGGGCCGGGCGCGGGACGCCGACGTGGTTCAGACACACCAAAATAATATCCGCCACCCGCCCCAGATAAGTACCACCCCGAAAATCTGTGGTTGCTGTGCCGCAAATACGCGGCTGAGCAACCACAGATTTAAAAGAGGGCGAGGCAGGGGTCGGGGAGAATGCCGGTGGGGGCATGCAGGGCGCGGCGGTGGCCGCACGGCTCACCGAGGCAGGGGGCGGAATGTGGGTTTCGGTCGACAGCGTG
>CAZMYN010000167.1:4231-7571 GCA_964570495.1 uncultured Acidimicrobiales bacterium | reverse complement strand
GGCCACATCGCTGCGAGCACGACGACCACAACCTTCATGGTTTCGTCAAAGCCAAGCAGAAGCGTCGCGACGGGAACAATCGCAGCAGGCGGCAGCGCACGAGCGAATTCGAACGTCGGACCGACCGCTCGACCGACACGCCTCGATGCACCTACTCCGAGCCCGAGAGCGACACCAAGAACCACGGCGCCCACAAGCCCCAACCCGAAGGTTCGAAGTGTGTCGACAATCGCTGGCAAGATCGTGTCGCCCTGCCCTCGTGTGAACAAGGCTGGCCACCACGAGGACGGTGCGGGGAAAAACGGTGAATCCGGGTTTCCTCTCACTTCCCACACGGCAAGTAAGAGGACAAGCGGCAGCAAGCCTGGCAATGCGCCGAGCTTCACTTGCTCTCGCCGTGGCGTCACCACGACGGCTCCTCGTCGGCATAGCCCGTTGGCAGTGCAAGCTTGACGGCCGCTTGCAGCGTGGCATTCAGAGCCACACCCACCAGCCCTGTAATAATTACGTACGCAAACATCACCGCAGGCCTCAACGCTTGCCGGGCGCTGATCAGCCCGTTGCCAAGGCCTGCTGGGTTGCCGACCATCTCTGCAACTATCGCCAGCACCAGACACAACGACAGCGCCAGCCGCAAGCCGACGACCACCGATGGGAGCGCTGCGGGAAGCACGATCTTCCTGATCGCAGCGAGCCGCGAGAGTCTGAGCACCGCCCCAAGGTCACGCAGCTCGGGTGAGATAGACCGAACACCGCCAATCGTGTTGACCAACACAGGCCAGATTCCACCGAAGATCACCAGCACCAATTCCATCCTGAGCGAGAAACCAAAGATGAGCAGCGCAGCGGGAACCAGCGTGATTGGCGGAATCGCTCGCGTCACTTCAAAGCTCGTCATGGAATAGCGATACGCAACCGGTGAAAGCCCAAGAAGTAGGCCCAATCCAAGACCCACCAGGCTCGCGATGCTCCAGCCCAGCAGCGTGACGCCCACGGTGTGCACGAGACGTCCAAGAAGTTCATCTTCCAACAACGTCTCCACCGCAGCAATCGTTATCTCCGATGGGGCCGGGAGAAACTGGATCTCTGCCACCTTCGAGCGTACGAGCAATTCCCAGATGACTCCGGCCGCGACAAGCACCGAGATTCCCAACGGGTTGATCGAGATCCGGCGGCGAGTGCCATTATCTGTTTCCAAAGATCACCTCGTGAACACGCTGGCGCGCCGTAAGGAACTCCGCCGACTCGCGAGTCTGAAGTTGCTTCCTTGGCCTGACACAGTCGACGATGATCTCCGCTTCGATGCTGGCCGGTGAGCCGTCAAGCACCAGCACGCGATCGCTCAGGTACACCGCTTCCTCGATGTCGTGGGTTACAAATATCACCGTCGTACCTGTCGTGGCGAAGATCTCGAGCAGTTGATCCTCGAGATCGGACTTTGTCAACGCATCGAGAGCGCCGAATGGCTCGTCCATGAGCAAGGCTGCGGGCCGCGAAGCCAGCGCTCTCGCTATCTGCACCCGTTGCTGCATCCCGCCAGAAAGCTCGAACGGTCGAGCGTCAGCACGGTCTGCCAGCCCCACCATCTCTAACGCTTCGGCGACCCGTGTTTGCCGTTCTGACTTCGACAGGCGGTCTTCGAGCGGCAGCTCAACATTCCTCGCGACGCTTCGCCATGGCAACAATGAGCTGGTGTAGTCCTGAAAGACAAGGCTGACCCCCTCGGGAGGGCCGGCCACGGGCTTGCCTGCGAAGCTCACGGCTGAGCCTGGTGACGGCTCGTGCAGACCGGCGAGAATGCGCAGGAGCGTCGTCTTTCCAACACCCGATCGGCCCATGATCGAGACAAACTCGCCCTTACCAACATGAAAGGAGACGTCGTCGAGTACGACACGGCTTTCGCCGCGGAGCGACCCGACTTCGGCGCGCAGGCTTTGGCAGTCGTAGCTAGATTCCATGCCCGACCGAGTGTGGTGGAGGTCAGCCGCCTATGACTAATTCGTCGACGTCGATTTCGCCCTCGAACTGATTGAGGGAAACCAAGACATCTACCCAACGGTTGAGGTCATCGGTTCGGACGTCGAGATCGAAGGTCGGGAGCCTGGCGCTAGCGGCAACGGCATCCGGCATACCGGTGAATCCCTGCAGAACCGCCCGAGCAGCTTCCTCGTCGGACTCGACGAATGCCTGTGCCTGCTCGAGCGATGTCTCGAACGCAGCCACAGCCTCGGCGTTGTTTGCGGCCCACTCGCCGTTCGCGATCCAGAAGTTGGTGGCAAGCGGAAGGCCGATCGATGCGAACGGATCTCCGATAGAGACGTTGCCTTGCCCAACGAGTGCTGATGCGAATGGCTCGAGCGCCTGAGCAGCGTCGACCTGCCCGGCAGTGAACTGCTCGACCGTTGCGGGCGGTGGCACCTGCACACCCTCGATCGACGATGGATCGATTCCTTCTTGTTGCGCCCAGAACTGGGTTGCAACGTTAATAACACCGCTCAACGTGGGGCTACTTACGCGCCTGCCGGCAAGATCAGCGACACTCTCGATGCCAGAATCAGCAGGCACGATAACCCGCACGAACGGGTTGTCTTCGGTGTCGATTGTGTTTCCGAGGATCTGGACGACATCGAGTCCCGAATCTCCGGCGCGGATGAGGTCGGTCGCCGTGCCGAGGGAGATTTCGACCTGTTGTCCGAGAGTCGGGATGATCTCAGAAATGTTGGTGGCTGGCATCAACTCGACATCGAGGCCGTTGTCGGCAAAGAATCCCTGTTCCTGAGCGACGTTCACGAGGAGCCCGGTTGTTGCAGGAACGAAGACCAGTCGGATACTCGTGGGCTCCGGGGCCGCCGTTGTGGTGGTTTCTTCGGGCGCTTCGGTGGTTGTCGTTTCAGCCTCAGTTGTGGTCGCAGCTTCAGCCTCGGTGGTAGTCGTAGCTTCTTGTTCTACCTCTGCTGCTTCATCAACTGCGGCTACCGCGTCTTCGGCGGTTGTGCTTCCGCACGCACTAGCGAACACAGCAAGAGCGAGCAAAAGTGCCGCCCAACTACTCTTGTTCTTACGCGCCCCATTAGAGCCGATCACTGCCATATCCATTCCCCCAACTGCATCTATCGATATTTGTTGGACTGGAGACTACGACTAGTTCAGGATTCGAAACCAATCAGGCGCTGTCGGCAATTGCCTCGGCCCGGTCCGCTACTCCCCCGAGAGCACCGTTGATCGTGGCCAGCTGTTCGTTGATCTTGACCACACTCGGGCCAATGCTTGAGCACTGGGTCTCGACGGCGCGGACCCCGTAGGTGACCTTTGCCAAGTGCCTCGCTGTTTCATGAAGCGA
>CAZMYN010000167.1:2126-4131 GCA_964570495.1 uncultured Acidimicrobiales bacterium | reverse complement strand
GAGTTGCCTCCGGCAGATTCGAGGTATTCACGTGCTGCACGAGCCGACGAGGTGATGTCGACAATGTTGCGGTTCACGTCGTCGACGTTCCACAGACCGTCGGTGTTCCCCTCGGCCTCGTTGAACGCCGCAACGATGGACTCGGCCTTGACCGCAGCGTCCTTCGCACCTTTGATCATGAGCAACAGAAGCGCCACGACTAACAATACGACGATAAGAAAGAGCACCCAGCCAATGACCCAACCAGAAGACACAGCGATGAGAGACATAAGACCTACTTCTCTTTGACCGTGGTCAGGGCGTAATTGATCAACGTGTCGTTGAGCTCAACACCGTGCACAGAGCGAGCATGCTCGGCAACCTTTGAGACCAGTTCATCTGCGGTCTCGGCAGTCGTGGCCGACTTACAGTCGGTTAGGCCAACGTGCTGTCAACGAAATTCGAGTGCCATCTCAACGCTCCGATCGGGTCATGCTGCGGGTTCGTCGACTTTCGAGACGTCGGCGACGAGGTCGCCAAGCGCTCCTGAAATTGCGCCAAGGTTGGCGCCCATTGATTCGGTGAGCTCGTTGACCGGCTTGGTCTGGTGAGCAATGGCCCGCACGCCAAAGGTGATCTTGCCAAGCTGATCGTTTACGTGACGAAGAATGAGGATCACCTTCACCAGGTAGGCGGCAATGGCCAGGATGAGAACGGCGAACAAGATGATGGAGACGATTGCTGCAGCAGGCACTTATCCGACCATTCGTCGCAGGGCGGCCACGTAGCGCACCGCTTCACCGGTGATCTCGCCAATGGAGGCATCGGTATCGACGAGTGCCGGGACCGGCACCAGGTGCTCGGTGAGGTTCACGCCATGTTCGAGGATGTCGTCGGAGTAGGCCTGGATCTCGACAGCGGGTCGAATAACCCGGTTGGCCAAGATGACAACAACTGGGACGACGACGAAAAGAATGAGGGCGTTCGCTATCCACCACAACAACATGTTCGACACCCCCAAAAGCTTGATTCTTCAGGCTCGATTAACACCCCGCACTGTAGCCGATGTCACTAGGTGTTGTCTACATGTAGTAAGCGCGTCTGGGTTAGTCGACGAGCTCGAGTGCCCGCAGTGATGCGGGGGCAATTCGTTCGAGCATTCCGGTCGAGGACTCGAGCACAAGAAACCCATCCGCGTCGACGGCTGTCACCCGTCCGCGGGCCTCGCCTCTCGGTAGTAGCGAAACGAGCGCTCGTCTATTCATCACAGCGCACCGATCGTTGAACGTTTCGAGGAGGGCAAGAGCATCGCTCTCGGCCAAACGGGTCGCGGCCAGAAGGTGGCGAACAAGTGCGGCCTGCAACTGGCCCTTTGTGACTTCGAGCCCGTCGAAGTGAGTGCGAACAGCCAGAACGGCGTGCTCGATCCGGCCAGGTCCGAGTTGCACCGTGACATTTACAGCCGAGCGAACCGAATCGCTGTTGGGTGGAGTAATCGTGTCTGGCCAAATGATTGCATGACCCTCTCCCGTAACGTCCTCCAATGCGTCGGCGACACCAAGCGAAGCCACCAGCCAGAGAAGCGCTTCCTGCAGTGGGTCGACCGACGGACGAATCACCATCGCCATGATGAGTGCGTCATCGCCAGCGGCATGCCAAGGTGTTCCACCTCGAAGGCGACCCGAGATCTCGCTATCGGCCACGACGACAGCCCCATCGGGAGCGTTCTCGGTGCGGGCCCACGCCGAGGCCAGTGCCTCTACCGACATTGCGACCTCATAGCGACGGGTCTCACTCACTTCGGCTCACCAACGGGTTCACCCGATCGATGAGCCACGTTTCGTCTACGCGTGACAGCTGAATCGAGCCAGCGGCCCAGCGTTCCTCACCAAACGTCGCCGGACACAGCAATGACACCTCGACGGCTTGATCCTTGGGCTGAATCGCTGGATTCTCAGCACGCACATCGTCTAATGGCACAGCTGCGAAATCGACCCGTAGCCCGTGGACTAGGCCGGTGAGGAAC
>CAZMYN010000167.1:0-2026 GCA_964570495.1 uncultured Acidimicrobiales bacterium | reverse complement strand
TGGTGCCCTGACGGATGCGTTGTGCCTGGAGTGGGTCGAGCCCGCGACGGCCGCCAGCTTCGAGCACATGCTCGCGCCCGGCCTCGCTCAACATCTCCCAGACCAGAACGTGTTCGCCCCACAAGATCGCCTGGATAAACCGATCGGCAATCGCCGCAGGGTCGCCAGCGGATACAGCGTTGACATTGCTCATGGCCGATCCCAACCAATGTCCTCCAGCATGTCTCGCACTCGGATGCGCTGAGGGCCGAACAACAAGGCGTTGATCGCTTCATCGAGAATGAAATCGGCTGCTCGTTGATCGTGATTGTCGAGCATTGCATGTGCCGCAAGCTGGGACTCCAAGGCCGACTCGAGCAGGTCCTCGGGCAATTCCATGAGCACAGTGATCATGGTGCGAAGCGACGCGACGAACGACGCAGCGGGCTGGGTGACGATGGCGTACGACATGGCGGTTAGCCGCTCGAGCTGATTCTCCTTGGGCAGGCGCTCCATCTGCACGAGCCGCTGGCGGACGAACATCAGACGCTCGTCATCGCTCATCGACCCCGCAAGTGTGGCGATGTGGTCGGCACGGGTTGCACCTGGCACGGCCGCTTCGAGTCGTTTCTCCACCGCCTCGGCGTTCGCGAAGGCCTCTTGCCACTGTTGTTGATGAAATCGGGGGTCGAAGATGTTGAGTGAGTCTTCGTAGTAGGCAAGCGCGCGCCGCATCGAGTCGAGGTCGTCACGGCCAGCGAGGGCGTGGCCAAGGTTGTGTTTCGCTATTGCGTGTTGCATGGGGAAACCAACGCTGGTGAAGACGGTCAGGCACCGTTCGAAGGCGGTAATCGCTTCGCTCAAGTCGCGGTCATGCATGGCTGGGTCGAAGCCGGCCCTCGCCTTCCACGCAATGCCCAACGTGTGGTCGATCATTGCGGTGTGCATCGAGGCTTCCGTGCCCCTAGCGATGGTCGAGGCGTCGGCGAGAACCTCGATTGCGGCTTCGCAACCGTCCACACCACCACGGGCAAGATGCACCTGACCAAGGTTGTGCTTTGTGGCCAGCATGGTTCGAATTTGTTCGTCGTCGTCGCCGGGCAGCATGTCGAGCGACATGGTGAACGCTTCAACCGCGTCGTCGAGCCGACCGCCTTCGGTGAGCACAAGCCCAAGGTTGTTGAGCACCGAGGCTTCTTCGACGTCGACGCCTTTGCCCGACATCAGGCCGAGCGCTTCGCTGAACAAGCGGCTTGCGGTGCTGGGGTCGCCCATCATGCGGTGAGCCGACCCTGCGGCATTCAGAATTCGGGCGTGTTCAACCGGTGCACGTTGCGCGGTGAGAACCTGAGCTGCCTGTTCGTAGTAGCCGAGCGCCTCTTTCAGGTTGTCTTGAGGGTGAGCGGTTGGTTGTTCGGCGGTGGCCATGCCCAGCCGGTAGGCACTGGTGGCCCAGCTCAGCGAATCCGAGTAGCGGTCGATCGACTCAAAACGGTCCTTCATCGCAGCAACAGACTCGGTCGCCGACACAGCTGTTGGCGTGTCGTCGGATGTCATGTCGAACCCGTGAGTTGTAGCGAATCGATGCACCGGTCGATCTCTTCGATCGCCACATCGACTGCGTTGGCAACGATGTCGGACATCCCAATGGCCATCGTGTCGACATCGACCGGTTGCACTCCGACCATCTTGACGATTGGGGGCAGCACGCCCAATGCCCGGGCCACCATGAGCGACCGTTCGGGGGTGGCCAAGTGCATGTCGGCGAGCAGGTCGTACTTCACGTTGTGGTCGAGCTCATGCACATCGATGACGTCGTAGTCGATGGTCATAACCGTGCCTGGCGACCGTTCGCGGTCAACGGTGTCGATCACGATGATGGCGTCGTAGCCATCTTGGAGATCGGACACGAGCTGAATCCCGGCAATGCCGGTTTCGACCACGGTCACGTTTGGTCTCTGTGGGCGCTCGAGCAAACGGTTTGCAACTTCGACGCCGAACGCATCGTCGCTTCGGAGCACATTGCCGACGCCGGCGACCAGAATAT
>CAZMYN010000166.1:0-7582 GCA_964570495.1 uncultured Acidimicrobiales bacterium | reverse complement strand
GCATTAACGCCACGCAGGCAGTGGGTGGAATCGAAGCGTTGATCGAGACGATCGATTCGAACTACTCGATCCCCATCAACCACTTCGTCGTTGCTGACTTCGCCGGGTTTGCTGAAGTGGTCGACATCGTCGGCGGAGTTCCTGTCTTCTTCCCGTACCCCACACGCGATCTCGGCTCCGGACTCCAAATTCGCGAATCGGGCTGTTGGGCGTTGGACGGCACGCAGGCGCTCAGCTACGTCCGGGCCCGCAATCTCGAGGAGCAGGTCGACGGCGTATGGACGCCACTCCAAGCCACATCGCCGGACCTGGCCCGCATCGAACGCCAACAGCAGTTCATGGTGCTGGCCCTCGAACAGATGTTGAGCATTGGGCGCTCCGACATCAGTCGTATTAGCGAGTTCATTGAGGCTGGTGCCGAAGCGGTACAGCTCGATGCCGAGTTGACCCCTGGCGACATGCTCAACCTGGCCGGAGCATTCTCAGATTTCGATACCGAGTCGTTGGAAATTTCGACGGTTCCCGTGAGTGCCTCGTTCTCCGAAGAGGGCCAGTACCTGGGCGAGCAACTGCTGATCGACGACGCTCAACAGCTTTTGTCGCGCTTTCAAGGTCGCCTCGATGGGGTCCGTCCCCAGAGCATCGACGTGAACGTCGTCTCGACCGCCGACCGGCAAAGCGAACAACTCGCCGAGCGGGGGTTCGTCGCGAATCGCACCGAGACCGATGAACAGGCAGCGCGTACCGAAGTCATTTTCGATCCAGGCGACCGCGATGAAGCCTTGTTGTTGACGCGCTACCTGGAGGGAGTGCCGCCGGTGCTGACCGCCGGAACCGGCGAGACGCTTCGATTGGTGATCGGCAACGATTTCGCCGGAGTACGCCAATTTCCCCGCCCCGAGGCCGACATTGCACCGGGATTGGACCTCGTTATTCGTGAAGCAGGAGCGCTCGTAGAGGTCCCTGAGGAGGCCACCACGACCACCACGACGCTCGTTTTGGCCACCCCAACCACCGACGAGACATCCGACACTGCTTTTGCATCTTCAAGCACACCCGATTTACCCTCAACTTTGGCACCACAAACAACCGATGTGCCATTGGACCCAGTCATCGACGAGCTGTCGACTCCTACGATCGTTCTTCGTGGGAGACCGCCTGCTGGCGTCACCTGTAGTCCAATACCTGGCGGCTAAAGCTGAGGAGTCATCCAAAATGGCAGTTACCGAGATCCAATCAACATCGCGCATCGCGGTTGTTGGCACGGGTTATGTGGGTTTGACCACGGGCGCATGCTTCGCCCAGTTGGGCCATGACGTTATGTGCGCCGATATTGATCCGGCGAAGGTCGACATGTTGAAGCGTGGCGAGATCCCGATTCACGAGGATGGCCTTGAGGACATTGTCAAGGAGAACATGAAGGCTGGCCGCCTCGACTTTGTTCTTGGCGCCGAGCACGCGGTTAAGGGCCGCGAGTTCATCTACCTGTGCGTGCCTACCCCACAGGGTGCCGATGGCCGTGCTGATCTCTCGTACGTCGAAGCTGCTGCTCGCGAGATCGCACCGTTCTTGGATCGTGGCGCCGTTGTCGTCAACAAGTCGACCGTGCCTGTTGGATCGACGCTTCTCGTTGAGCGGGCAATGGAACGTCCTGATGTGCATGTTGTGTCGAACCCGGAGTTCTTGCGTGAGGGTTCAGCGGTCGGCGATTTCTTGAACCCGGATCGTGTCGTCATTGGCGCAGACGATCGCGGTGCAGCGTCACGAGTGGCTGCGTTGTATTTGGGTGTGCGTGCACCGATCTTGATTACTGACCCTGCGTCGGCAGAAACGTGCAAGTACGCAGCGAACGCGTTCTTGGCTACCAAGATCTCGTTCGCTAACGCGGTAGCGGCGGTTTGTGAGGCTGCTGGCGCTGACGTTGCTGACGTGTTGATGGGTATTGGCTATGACTCTCGCATTGGTCACCATTTCTTGAAGCCTGGTCCGGGTTGGGGCGGTTCGTGTTTCCCGAAGGACACCAAAGCAATGATTGGCATTGCTGAGGACGCGGGCTATGACTTTGCGTTCTTGAAGGGCGTTATCGAGGTCAACGATCAGCAATTCGATCGCGTTGTCGACAAGATCACCTTGGCAGCGGGGGATTCGCTCGAGGGCGTCAACATTGGTGTCTTGGGGCTTACGTTCAAGGCCGGGACCGACGATATGCGTGATTCGCCATCGATCGAGATTGTTGGCCGTTTGGTCGAGGCTGGAGCGAACGTCAAGGCGTACGACCCGGTTGCTGAGGGTTGCCCAATCGAGGGTGTCGAGTGTGTTGGTGACGCGTATGCGGCAGCTGAGGGCGCTGAGGTGCTCGCGATCTTGACCGAGTGGGAAGAGTTCAAGTTCATTGACTTGGACAAGATCTCCGAAGCTATGTCCAACAAGCACATTGTTGATGCACGTAACCTCCTTGACCGTGGCGCAGTGCGTCGCCGCGGATTTACCTATCAAGGGATTGGTCGCTCATAGTGGCAAGAGTTGTTATTACCGGTGGGGCTGGGTTTCTCGGGTCCCATCTTGGCGATGCGTTACTCGATCGGGGTGACGAGGTTGTCGCTGTCGACAATTTGGTAACCGGCGAGACCCGCAACATCGAGCACAACTTTGGTCGTGACGGCTTTTCGTTCGTGAACGCGGACGTGTCGAACTACATGTGGGTACCTGGCGACGTCGACGTGGTCATGCATTTCGCGTCTCCGGCGTCGCCGATCGATTATCTCGAAATGCCCATCCAAACCTTGAAGGTCGGCTCGCTCGGAACTCATAACAGTCTTGGCTTGGCCAAGGCCAAGGGCGCCAAGTTCTTTATGGCATCGACTTCTGAGGTGTACGGCGATCCGCTCGTGCATCCTCAAACCGAGGAGTATTGGGGCAACGTCAACCCCGTTGGGCCCCGCGGCGTCTACGACGAAGCCAAGCGCTTCTCCGAGGCAATGACGATGGCCTATCACACCCATCACGGGCTCGATACGCGCATTGTTCGCATCTTCAACACCTACGGGCCACGCATGCGCCCCAACGACGGTCGAGTCGTGTCGAACTTCATCGTGCAAGCCCTCAAGGGCGAGGACCTCACCATTTACGGTGACGGCCAACAAACCCGCAGCTTCACCTATGTCGCTGACGAGATTCGTGGCTTCTTGGCGCTGTTGGACTCCAACGTAAACGACCCGGTCAACGTTGGTAACCCCAACGAGTTCACCATCAGCCAACTCGCTGAAATGGTCACCGAGATGACAGGCACCGGCTCCAAGGTCACCTACCACGACCTCCCCGTCGACGACCCCATGCAACGCAAGCCCGACATCACCAAAGCTCGCGAGCTACTCAACTGGGAACCCGAGATCCAACTGCGCGAGGGCCTCGAACACACCATTGCGTTCTTTGACGAATTGCTGAAGAGCTAAGCACTAGCCTCGTCCACGTGAGTGTGACGGCACTGCTCCTTGAGCAGAATTGGAATGCCGTGCCCGGCGGGACGGCACGGGCGGGGAATCGGTTGATTCGTGCGCTGCTCGATCACACCGATCACCACATCGTGGGTGTTCACGGCTCGCACCGAAAAGACGCGACGCTCGCTGTGCCGAGTGGCCTCGACATCATCGAGATCCCGCTACCGGGACGGGCGCTTCAACAGATCTGGAGCCGCGTCGATCAGCCGCTCCTCGACCGCTGGGTCGATGCGAGCGTTGTTCATTTCCCGGCGTACGTCATGGCTCCGACGTCGGGGGCCCGGGTCGTTACGATCCACGACCTTGCGTTCGTACGCCACCCCGAATGGTTCACCTCGAACGGCGTGGCCTTCTTGAGCAGGTTCCTCGAACGGGTTCGTCGCAGCGACGCGACCGTCATAACTCCCTCCTCGATAACAGCCGACGACTGTCTTGCCATCGGTATCGACGAGTCGAGAGTCCACACGATCCCGTGGGGGATCGACGCGGCGCGCGCTCCAGCACACGAGATCGACAGAGTTCGTGACCGGTACTCACTGCCTGAGCGCTTTGTTCTCTACGTCGGAACCCTCGAGCCACGCAAGAACGTCGGCAACTTGGTCGAAGCCATGCGCGCGGTCGAGAACGTGCCCCTCGTGATCGTGGGGCCGCAGGGTTGGGGCGAGGTCGATCGCGGAGATTCGCTCACCTTGGGCGAGGTGCCCGACGCCGACCTTGGCCCGCTGATGGCATGCGCGACGGTGCTTGCGTATCCAAGTCACTTCGAAGGTTTCGGTCTTCCCGTCCTTGAGGCGATGGCCCAAGGGACTCCGGTCATGACGACCAGGAAGACCGCACCAGCCGAAATCGCTGGCGGAGCGGGACTGGCCGTCGACACGCATTCGCCCGCAATGATCGCAACGGCGCTCACCGACATGGTTAACTCTCCCAACGAGTTGAAGGAAATGGGCACGATTGCCCTCGCTCGAGCACAGAACTATCGGTGGGCCGAAACCGCGGCGGCACACGTGGCGATTTACGAGGAGCTCGCGTGAGCGGAATGGACATCGGTGTGAACGTGCTGTGGCTTCGCCCCGGCGAGGTTGGCGGAACCGAGTCCTACGCGAGACGCGTCCTGCGAGCGCTCTCCCAGCACGCACCAGATCTGCGGCTCCACCTGTTCGGGACGGCCGCGGGCGTCGGGGCGGTTCGCCCGGTGGGTGCGACCGTCGAGGAGTACATCACCGCCGCTGCCGACCTTCCCCCGCGGCGCCGGATCATCGTTGAACGCACCTGGTTGAGATCGGTGGTTGGCCCGCCCCTCGACCTGCTGCATCATCCTGGCGGCACCGTCCCGTTCGCGAAACAGACCCCCACGCTCGTCACGATCCATGACCTCCAGCCGCTGGTCGACCCGAGCAACTTCTCGACCGCGAAGAGGCGTTTCTTGTCACGCGCGATTCCCGCCTCGGTTGAACGGGCATCGGTGATTGCAACACCGAGCGATTTTGTGCGCAACGACATCTTGAACCGATTTGATGTCTCGGAAGATCGAGTGGTCACGGTGTCGGCCTTTGCTGAGCCCCCGGATCTGTCTCACGAACCAGAGCCCACGCCGCGCCTTGCCCGCATCTTGGAGAAGGGGCCGGTGTTGTTTTATCCGGCGATGACCATGCGTCATAAGAATCACTCGATGCTCTTTGAAGCGTTCCGACGAGCCGTCCAACGTGACGCGGACCTGCAGTTGGTGTGTGTTGGGGCGGTCGGGCGTTACCACGACCAACTTGTCGAACTCGCGGCCATCGAGTCGCCATCGATTCACCTCTTGGGACACGTCAGCCGCGAGGACCTCGACACGCTCTTTGTGCGCAGCGAGGCTCTCCTGTTCCCCTCGACCTATGAAGGCTTCGGGTTGCCGATCATCGAAGCTCAACAACTCGAACTTCCGGTTGTTTCGAGCAACACCGCCGCGCTCCCCGAAGTCGCTGGAGACGGCGCGGTGCTCCTCGACCCACAAGATGTGGACGCGTGGGCAGAGGTCATGGTTTCGCGTTGGTCCTCGACCGAGCGCGCTGGCCTCGTCGCCGCCGGTCGAACAAACGCCTTGCGCTACAGCGCTGAACGGACCGCAGAACAACAAGGGGACGCATATCGTCGCTGCGCGGCGTAGCCTTACCTCCGGTGAAAATTCAGGTTCTCTGCCCTCACTTCGAACCGGACTCCGCCCCGACGGGCGAGTTTATGAGCGCGATCGTCAACAACCTTGGCGCGCTCGGTCACGAACTTCACGTGGTCACGGCGCTGCCCTGGTACCGCGAACACGCGGTCGAGTCGGGCTGGGACGGACGCCTTCTTCGTTCCGAGGACAGGGAGTGGGGCAAGATCACCCGTGTTCACCCCTTCCCGACCGACAAGACCAACATTGCCGCTCGAGGCGCAGCGTTTGCTGGTTTCACGGCCATTGGGTTGGTCACCGCGGTCGTGGAGCGCTTCGAAGCAGATGTCGTCTTTGCGATGTCGCCACCGCTGTCTCTCGGCTTAGCGGGATGGATGGCCGCAAAGCGTCGTGGCGTGCCGTTCGTGTTCAACATCCAAGATGTGTTCCCCGACGTCGCAATCGAGACCGGGACTATTTCGAGCCCACGCGTGATCGAGATAGCGAAGCGGATGGAGAAGTTCGTCTACGACCGGGCCGACGTGGTGACCGTGCTCAGCGAAGAGATGCAGCGCAACGTGGAGAGCAAGACCGACTCACAAACCGCGATCATCCCGAACTTCGTCGACGTCTCGACCTTCCAGCCATCTGAACGCGAGAACTCCTATCGCCGAGAGTTCGGCCTCGAGGGCAAACGCGTTGTCATGTATTGCGGCAACGTCGGGTTCTCCCAGTCGATCGAGTTGCTTGCCGACGCAGCCCGCGAGATGCGAGACATCGAGGATCTCGTGTTCGTCGTCAACGGAGGCGGTTCGGCGATCGGCGAGGTTCATCGACGAGCCGAAGGGCTCGACAACTTCCGCGTGATCCCGTACCAGCCCGTAGAGCGTGTGCCCGAAGTTCTCGCCGCCGCAGACGTTCATGTCATCCCGCTACGGCAGGGTTTGGCCTGGTCGAGCGTCCCCTCGAAGCTCTACAAGATCCTCGCTGTCGAACGACCCGTGATTGCCAGTGTCGATGAGGGCACCGAGGTCGGTCGAGTGGTCGTCGAGGCAGGCGCTGGTCACGCAATTCCCCCCGACGACCCCGCTCCGCTCATTGCATCGCTGCGTGAATTGCTCGTCTCGCCGGACCAACAAGGCGCAATGGGTGCGTCGGGACGACGCTGGGTTGAGGAGTGGACAACGCCTGGACGGGCAGCAAAGCAGTACGAAGATGTGTTCCAAAACTTACTTACGCGCCAATTAAAACAACACGACGCGAGGTAGCGTTGTTCTGTGGCTAAGTCTGACTCTCCCCAAGATTCTTCATCCGCATCGTCCTCCGCGTCGTCCAAAAAGGTTGCGAAGGCAGCCAAGGCTGGGGCAACCCCGCAGGCAACAGCAGGACGTGAGCAGCGATCGCTCGGCTTCCCGATGGCATTCACCGCCATCGTTGTGCTCGGCATTGCCCTCGTAGCGTTCTCGTGGAATGCCCGCGACGTCGAGGCTCTCTCGCCGTCCTTCGGCGACCACTGGCACCTCTCCTTCGGTGTCTATGACTGTCGTCAAGGCGACTTCATCGCTCCGCTCCAAGATCCACAGTTGCCGAACTCGGGCATCCACACCCACAGCGATGGTGTGATCCACCTTCACCCGGCATCCTCGACCGCAACCGGCAACGGTGCCACCGTCGAACGCTTCTTCGAAGCTCTCCAAGAGACCATTTCCGACGAAGAGATCTCGTCTCCGAACATCAACGCCGTCACCGAAGAGGGCGCAACGTGCGACGGAGAACCAGCAATCCTGCATTCGGCTCGCTTCGCACCAGGCTCAGACGAGCCGGTCGAGGTTCTTACCGAGGACATTTCGAGCCTGCGCTTCCGCAACGACCAAGAGGGCATCGTGATCGCTCTTGTTCCTGCAGGCGCTGACATTCCACCGCCTCCTCCTGAAGCCGTCGAAGGTGCAGC
>CAZMYN010000165.1:0-7630 GCA_964570495.1 uncultured Acidimicrobiales bacterium | reverse complement strand
AGCTGGCAGCCGCGTCGTCAATGCCGACCTGAGCGAAGAGAAGGGCTAAGCCGTGGCATCCGAGCGCGGCGGGATGTTCGTCAAATGCGACGTCACCGCACAAGAAGATGCCGACACCGCTATCGGCGCAGCATCGGAGATGGGGCCACTGCGTGCGCTCGTCAATTCGGCGGGCATTGGTTGGGCGGGACGCACGGTCGACCGCAGCGGTGAGCCGTTCGACCTCGATGCGTTTCGCAAGGTCATCGACATCAACCTGATCGGCTCGTTCAACATGCTCAGCCGCTCGGCCGCAGCAATGGCCAAGACCGACCCAATCGACGAGGAAGGCCAAAAGGGTGCCGTGGTCAACATGGCATCGGTCGCCGCGTTCGATGGGCAAATTGGCCAGTGCGCCTACTCGGCCTCCAAGGGCGGCGTGGTCGCCATGACCCTGCCGATCGCACGCGACCTCGCAGCGGTTGGAGTGCGGGTCAACACGATTGCGCCCGGGCTGATCGACACGCCGATCTATGGCGAGGGCGAAGCATCGGATGCGTTCAAGGCCAAGCTCGGCGAGTCGGTGTTGTTCCCGAAGCGATTGGGTTGGGGCGAAGAGCTTGCCTTCATGGTGATGGAGCTACTCACGAACCCCTACATGAACGCCGAAACAATCCGCGTCGACGGCGGAGCTCGCCTCCCACCCAAGTAGTCAGACCCCCTCGGGGGGTTTAGAGGCGCGCGGTCAGGAGCGTCTTGACTTCGGCGTGAGTGGCGCTGCGCGGGTTGGTGCCGGCAGCCGAGTCGGTGAGCGATTTGGTGGCGAGCTCGTCGAGCCGGTCATCGCCAACCCCGATCGCGCTCAACCGTGTCGGGATGTCGAGCCGTGAAAGCAGGTCGTCGACCGCGCTTGCGAACGAGTCGTGGCTCGTGTCATCCAAGCCGAAGGCGTGCGCCATCGCTGTCGTCTTTGCGCCGAGTACGTCGCGGTTGAAGTCGAGCACCGGCGGCAACATCACCGCGTTCGTGAGCCCGTGATGCGTGTCGTAAACGGCACCGATCATGTGGCTCGTCGCGTGAACCAAACCCAAACCCTTCAAGAACGAGATACCCGCAAGGCACGACGCCGTGAGCATTGCGCCGCGCGCTTCAAGGTCCGAACCGTCCTCGACCGCCGTCGGCAACCACAGCCCGATCAGACGAATGGCCTCCAACGCCACCGCATCGCACATCGGGTGCAGCGCATCGACCGAGTACGCCTCGATCGCGTGAACGAGCGCGTCGACGCCCGTCCATGCGGTCAGGTTCGCCGGGAGTCCAACGGTCAGTTCGGGGTCGAGAATCGCGGCGGCGACCCGCTGGTTCTCGTGCCACACGCACACCTTCACGCCGCGCTCGGTGTCGGTGACCATGGCGGTGCTCTCGGTCTCGGCGCCAGTTCCCGCGGTCGTGGGCACGCACACCAACGGCACCAGCTCGTCGGCGGCCAGCTCGGGGCACGCGTCCAAGTCATTGTCGAAGTCGAGAAGGGCAACCTCGTTGCGAGCCATGAGGCTGATGGTCTTCCCGCCGTCCATGCCGCTCCCCCCGCCGATCGCCACTACCCCATCGTGGGCTCCCGATCTGAAGGCGTCGCAACCCTGCGCAATGTCGGCATCGGTCGGGTTCGGGGAGATGCCACCGTACACATCGGCCTCGATACCAACCGAGCGCAGCGCGTCGATGGACTTGCCAATGAAGGGAAGTTCGACGCTTCCCCGGTCGGTCACGACGAGCGGGTTGGTCATTCCCCCCGCTGCGCAGATGGCTCCGAGCTCGCAAATCCGGCCCGGGCCGTACGCGATCGGGGTCGGGAAGCTCCAATCCGCAGAGTTGAGAAACCTGTTCACTGCTACCTCCCCTGGTTCTTGGGCTCGCGTTGGTATCCAGGGGACGTTACCAATGGGCGTCCTTTGCACGCCATGACGCGAAAAGTGGGCCATACGGCACTTACGGGCGCTGGGTCCGATGACTGATACTCGGTCATGGTCTCAATCGAACTCCCACTCGACGGTCTCACCCAGGACGCTACGAATGCAGGTGAAGCCGCTCCCCGCGTGAGCACATACCTGCTCCTCGCAGCCGCGTTTGGAGTAGCCACCGTTATCAGCTTCGTGTCGATGGCCATCATCCTGGGCAACGGCAATTTCTCCGCCACATTCTTCGTCTTGCCTGCCGTCGCTGCCCCATGTCTCTTCTCGCTGAAGAAGTATGACGACCAGCTTTCCTATGTTGCGTTGCAGCAGGGCGAGGACTCACCGCTCGCCCGCTGGCCAATCGTGTTCGCGCTGATTCTCTGGACGGTCATCGCCATGCTCGCCTACGGAGTCATCTCCGCGACATAGCAAGCGCCGGGGACTGTAATAGCTGGCCCGAACCAACCGACAAGTAGGCTCGCGCGAATGCGGAACTCGGTCTGGTTGCTCGCTGCTGGACTGCTTCTGGTCGGCTACGGCACGAACATCTCGACACCGCTGCTCGTGATCTACCGCGAGGAACTCGGCCTGGGCGATTCCGCGACAATGGCGATCTTTACCGTGTACGTACTCGGGATTGTCTCGACGCTGCCTTTCGCCGGCCCCGCCTCGGACCGATTCGGGCGTCGGAACGTCTTCTTGCCATTCGTGATCCTGTCGGCGTTGGCGTCACTGGTGATCATGGCGGGACAGAGCTCGTTCGCACTCATCTTGTTGGGCCGCTTTCTGCTCGGCGTCGTCAGCGGCGCGGCGCTTGGCGTTGGTGCGGCCTGGATGCAAGAGCTCATGGGCCCCGGCAACGAACAGCGGGCAGCGCTTCTCACCACGATCGTCACGTACTTCGGTTTCGGCATCGGGCCACCAATCTCGGCACTCTTCGACGCCGCCGACATCAACCCGCTGACGTGGCCCTACCTACTGCACGTTGCGTTCACCGCTCTCGCCGCACCTTTTCTGTGGCGTCTCCGCGAAACCGTCGATGTCGACGATCCTTCTGTTCGGGCTCGCCCGATTCGGCCTCGCCTCGGAATTCCACCCGCCGCGCGTCCAGTGTTTTGGATGATCGTCGTACCGTCGGCGATCTGGGTCTTTGCCTTCCCCTCCACGTCCTTCGCGCTGTTCCCGGCAATCGTTGCCGAGCAGGTGCCTGACGCTGATGTCGCAATCGCTGCTGCATCAGGGGCGCTCACGGCATGGTCGGCACTCCTGGCTCGTCCCATCGTGGGGAGGCTCGGCGCGTCATCCGCTCTGCCGGTCGGCATGGTCATGGGCGTTGTGGGCTACATCCTGGGAACCGCCGCCTTTGCGACCGGGAACGCCTGGTGGGTCCTGCCCGCAGCGATCATGCTCGGCGCATCGTCGGGCACACTCATCTCGAGCGCACTGGCGATCTTGGGCGAACGAGCAGAGCCAAGCCAGCGCGGCACCATCAACTCGACCGTCTTTCTTTTGGCCTACCCCGGCATGGTCACCCCGATCCTGCTCACCACCGCGGGCCAATGGGTCGATCTCACAACCGCACTGGTCGCGGTGACCCTCGTCGGAGTTGGCGCCACCTTGTGGAGCGTCGTTGCTCGCCAACGACTCGCCCTAGTTGGCTAACCCAAGCCGACAGGCGGTCCTGGCTGGTGTAGCTTCGCTCCATGGAGACCCAAATTGTCCTCGTTCGTCATGGCCAGACCGAGTGGAGCAAGACCGGTAAACACACCGGCCGCACCGACATTCCGCTGACCGACCAAGGCCGCCAAGAGGCAACGTTGGTTGCGCCCACACTCAACGGGTGGGACTTCGCCCACGTGTACTCCTCGTCGCTATCGCGGGCGCTCGAAACCGCGCAGCTCGCCGGACTCAGCGACGAGATCATCGTCGACGACACGCTCCTCGAATGGGACTACGGCATCTATGAAGGCCGCAAGAACACCGAGATTCAACAAGACGAGCCGGGCTGGTCGAAATGGGCGGGCCCACTCAAAGACGGCGAAAGCGCCCAAGACGTCGGGATGCGCGCCGACGCTGCAATCGAACGACTGCTCGCGAGCTCGGGCGATGGTTCACAGCTCGTATTCGCCCACGGCCATTTCCTGGCAATCCTCATTGCGCGTTGGCTTGGTCTCGACGCCACCGACGGCAAGCGCTTCATTCTGCAAACCGCCACCGCCTCACAGCTGAGCATGAAGCGCGGCGATCACGTATTGAAGACGCTCAACCATCGCTGCGGCGCACAACTCGCGCCGTAACCCAACCGGCCGATCACTCGAAGAGGTCGACCAGTTCGCCGTCGGGAAAGAAGATCTCGAAGTCGTCGGCAAACGACGAGAACACCGGCAGGCGCAGCAGCTGAATTCCGTGTGCACCGATCGGCGACCCGCGCAGCGCGTCCCATTCGTTGCCGGTGCTCGGGTCGAACACGACCGCTCCCTGCGGGCTCGGCCGGAATTCAAGATCCTTGATCTCCCCTTCGACTTCTCGTGAGTAGCATCTATGAAGGCCGCAAGAACACCGAGATTCAACAAGACGAGCCGGGCTGGTCGAAATGGGCGGGCCCACTCAAAGACGGCGAAAGCGCCCAAGACGTCGGGATGCGCGCCGACGCTGCAATCGAACGACTGCTCGCGAGCTCGGGCGATGGTTCACAGCTCGTATTCGCCCACGGCCATTTCCTGGCAATCCTCATTGCGCGTTGGCTTGGTCTCGACGCCACCGACGGCAAGCGCTTCATTCTGCAAACCGCCACCGCCTCACAGCTGAGCATGAAGCGCGGCGATCACGTATTGAAGACGCTCAACCATCGCTGCGGCGCACAACTCGCGCCGTAACCCAACCGGCCGATCACTCGAAGAGGTCGACCAGTTCGCCGTCGGGAAAGAAGATCTCGAAGTCGTCGGCAAACGACGAGAACACCGGCAGGCGCAGCAGCTGAATTCCGTGTGCACCGATCGGCGACCCGCGCAGCGCGTCCCATTCGTTGCCGGTGCTCGGGTCGAACACGACCGCTCCCTGCGGGCTCGGCCGGAATTCAAGATCCTTGATCTCCCCTTCGACTTCTCGTGAGTAGACAGCCCAACTCGTCCGCTCGGCGTCAGCAACAAAGAAGACCGGCTCGCCAGCGACCTCGGTCGAGAACCCGCCCGCCGCTGCGAGCTGCTCATAGGGCACAGCCACCGAGTCCTCGTCGATCGACGCGACGATCGTGAGGTCATCGAGGTCGAAGCCCGAGTTCACGGTTCCGGTCGCGAGGGCACGCGTATCGGGGAATTCTGCTTGCCACTCTTCCCACGTCGACAACCTGCTCGGCAACAGTTCGAGCTGTGTGCCTGTCAGCGGCCCGAGGATCGCCTCACCAAGCGGTTGGCTCCAGACGCTCCCGGTCTCGTGGTCGAACAGGGTCATCGCGTTCATGAACAGGTCGCCCTGGTTACCGAGCAGGATTTCCTGACCGTTGATCTCTCGGCGATGAACCATCGCCGTTCCGCAAAGCGGTCACCAACTGACCAGCGTTGGTATGCCTTGATGAAGGTCCGAGACAATCTCGCGACGCGTCAAGAAACCAACGGGATACGCACGGGCGTCCCCGTCGATCTCGACACCGATGACGAGTTCGTCCTGGGGCCAATCAACTTCAGCGGCACGCACGAACTCGGGAGAGTAGATCGGCAGGATTTGATCGCGCGGGAAGGCGAATCGATAGCCATCGGGGATGTCGTCGTTGTCCTCGGTTGGATCGGCGAGATTGTCGAGCAATGCCGCCTCTTCTTCGAAGTTCGCTAGGTCCGCCGCGCAGCTGCTCAAAACAAGAGCGAGCGCGATCATGATCATTGTCCGGAGTCGCATCGGGCTTGTAACCCAAACTCCCACCAGATCGTTCCGCTCTTCTGGCGAAGTAGGAGAGTAGAGTGCGCAGGTGGGTTTTTGACGCCCAATCGGGGGCAACATCACCTTCGAACCGCCAATCTGGGCCTTTTCGGCCTAGCGTGCAGACGTCGTTGAGTCGAGGTGCCGTGCCAGAGGAATCCACAACCGGGAATGCGAATTTCACCTTCGAGGACGTCGCAATCCTGTCAATCGAGGCGGTCGATGCACCCGAAGTCGTGACCTCGGCCGAAATCGACGAGCAACTCAAACCGTTTTACGACCGCACCGACACCCGCCCCGGCCTCCTCGAATCGCTGGCCGGGATTGCCGAACGTCGGCAATGGCCAGCAGACGTCTCCTTCACCGATGCAGCTGCACTCGCAGGCGAAAAGGCAATCGAAGCTGCGGGAATCGACCGCTCCAAGATCGGCCTGGTCATCGACACGAGCGTGTGCCGCGGCCGGCTCGAACCGTCGAGCGCGGTGAGCGTGCACGACGAGCTCGGCCTCCCGTCGAGCTGCATGAACTTCGATCTCTCCAACGCATGCCTGGGCTTTATGAACGGCATCCACCTTGCGGGAACCCTTCTCGAGGGTGGCCAGTTCGACTATGTGCTGCTCGTCGACGGCGAGGGCACTCGACAGATTTATGAGAGCACGCTCAGCCGTCTGCTCGACGAGTCGGCAACCTCCGACGACCTCTTCTCGAACTTCGCGACCTTGACCCTCGGCTCTGGTTCAGCTGCCATGGTTCTTGGTCGTCACTCCGACAACCCGGGAAGCCACCGGATCGTCGGCGGATTCTTCCGAGCCGACACGGTTCACCAGAACCTCTGCGTCGGCTCACTCGACAACATGCGCACCGACACTCGCGGCCTGCTCGAAGCTGGCACCGAACTGGTCAAGCGCTCGTGGGACGAGATCACCAACAAAGAGCGCTGGTACTCGATGAAGGCCTACATCCTTCACCAGGTTTCACAGGTCCACACCCAAGCCGTGATCGACACGCTCGGGCTCGATAGCGATCGCGTGCCTCGTACGTTCCCGATGTACGGCAACATCGGACCTGCCGCGATTCCGGTCACACTCGCATCGATCCAACACTCGCTCTCGGCTGGCGACGGGGTACTCCTCGCCGGCATTGGGTCGGGACTCAACTCTGCGTTTATCGAAGTTCAGTGGTGACTGTCGGGCCGACCCAACCGGCCCGACTCCCCCCGGCGGGCCTGGACGGAATGGACCCGTCATGGTCGCGCCTCGTCGAGGTCGAACTCGACACGACGCGCACGTTTCATGTGCTCGACACGTTCGCTGCCCGCGAAGATGCCGTCGAACCGGATCTGACAGTTCTGTGCGTGCACGGCAACCCGTCGTGGTCGTTTCTGTGGCGAGACTTCCTGGCACAACTCCCCGCGAATGTTCGTGGCGTCGCGCTCGACCACCTCGACATGGGCTTCTCCGAGCGCACCGGCACGCTCCGTCGACTCGGCGATCGAGTCGATGATCTTCGGGGCCTGACCGACGCGCTCGGTCTCTCGGGGCCATTGGCCACCACGCCGATCGTGACGCTCGCCCACGACTGGGGCGGCCCGATCTCGCTCGGCTGGGCCCAGCAGCATCGCGAGCGATTGCGCGGCGTCATCTTGACGAACACGGCCGTCCATCAGCCCGAAGGGGCACCCGCGCCCCGAGTCATTCGAGCCACGCGCACCAAGACCGCGTTGCGACGCGCCACGGTCGACACGACGGCCTTCATCAACGGCGCAATCCAGATGTCTAAGCCCC
>CAZMYN010000164.1:0-7683 GCA_964570495.1 uncultured Acidimicrobiales bacterium | reverse complement strand
CCTTTCCCTACGAGCTCAATGTTTCGTTCCCGGACCTGTTCGGTGGCCCCGACGACCCTCACATGGTCGACCGGATTCTTGTGCTCCACACGATCGTTCTGGCGCTCGCTGGGGTGCCTGCGCTCTACATCAACTCGATGCTCGCGACGACGAACGACAACGAAGCGGTCGAACGAGACGGCGGCCGGCGCGAGATCAACCGCGGTCGAACAGCGCTGAGCGACGTTCCCGATGTCGGAGGCGACTCCTGGCAAAGTCGCATCTACACCGGCATCATCAACCGGGCTGCCCTTCGACGCCGCCATAGCGCCTTTCATCCCGACGGCGCCCAGCGGTTCCACGATCACGGCGACGGGTTACTGAGCATCGAGCGAACGTCGCCCGACGGCTCGGACTCGGTGACGGTGGTCTGCAACCTGACCGACCACGATCGCTCCCTCGACCTTGACGGGCCCACGCATTGCGTTCTGACCAACGCCGACATTTCCGGCACGCTCACCCTCGGCCCCTACGGATCGGCCTGGCTGACCAGTCAGGGTTAGACCCGAACGACCGAAATTTGCAGGATGCTGGGCCTATCTGGCCCACCAGCCTTCAAATTTCGGGGCGGGCCGCTCGGTTGGCTTTTGCCTAGGCGTTGTCTGCTTCGACGGCCGAGCTGATGCGATCGAACACGTCGGGCATTGCGCTCATGACCCGAGCCCAACTCGCAATGAATGGGGTTTCCATCGGGTTGTTCAAGAACTGGTCGCCGCCGTCCATGATTGCTTGAGCAAACAGCTCGACCATGGTCTCTTCTTCGTGGCGGTGACTCTCGAAGCCATTGATGACCGAGTCGTTGTGATAGCGGTCGACGTGGTCGAGCGCGGTCCGGTAGTAGCTGGCCTTGATGGTCCGGAAGGTTTCGGGGGTGAGGATCTCGCCGTCGACTGCGAGCTTTCGAAAGAGGGCCTTTGCGATGTCGATCGACATCTTGTGCAGACCCGTCTCGCGATCGTCGTGCGACACGCTTTGATGCTTGTGGTCGTAGGCGCCCGCGATATCGACCTGGCAGATTCGCTGTGGGGTGTAGCGGCGATACAACTCGCTGAGAACGCCGATCTCGAGACCCCAGTCGCTCGGGAACCGCATGTTGCGAACAACGTTGGTGTGCATTGCGAACTCGCCCGCGAGCGGATAGCGGAAGCTCTGGAGAAATTCGAGGTACTCGTCACTGTGATTGAGCGTGACGCGAAGTGCGTGCAACAAGGGCGCGACCATCAACCGGCTGACTCGACCGTTCAGTTTCGAGCCGTCGCTGCGGAAGTAGTAGCCCTTGGAGAAGGCGTAGCCGAACGTGGGATGTGCCACCGGGTAGAGCAGCCGGGCAAGCATCCCGCGGTCGTAGGTCAACACATCGGCGTCGTGCAGCGCCACCGAGGTCGCGCGCCCCGACGCCAGGTAGTAGCCCATGCAGTACCAAACGTTGCGTCCCTTGCCCGCTTGGTTGGGAGCGATGCCCAGCGCGTCGAATTCGGCGTCGAGTTCGAGAAGACGTGGGCCGTCATTCCATAGCAAGCGATGACGCTGAGGAAGGCGGGAGAAGAACTCTTTGGCATGGTTGAACTGCGCCTCGTCGCCACGGTCGATCCCGATGATGATCTCGCTCAGATACGGCACCTTGGCCAACTCGTCAACAATGTTGCCAAGAGCCGGACCTTCGAGCTCGCTGTAGAGCGCCGGAATGACCAACGCCATGGGCCGAGTCTTTGACCACTCGAGAAGCTCAGCCTCGAGACTCTCGACCGGCCGCGCAGACAATTTGTGCAACGTCGAAATCGGTCCGAACTGGTGGTAGTCACCCATTTATTGGTCCCAAGCTTCCTGGCTAGTCAATTTCTCAGTACCCGGCTTCTACATCGACCAAGCCGATCAGGTCATTACCTTCGATCCACCGACCTACATTCTGCCGCACTCGCTCGGCGATCAGCGGCAAACCCATCTCGGGGGTGTTTGCGACGTGCGGAGTGATCATGGCGTTCGCCAAACCCCACAGGGCGTGACTATCGGGGAGTGGCTCGGGCGTGGTCACATCGAGGGCGGCTCCTGCGATCGTCTTCGATCGAAGCGCATCGACCAGAGCGTCGTGGTCGACGAGGCCGCCGCGGGCCACGTTGACCAGCCACGCGTCGGCGTTCATCGTCTCGAGAAACTTGGCGTCGACCAGCCCTGCGGTCTGCTCGGTGAGCGCAGCGGCAAGCACCACGACGTCGGCGTCACGGATCGCGTTGTCGACCTGGTCGATAGTCAACGTCCGTGCTGCGCCAGCGAGCGGTGTGTCGGATCGACGAACGACGGTCACCCGTGTGCCCCACGGTTCGAGTAGCCGAATGAGCGACTCGGTAATCCCGCCCGCGCCGATGACCGTCACGTTTGCCCCAAGGAGGTTGCGGCCCCGCTGTTGTGGCCACGAGGTCGCCGGGATTGCTTCATGGAGGTGTCGAAACGCCGCGAGCGTAAGCGTGATGATGTGCTCGGCAACGGGCTCGGCATAGACGCCTTTGCCACATGTCCAGATCTTGTCCGGGTCGAGCTGGTCGGCGAAGTTCTCGATTCCGGCATACGGAAGCTGAATCCAGGCGAGTTGAGAAGCTCGCGCAACCACACCGGGGAACGCATCGGCCGCAGCGGGGTCGGCCCACATCAGCGCTGATGCTTCTTCGACCGGCACCAACTCAGCGCCCGCATCGATGACCGCCTGGCTCATTGCCTCGAACATTGCGGGTCGTGATGTGGGCGAAACAGCGACTCGCGTGCGTGGCAGCTCGGACATTGCTCTCATCGTAGAGAACTATTCGGCCTCGACGGTGATCTCCACTCGCTCCGAACGGTTGTTGTGAAAGTCGACCGCGACAACGACGTAGCGGTTCTCCCCCGCGATGGGATCGGTATCGAGAAACGAGGTCTGCGCCTCGTCGGCACCGCCGCCGATGTACAAGTCCCTGCCGTCCTCGGTGAGAAGCGAGACGTCGTAGGCCGCGAACTCGACATTGTCGGCCGACGCTGACCATTCGAGAAGCACGCCGTCGGCAGTCACCGATGCTCTCAAGTCGGACACCGGCGTTGGTGGCGTGACGTCGTTGACGGTGAGCGCCTCAGCCCAACGGGCTTCGGTAAATCCATCGTCGAGCTCAGCAACGAGGAAGTAGGTGAGAAACGTGCCCGGCGGGACGTCGGTGTCGATAAATCCGATCTCGTTGCCGGAGAAGACCTCTTCGGCACCATCGAATTCGCCGGCCGCGATGGCGTCGTAGTTCGCGACGACCGTGGGAAGCCGGTACAGGACGTAGTTGCTGGCTCCATCGACGCGCGACCACACAAGCTCGACGGAGCTCTCATCCATCGCGGTACGGGCAAGCCAGTTCGCTGCCTCGATCTGGCCGTCGTTCGCGGGGACTCGCACGGCGGGTTCTTCGATCGAGGCGGGTTCTGCCTCGATCGTTGGTGCGCTCGACGCGGCATCGGGTTCGGTTGCTTGGGTGACCGCTGCCGATTCTGCTGCCGTGGACAATTCGGTGCCGTCGGCAGTGCTCGCAGAATCAGCGCGCGCCTCGCCATTGTTTGAGCAGGCCGCGAGAACAAACATCAGCGCGAGGAGGGCTGACCGAATTGGCATTACTGAGCGGTCGGCCCACTGCGCACGCGCCATTCGCGTCCGGGCTTGACCGGCTGGCCACCC
Source organism: uncultured Acidimicrobiales bacterium (assembly GCA_964570495.1). Classification (GTDB taxonomy): domain Bacteria; phylum Actinomycetota; class Acidimicrobiia; order Acidimicrobiales; family SHLQ01; genus SHLQ01. The sequence goes on along the minus strand of CAZMYN010000164.1, from coordinate 3,965 downwards.
AGCGCCCCGCACGCAATCGTTGGCACCTCGCGGCCGAGTTCGACCACGACCTTGTGGGTGGTGTCGCCGACGTGAACCGTCACGTCGTAGCGACCGTCGTGCTCGGCGACTTCAACCGACCGGTCCTGTTCGTCAACGACAAACCCGAGCGTGGCAAAGACCGCCCGCTCAGCGACTTGCGCGGGCCCCGTCGGGGTGCCCCACCAGCCGCGGCACCGCCCCGCGACCGCTGCGGCATCGGTGCGCGTTTGCAGAACCTCGGTGGTCGTCTCGGGATTCAGGTATGCCCACATGCGACCATCGGGCAACGTCATTGCGGTGGGAGCGAATCGGTGCCCTCCGGTGTGGCTCACACGAAAGACCTCGAGGTCCAGCTCTTCCTCGGCCCATTCGGCAAAGGCAAGACCTTCGATTCCGCAACAGATGTCGTGAGAACCCTGCGTGCAGATGAGCATGGTCGTCACGCCGTCGCGGCATCTGAGTTGTTCGGGTGTTTCGTCATCGAGCACCTCGTGCAAGGCGCCAACCGGGTCGGCGCACAGCACGCGCTCGGAGCGCAGCGCGCCACCCTTCGTTGGCCGAAACGCGATCACCCGGCGCGGATCGTCACCTTGGGGAACTGCTGCGAGCAAACGGATCTGCTCTGGTCGGGCTTGCGCGGCCTGGACCAGCGCGATCATCGACTCGTGTTTGGCGACGGGCTTTGGCCACGGTTCGTCGACCTCGACCAAAACCACGACATCGGGAGCGAGCGCCGTGCCACCGGGGTCGAGCTCGATGGATTGCGCGAACTCCTGGCACCGCACCATTTCAGATTCGAGCGGCAGGCTGATCGTCACATCTAGATCTTAGGACGGCTCCAGATCCCGAAGACAGCGGGTCACCTGGCATCGACCTCAATGGCGCCTCATTCAGCCGTTGCGAGGCCTCCGCCAACAGGGATGGTCACGCCGGTGAGGTACGCGCCTGCTCGCGACGCCAAAAAGATACATACGCCAGCCATGTCGTCGGCCTGGCCAATGCGTCCTACCGGAACCGTTGCCGCGATGGCGTCGCGAGACTCTTCGTCTCTCAACATGTAGGCCATCATGTTTGACTGGAACGGACCCGGAGCAATGGCGTTGACGCGGACCTTCTCGCCACTCAAACGCTTCGCGAGCGCTCGAGTGAGTTGGTGCACTGCGGCTTTCGAAGCCGAATACGCGTAGTGCTCAATATCGCCGGCACGCATCCCGTCGACCGAACCAACGTTGATCACGCGGGCCGGATCGTCGTCGGTGCCCGCAGCACGAAGCTGATCGGCGAGCGCCTCGGTCAGGTAGTAGACGCCCCGCACGTTCACGTTCATGACCTTGTCCCAGCCGTCGGTCGGGTACTCCCCAAACGGCGCGCCCCACGACGCTCCCGCGTTGTTCACCAAGATGTCGAGCGAATCGACTTTCGCTTTAACCGCCTCGGCGAATGCGGTGACGCCGTCGGGGGTCGAGAGGTCGCCCGGGATGGCGGTTACGTTTCCGCCCTTGTCTGTGAGCCGTGCGGCTGTGGCTTCGAGCGCCTCGACCTTGCGTGCGGTCATGATTACCGACGCGCCAGCATCGACGAACGCTTCGGCGATCATCTCGCCGATGCCACGTGAGCCTCCGGTGACAACAGCGGTCTTGCCGTCAAGGCTGAACAGTTGGTCGATCCGTTCCGAGCTCAACTCGCCAGCCCCGCATCTTGCAACGCCTGATTCGCAGCATCGAGGGACTCAAGGGCCTCACCACCAGCGACCGACGGCAGATCGAACGCCACCCGGTGCACGCCCGCTTCTGCATACTCGGTGAGCGTCGCCGGGTCTTTCGGGGCGAAGTAGATCGACACTTCAATCTCGTCGGGGTCGCGTCCGGCGTCGGTCGCCATCTGCCTCATCGCGGTGATCTGCTCGGCGATCGTCCCTTCGCCTCGGCCGGGAATCGGAATCCACCCGTTGGCCCACTCGACGGCACGCCGAGCGCCACCGGGGAAAGCGCTCCCGACGTGGATCGGGGGGTGCGGCTTTTGCACCGGCTTCGGGTTGATGGTCATTGGAGCCAAGTTGACACGGTCGCCCCGATATTCGGGCTCGTCTTGCGTCCACATTGCCTTGATCGCCCCGACCCGCTCACGCAACAGCTTGAAACGACCTTCGAGTTCGGTGCCGTGGTTGTTCATCTCGTCCTCGTTCCAACCACCTCCGACACCGAATTGGAACCGGCCGCCGCTGAGCTGATCGATGCTCGCCGCGCTCTTGGCGGTGTGGATTGGATCACGCTGGACCACCAAGCAAATGCCCGTACCGAGCAAGAGCGATTCGGTGTGCATTGCCATCGCTGTTAGGAACACGAACGGGTCGAGCGTGTCGTAGTAGCGCTGGGGAAGCTCGGCGCCCGAGGGTGCCGGGGTCTTGCGGCTCGACGGGATGTGGCTGTGCTCTGCAGCCCATATGGACTCGAACCCGCGCTCTTCGAGCGCCGGGCCAAGCTCCTGTGGTGGCATCGAGTAACTGGTCGGAAAGTGAGATACGCCTGCCTTCATGGGGAGAGAGTAACTCGCCTGCTACCCCCGAAGCCCACCGAGTAGCTGCAATACTTCGGCCATGGCCATTCTGGTGTTTGCTGATGAACGTCTCACCGGTCATCGCCCACCAGAGGGCCATCCGGAGCGACCGGCGCGCTTTTCGGCTGCAGTCGACGGAATCGAAGCGGCAGGTTTCGCCGATGCGCTCACGTGGCGAGCGCCGACCCAAGCCCCAGCCGAAGCAATCCTCGGCGTGCACTCGACCAGCCATGTCGAGCGGATTCAGGACTCGGCTCATCAAGACCATGTCCGCCTCGACCCCGATACACACATGAGCGTTGGTTCGCTGCTCGCAGCGCGCTTGGCGGCGGGTGCCGGTCTCGACGCGGTCGAAGCGCTTCGCGCTGGCGAAGCTGACTCGGCTTTTTGTCTCGTTCGCCCGCCCGGCCATCACGCCACATCGACAACCGCCATGGGGTTTTGCCTGTTCAACAACGTGGCCGTCACCGCTCAGGCGCTGGCCGCTGCCGGCGAGCGGGTCGCCATCGTCGACATCGACGCACACCATGGCAACGGAACCCAAGACATCTTCTATGAGCGGAACGACGTGCTGTTCGTCTCGTTCCATCAGTACCCCGCCTACCCCGGCACCGGAGCGCTTCGCGACGTCGGCGCTGGCGCGGGCCTCGGCTTCACGGTCAACGTGCCCATGCCCGCCGGCGCCACGGGCGATGTGTACCTGCGGGCGTTCGACGAAGTCGTCGAACCAGCCCTCGCCGACTTCAAACCCGACTGGCTATTAATCTCCGCCGGCTTCGATGGCCATCGCTCTGACCCATTGACCGACCTTGGACTTACCTCGGGCGACTACGCAGCAATGTGCACACGCCTTGTTTCCCAGGTGCCCGCTGGCCGACAGATTGCATTCCTGGAGGGCGGCTACGACCTCGACGCTCTCGGGAAATCTGCAGCTGCCTGCACCGGAGCACTGCTCGGCGAGACGTATGCCCCCGAGGCGCAGTCCAACGGTGGGCCCGGCGACCACGTTGTCGACGCGGCCATTGAGCTTCGAGAGCAGAGTTAGCAAGTTCGCGCTAGCGAATTCAGGTCATGGCCACAAGAGCGACCGGAATCGTCAAGAGCGACACGAGAGTCGTGCCGAGCACGATGCGCGTGACCCGCTTTGCTTCGAGATCGAATTCCATCGCCACGACAGCCGTGAAGACAGCAGGCGGCATCGAGCTCTGAATGACGAGCACGCCGAGCGTCTCGCCTTCGAGTCCGAGCAATGCCCCGACGAGCCCGGCGACCACCGGCACGACCACGAGCTTGGCCCCAACGACCAGACCGAGGTCGGCGTCGAGCTGAGGCTTGAAGTCGCCAGCGAGCTGCATGCCCAGGGACAGGAGCATGACCGGGATAAGGGC
>CAZMYN010000163.1:0-7693 GCA_964570495.1 uncultured Acidimicrobiales bacterium | reverse complement strand
GAAGCAAAGTCGGCGAAATAGTCGACGGTGAAGGCAACTTCCCTACTCGGGGACGCCTCGACCAAAAGCGTTGCCTGCTCGATATCGAACCCGCAGTTGTCACCGCACGCATCGAACGGCACACCAAGAATGGGTTGGGCAACAAGGTCATGTTGCACCCCAGCGGTCGGGAAGAATTCGTTGCGAACTTCGTCTCGGTCGATCGCACGCACGACGGCTTGGCGAATCAGCGGGTCGTCGAACGGGGCAATGTCGGCGTTCATTCCAAAGTACGCCTCGGCCGAACGTGGCACAGCCACCCCGCGAATACCCTCGGCCAACTCATCACCAGGATCGATGCTCGCTGCCATGTCGGTCTCGCCCGCATCGAGCATCGAGTTGGTCGGATCGACGAAGAGCTCGATCGTCGACGCTTCCCCACCGATCGGCTGGTCGAGCTCGAGGCGAACACCATCGGCCCATAGCTCGGTCGGCACAAAGTCGACCGCCGAGCTGATCGGCAAGTCAGAATCGTTTGCGCTTGCCGCATCCACGTCCGCTGGCCAAATACCAAAGGCCACACCAGACAAGACCTCCGCAAGCGGCGCGAAGGGCTCATCGAGAGTGATCTCGACCGTGCTGTCATTCAGTGCCACCACGCCCGGCACCCGAAGGATGCCCGAGTCATCAGCCGCGGTGGTCGTCCATCCTTGGATCGGCCAGAGGTTCGGCCCGCTGATCGAATTGATGCCCTGCGCGGCAACCCGGTTGAGGCTCACCACGACGTCGTCGGCAGTAATCGGTGTTCCATCACCGAACGTCGAATCGCCCAGAACGAACGTCCAGATCAGGCCATTCGACGAAGTCGACCATTCGCTCGCAATGCCCGGCAACATGATGCCGGTCGTCGATTCACTAACGGTCAGACCATCGCTCAACAAGTCGGTCACGAGAACCTGGACCGGGTCGGTCTCATCGACCAGGTGAGGAGCTACGAAGTCGAGCCGGGGAAGACTGATCCGAAGCGTCTTTGGATCATCGACGAACGCCAACGCAGGCGGCGGAGCGCCAGCTCCCGAAGTATCGAGCTCGGAGCTATCAGCCTCATTGGTTTGATCGACGGAGTCCTGCGAGTTCGAGTCATCGCTGGCGGAGAATTCCGAATCCACCGACGAACTGCACGCAGCAGCAACGAGGCAAAGCACGCACCCAAGCGCCAGCAGGCGAATCCTCTTTGATCTAGCGATAAACCAAGACATCCCCGCCTATCGGCGAGGATCGTCAAGAATCAACACTCACGGGGCTACCAGAATGGGCAGAACCTGCGGTGGCTAGCTGAAATCGAACAGCAGGGCGAGCGCTACCGTCGTGAACGTAAAGGCCGTAGCCACAAGGATCGTGATCCGGTTGAGGTTCTGCTCGACCACGGTCGAACCAGCCGACGTTGCGCCAAGGCCGCCACCGAACATGTCGGAGAGGCCGCCACCACGGCCGCTGTGAAGCAGCACCAGGAACACGAGGCCAAGGCTCAAAAGCACGTGAAGGACCAAGACGATCAAGAACATGCTTCGAGTTTAGCTAGAACGCGCGGGTTTTTAGTGCAGGCGGTACTGAACGCACTGGGAGAAAATCTCGACCTCGAGCGCAGCGCCACCAATGAGCGCTCCGTCAATGTCAGGCTCTGCCAAATACGACGCAGCCGTATTGGCCTTCACCGAGCCACCGTATTGAATCCGGACCGACTCGGCGGTTGCCTTGTCATACATCTTCGCGACGGTTTGGCGAACAAACGCACAGGTCTCTTGGGCATCATCGGTCGAGGCCGAACGCCCCGTACCAATAGCCCAAATTGGCTCATAGGCAATCACCATCGATGCCACCTGCTCGGCGGAAACGCCAGCGAGGCCAGCCTCAAGCTGGAAGGTGAGATGCGCGTCGACCTCTCCGCCTTCGCGCTGGTGGAGCTCCTCGCCAATCGCCATGATCGGAATCATCCCCGCCTTGAAGACGGCCTTGACCTTGAGGTTCACCTGTTCGTCGGTTTCCCCGAAGAGCTGACGGCGTTCACTGTGACCGCAGATCACATACGCCACGTTGAGCTTGGCCAACATCAGCGGCGAGATCTCGCCGGTGTAGGCACCGGAGTCTTCCCAATGGCAGTTCTGCGCACCGAGCGCAACCGGAATCTTGTCGGCTTCGAGCACGGTCTGACACGAGCGCAGGTCGGTGAACGGCGGATGGATCGACACATCGACCGCGTCGATGTCGTCCTTGGTCAGTGCATACGACAACTTCTGAATCAGCTGAATCGCCTCAAAGTGATTGAGGTTCATCTTCCAATTGCCACTCATGAGCGGCTTACGTTTCGGACTCGACATGAAATTCTCTTCTCTGAGTTTTTGGCTAGCTCAATCTTGACTAGCTGAATCTTGACTAGCTCGTTGCTTCGAATTCGCCGCGCAATGCCGCGAGACCAGGTAGGTCGCCGACTTCGAGCAACGTCAGCGATGCTCCACCGCCGGTCGACACGTGATCGATCGTCTCATCGAGACCGAACTGCTTTGCTGCAGCAGCACTGTCGCCGCCGCCAATCACACTGAAACCACTGGTCTCGGCAACGGCGTGGGCAAGGTGCTTTGTGCCAGCTTCGAAACGGTCGTCTTCGAACGCGCCGACCGGACCGTTCCACAGAACTGTTTGTGCGCCAGCGATGATGTCGCTGAATTCAGCAGCGGTGCCGGGGCCAATGTCGACGCCCATCCAACCATCGGGCACACTCTGGCCGACTTGGCGAACCTCGCCGCCAGCGTCCGGGTTGAACAACTCTCCCCCAGGCCCAAGTGCGGTGATGTCGCTCGGCAACACGATTGGCTTGTCGCTATCGAGCAACCATTTGGTGTAATCGATCATCGACTCTTCGACGAGCGAGTTACCAACGGAATGGCCCATAGCCGCAAAGAACGTAAACGCCATTGCGCCACCGATCAGCAACGTGTCGACCCGCTCGGTCAACGCATCGATGATCTTGCACTTGTCGCTAACCTTCGAGCCGCCCATGATCGCAACGAACGGTCGGCGAGCATCGTCGCGCACGTTCATCAATATCTCGACCTCTTTGGACAGCAAGCGGCCCGCAGCCGACGGCAGGTGAGCCGGAGGTCCAACGATCGATGCATGAGCACGATGACTCGCCCCGAACGCATCGTTCACGTAGAGGTCCTGGCCGTGCACCAACTTCTTTACGAACTCGGGGTCGTTCGCCTTCTCCCCTGCGTTGAAGCGCAAGTTCTCGAGAAGGCGAATACCCGGCAGCAGCTCGTCGAGGCGTTCGCGAACCGGGTCGATCTCGAATTCGGGGTTCGGCTCGCCCTTGGGCCTGCCGAGATGGCTCATGGCGGTAACCACGGCGCCGTGATCGAGCAGCCACCGCAAGGTAGGCAGCGCGGCACGGATCCGCAGGTCGTCGGTGATTTCACCGTTCTCCATGGGAACGTTGAAGTCGGTGCGAACAAGCACCTTCTTGCCCGCAACGTCGCCGAGATCTTCGAGCTCGGGGACTCCGGATGCGGGTGGTGTAGGGGGTTGTTCTTGCATAGTCACATCATCAGCCTAAGCGTCAGCACGCCAAGTGCTTCACGATCTACATTCGGCGTACGGCTCAGGACAGCCGAGTGGCAGCTACTTCTTTTTCGCGGCCGTCTTCTTCTTGGCCGGAGCCTTCTTCTTGGCAGCGGTCTTCTTGGCGACGGTCTTCTTCGCTGCCGTCTTCTTCTTAGCAGCGGTCTTCTTCTTCTTTGACTTGCGCTTGCCAACAATCTCGGTGAGATCGACCAGACGTGACGAGTAGCCCATCTCGTTGTCGTACCAACCGTTGATCTTGACGAGCGTTCCCATGCTGAGAGTCAGACCCGAGTCATAGACACACGATGCGCTTCGGCCAACAATGTCAGAGGAAACAAGAGGCTCTTCGGAGTAGTCGAGGACGCCCTTGAGCGGCCCCTTGGTTGCCGCGGCCTTGAAGGCTGCGTTGATCTGCTCGACCGTTGCTGGCTTCTTCAATACGGCGGTGAAGTCGGTCAGTGATCCGTCGGGAATCGGTACACGCAACGCACGACCATCGAGGTGGCCTGCCATCTTCTTCAATACCTGCCCGGTTGCACGAGCAGCACCCGTGGTGGTCGGCACAACGTTGACCGCCGCGGCACGAGCACGACGCATGTCCTTCGAGTGAGGGCCATCGACCAAGTTCTGGTCGCCGGTGTATCCGTGGATGGTGGTCATGAGACCTTCGACGACTCCGAACTTGTCGTCGAGCACCTTGACCATTGGCACGAAGCAGTTTGTCGTGCACGATGCGTTGGACATCACGTGGTGACGGTCGGGGTTGTAGGTGTCGTCGTTAACGCCAACAACGAAGGTGGCGTCGCACGTTGCAGGTGCAGAGATCAGCACCTTCTTTGCTCCGGCACGAAGGTGAGCGCTTGCTGCTTCCTTCGAGTTGAAGACACCGGTCGACTCGATGACGACATCGATGTTCATGTCGCCCCATGGCAGGTTCTCGGGGTTGCGCTCGGAGAGCACGGTGATGCGATCGTTACCGACGCGCAGTTCCTTGCGACCGGCCGAAACCTTCTCGAGGAACGGTCCGTGGACGCTGTCGTTCTTGAGCAGTGCGGCCATCATGTCGATGGAGCCGAGATCGTTGAGCGCGACAAATTCGATGTCGGCGTTACTGGCCTTGGCGGCACGCAGGTAGTTGCGGCCGATTCGGCCGAATCCGTTGATAGCAACACGAACGGTCATGGTGGGGCCTCGCTTAGGGGGATGAGAGAGTGATTATTCGCTATATCTGACGCATTCTGTCTATCGCACGAGCCGCGAGAAGGTTGCCACACCTAGCTCTTTCTGCGATATGCGTTCGACAAGTCTCCGCGCACTGCTATCTCTCCGGGCGATAGACGCGCGATGCCGAGCGATAGATAAACCCGCGCTCACTTAGGAATCTGTGGTTGCTGAGCCGCGTATACGCGGCTGGGCAACCACAGATTTTCCGGGGGCTAGCCCGAGGTCGAGGCGCGTTCGAGGTCGCGGTGCTGGACCGTTGGATCCTGACCGGATCGGGTCAACATCTTGGACACCTCTTCGGCAATCGCGACGGAGCGATGCTGCCCGCCCGTGCACCCAAAGGCAATCGTCAGATAGCTCTTGCCCTCCTGCACATAGGCAGGCATAACCAGCGCCAACATCCGCTCGAGGCGTTCGAGGAACGCCGCGGTCAATGGCTGGGCGAGCACGTAATCGCTCACGGGTTCATCAACGCCGGTGAGCGGTCGGAGTTCTTCGACCCAGTGCGGGTTCGGCAAGAACCGACAGTCGAGAACGATGTCGACATCGATCGGCAAGCCGTGCTTGTAGCCAAACGAGATGATCTGCGTTCGCATCCCGCCGCTTGGCGAATCACTACCGAACAACTCGACGAGACGATCTCGTAACTGGTGCACGTTCAGATCGGAGGTGTCGATCGCGACGTCGCTCTCGGCCTTGACTGCTTCGAGCGCCACACGCTCGGCTTCGATGGCGTCTTCGAGACCCATATCGCCAAAGGGGTGGCGTCGGCGAGTCGACTCGTAGCGCTGCACCAAGCGAGCCGTCGACGCTTCGAGATACAAAATTCGGACGCGGGCTCCCGAGCCGCGAAGCTCGGCGATCGCGGCGAGCAATTCGTCCACGTTCGCGCCGCCAGGCACGGCAAGAGCCACATTGCTGATCGTCGACCCCGGTGCGTCTGCAAGCTCGCCAACCTTGGCAATAAGCGCAGGCGGCAAGTTGTCGATCACGAACCAACCCAGGTCTTCGAGCACGTTCGCAGCAACCGAGCGTCCCGCACCCGAGTTACCCGTGACTACAAGAAATTCGTTCATCCCTACTCCCGCTCACAGACTAGGACAAGGAGCCGTGGGATGGCTGCTGCTGCCAGGTAGTACGCACTCTTGTCGAGAAAGCCCTGCGGAGGTGACGGTTCGTGCATTTCGCGCACCATCAGCCCATGAGCCGACAAGGTGTTGATGTAGCGGTGCAACGGGCGATGAACGAACGGAATGAACACGTCCTTGTGCACCTCTTCAACAAGGTGAGATTCGACCAGGTATGGGCCAATGCGCCAGTACTGGTCGGGCGGATCGACCATGTGGTCATCTATCCAGCCGCTTCCCGGGGTTTGCAGAAGCGGGTGATTGAGAAACAACGCAAAGCGCCCGCCTGGCTGAAGAACCCTCGCGACTTCGGCCACGGCGGGTTCGAGCGGGTCGATGTGTTCAAAGACCAGGCAGCCAACAACGGCATCGAAGCTCGCATCGCCATGTGGCAGGTGCGCGCCATCGGCCACTGCGTACTGAGGGTGCACGATGCCCGCTACCGGGTCGTCGGGCGATTGGGCATCGAGACTCCTCGCCCGTGCCACCGCGATTTGCGAGCGCGTCGGGTCGACACCGACCACCCGCGACCCAGCTGCAGACAGAAGCCGAGAAATCTGCCCCTCACCGGCCCCGAAGTCGAGCACGCGGTCGTACCCCTCGAGCAGGGCCTGCGCGAGCGGCAGGATCTGTTCTTCGTATTCGACATCGGCTCCGTCGGTGAAGCCGTCTTGCCACCATTGCGAATGGGTCTCCCACAGTGAGTCAGGCGAGGGGGACTCAGGGGACGGCGACTCAGATTCCAAGGCTTCGGAATCAGCCATCGTCAGCGGCAGCTGTTTCCTCGGTGTCGCCAGCGTCGACGTCTTCAGCTTCATCTGCGGCGTCGCTTGCAGCCCCAGAATCGGGTGCCGCGGTCGGGATGAGCGACGCCACCATCACCAACGGGACCTCGCCGTCGCTCGTTACGAACACGCCCGAGTCGCCTTGGTACAGAGCTGTGGGTTCGCTCGGCAACGGCGTCCGGCTCACGACAGCGGAGGTTCGCGTGTCGACCTCGATCAGCGTCTCACCAGATCGCAAGGCAACCCATACCGAACTGCCTGCGAACGTCGCGTCGATCGGGTCGCGGCCAACAGGAACTGTCACCAGCACATCGCCCGTCACCGGGTCGACGCGACGCAACGAGCCGTCGGCTGCCGAAAGTGTCCACAGTGCATCGGGCCCGGCGGTCACGCTGATCAAGTCGACTCCCGCATCGAGCGGAGAGACCGTCAGGTCGGCGGTGTTGATTCGATACACACGACCGTCGTCGCCGAGAGCCCAGACCGAACCTGCGCCGATCGTCAGATCGACCACTTCGACCGGTACCTCGACCGTGTGGGTCACGTTGCTGTCGCTCTTCTTGCGCCGCACCACTTCGTCGGTGCCGACGCTGTAGGTCCAATAGCCGCGCTCTTCGGGGGCGAGAAAGACCGTTGGCCCAACATCTACCGCCGGTAGGCCAGGCTCGCCAGCGACGAGCGACAGAACAACGACTTCGTCTTGGTCGGTCGCGATCCAGGCTTTTCGGGTGGCGGCAAAAAGGCCGGTCGGGCTCCCCGAGATCGTGCCCGAGTCGGTGATGGGTCCGTCGGCGCCCTCGCCGAAGGTGATGTAGTCGCCCTCCTCGCTTATGGCGATGAGGCGGCCGTTCTCTTCGTCAGCAAAGGTTGGCGTAAACGGGACAGCGATCTCGGTTACTCGCCCTTCGGGCAATTCGAGGACCAACGCGCTCATATCGTTGAGCTGCTGTTGGAGCC
>CAZMYN010000162.1:2031-7733 GCA_964570495.1 uncultured Acidimicrobiales bacterium | reverse complement strand
GGCCATGTCTCCACGAAAACTATCTGGAGGTGGGCAGCTAACCCGGCCCGCGATTGAAAGCAACGCCACCAATCCGGAGTATCTGACCCGTCGGATCCTGCCGTCTCGCAACGCCTATGAAATTGGATCGGTGCACTCGATCGCTTCCTTGAGCTAGTGAGCACCCGGGCTCCTCCACCCGTAGCTGACCTAGCGAAAACGTCAGATCGCTTTGAGGGTCGGGCGTCGCAATCGCGGCTGTGATAGCAACTATTTAACGGCGGCGGGGTGCGGAGACTGGGGGTAGCTGCGGTGACACCGCAAGAGTACGAAATACTCTTTGGCGAGCCTCCACCATCCGAAGCTCCTCGGGCAGTCGAGCCCACACCGGCACCGTTGCCTGTGGCCCCAGTTGAACAACCGCCATTGACTCCTCCTCCGCCAGCGAGCAATGCCGTTCCGACTTCTGAGGTCTTCGGCGTTCGGCTCGACGTCCAAGAGGCACTTGCCAGACCAGCTTCACTGCGTCAGCCGCCAACCGCGCCGCCACCGGTGCAGCTCCCGCCAACGGCCGCTCTTGCCCCGCCCGACCCAGCGACACTCTCGCTCGGAATGGCCGAACCCATTGCTTCGCCGTCGCCCGACGCAAGGCCGCTGTTTCGAAAGAAGCGGGTGATGATCCCGGCTGCGATCCTTGGCTTGATCGTGGCGGGAGGAATTGTTTCTGACCCAGAGGAACCGGTCGAGACGGCCGACACCGATGCGCCGCTGACCACGGTCTTTGAGGGCGAGGAGCTCGAAGCAACCACGACGACGACCATCGACACCGCGCCCCTCGGTTCGGTGAGCGAGCGCGAGCTCAGCGATGCCCTCAGCCAGCTCGCCAACGCCGATGTCGTGGTTTCCTTCGAGCCAGCCTCGGACTACGACCGCTCGAGCTACACCGGCAGCGGCTGGCCCGACTCCGACAACGACTGTCAGTCCGATCGCCACGAGATATTGATCGAGGAATCACTGAGCGAACCGGTTCTCACCGACGACGGATGTCAGGTAGCGACGGGATTGTGGGTCGACCCCTACGACGGGGTGGCGTACGACGACGCACGGCTCGTGACCATCGATCACCACATACCGCTGGCCGCGGCCCACCGGGCTGGAGCCTGGCAGTGGGATGAACAATCGCGGCGAAGCTTCGCGTCGGACATTTCCTTCCCTGCCACCCACGTCGCTGTCGGAGCAGAGATCAATCAGTCAAAGGGCGACCAGGGCCCCGATCAATGGCGCCCACCCAACGAAGACTCCTGGTGCCGGTACGCGGTCGACTGGATCTCGGTGAAGGATCGCTGGTCTCTTGCCTTCACCGAGGCTGAAACAGACGCCCTCGATGAGATGCTCGGCGGCTGTGCAACGGTCAGCAGCATCAACCCGCTCGTCGCTGGCGCCACCGAGGTGGCACCCACAACCACCGCCGCGCCGACGACGACGACCACAACTACAACGACAAGCTCTACAACGACCACGACCGTGGCACCGACGACGACCACAACTACCACCACGGTCGCGCCCACGACGACGGTTGCACCTACGAGCCCGCCGACGACCAGCAACTGTCACCCGAACTACTCGCCGTGTGTTCCCAACTTGCCCGGCGATGCCCTCAACTGTCCGCAGGTTGGGTTCCGAGTCACCGTGATCGGTGCTGATCCGTACGGGTTAGACGGCGACAACGACGGAGAAGGCTGCGAGAGCTACGGCTGAACGAGGTCGAAGCTGGGGCGGTTGGGCATCAAGCAAAAATCCACAAAGCGCGTCCCCCCGGTTGGTCGGGTCCTGCGTGTAACGGGTGTCAGCGAAAACTCGCGCCCGCCAACATCGAAAGGACTATGTCATGAGGAAAATCCTCGTAGGCATGCTCGTGTCGCTACTCGCGATAACCGGGCTGCCAACCGCAATACAAGCTATGGAGGCCGCTCCGACCAACCCCAGCGCCGAAGGAGCGGCCGGGGCCGTCACGTTGTCGTGGGACCACCGCGATGGCATCTCAATTAACGTCTACCGAGACCAACAAGAAGCATTAGGAGTGGGCTATTTCGCCACTATTCACGAGCAGAACTACACGGTGAACGGAGGCCGAGCGAGCTGGACCGACACCTCTGCCACGAACGGCCAAACGTATCGATACCGGCTTGTTGCGTTCCGCAATGGAGCGAACTTCTCTACGCAATCGATAGAGGTCAGCGCTACTGCCAACGCTCCGGCACCTGTGGGTGATGTTGCTCCACCGACCAACGTCCAAGCCCTCCGCTACAGCGCGACCGCAGGCGAAATCACCTGGAGCCGCTCAGCCACAAACGGCGCCCTCTACAACGTCTTCATCGACGGCGAACAAGTCAACACCAACCTCGACGCCACCAGCCGCTACTACCCCAACATCCCCGGCCAACGCTTCGAAATCCAAGCCGTCAACGGAGACAGCGTCTCCGCCCGAATCGCAGTCTGCATGCCCACCACCCAAGGCGGCAGCGACAACTGCAACGGCACAACCAACCCACCAGACCCAGTCGACCCACCAGACCCAGTCGACCCACCAAACCCCGGCACAGGACCAATCACGACTCCACCCGAGCAACCCAGCAATCTGACGTACAGCGACGGGATTCTGACCTGGGAGATCCCCGCAGCTAGTCGTTCCGACCGCTTCTCGATCGAAATCAGAGAGTTCGGTGGCGAAGGAAACGAGACCGTCATTCTCGAGGAACAAGCCGGTGAGTTCAACCGGACTGGCAACACGTTCTCATTCGTTGTTGACCCCGCCCATCGCGATGTTGGCAACACGCTGCGGGTACACGCTCAATACAGCGGGGACCTAACTGTCGTCGGCGACCTCAGCCGTATCTCACCCTGGTCGCGCAGCGTTACCGTGCCCGCCGGAAACGGGAACGGCGAACGCATCGACGAATTCTTCACGCGACGCAATCGTGGCGACATCACCGTTCCGAACCCAGCAGGCTCGGGCGCCTGGAATTCAAACCCGGTCTTCAATGAGGACTTCAACGGAACCGGTCAGCTGGCAGACACAGCCCGTACAGGAAATAGCGAAACATGGTTCTTTGGCGGAAGAGGCAACAACCTCGACTTTGGCGTTATCGACGCGCGAGAAGCACCCGACGACGACCATGCGCTGCTCAATGGTGACGGTACTCTCACGATGACCGTCGAGAAGAACAACGCTACGAGCCGCTCGGCGTACAGCTACCTCGCAACAGCCGATCGCGACGGCTGGGTGAACTCAGCTGACGGTCAAACCCCAGACGAGCGCGGGGTCTTCGTACTCGACTCTCGAGAACAAGATCTCTTTCTCGAAGCGTCCGTGAAACTCGACGAAGCCTCACCGGCCTACAAGGGTTGGTTTGCCTTCTGGCTGATGTCAGATCGTGCGCAGGCCAACGGCGACAACTTCTCGTACAACTGCGAGGCCCGGAATGGCAGCGAAGTCGACCTCTTCGAACTCGTCCCCGACCGGCAGAACGGCTTCAACTCGGCCATCTTCCGGGGCGAGGCCGGCGACAATTGCAACGGCGAGGGCGAGGACAGCCACGTGTTGACCTCGGCGAACACCAGCGAAACCGGGTTCTTTAGCTACGACAGCCCTTCAGCAATACCAGGCGTCGACGTGCCGAACTACATGGATGGCGACTTTCACACGATCGGCATGTACTACAGCCGGGATCACTACCAGTTCTTCATCGACAACACCCTGATCTGGGAAACCAGAGACGCCGATTGGATTACGACAGACGCCGTCCACTCAATGAGACTCACCTGGGAGGTTCAGGAGGAGAGTTCGAACTACCCGTGGATTCCCGGAATGCCAGGCTCGTTCTTTGAGGACAGCGAAACAAACGACGCATCGGTCACAGTCGACTACGTCAAGGTTTGGGCACGGCCACGACCGACCGCAGTCGCCGTCGAAGACTCGTGGGCAATGGATCGGTCGCTCGAGGCGCTCGAGTCATACGCAAAGGCCAACGGCACGTACAAGGTAACCGGCGGCGGCTGGGGCGGAAACGGGCAAGGCTGGTTCCACTACGACAGCAACTCCAAGTACACCCAGGGAGTAGGAAACGTGCTCGTCAACGAAGGACACGCCGACAGCATTCAAGACCTCCAGCACCACGACTACATCAACTCCACTCGCCTCACAGGCGACTTCCTCATCTATCGATGCAAGGACCGAGTTGCGCTGTTCTCTCGTGACGGGGATGGCAAGGTCGCCAGTGTTGCCGATCAAACGTGGTGGTCAAACAACGGCTGCACCACCTACCCAATCGACCGACTGGGCGCGGTGCATTTCAAAGTCAGTCGGTCGCTCTCCGAGGTCGCCGACGAAGGCCGGGCCCAGGCGATGTCGAACGTCATCTCGGCATTGGAGTCATACGCAGCGTCCAACGGCACGTACAAGGTGACCGGCGGCGGCTGGGGCGGAAACGGGCAAGGCTGGTTCCACTACGACAGCAACTCCAAGTACACCCAGGGAGTAGGAAACGTGCTCGTCAACGAAGGACACGCCGACAGCATCGAAGACCTCGAGGATCCGATATTCCTCGACTCAGCGCGAGTCGCCGGTGACTTCCTCATCTATCGATGCAAGGACCGTGTCGCCATATTCTCACGACATGGCGGCTCCGCAGAAACATCCACGACTGATCAAGCGTGGTGGTCAAACAACGGCTGCACCACCTACCCAATCGACCGACTGAATGCGACTTACTTCCAAGTAAGTCAGCCTCGGCCGTGATGTAGATGGAGGTGTCGACAAGCCGCCGGGCCGCTCAGTTCGAGCCCGGCGGCTTCGCCGCGCCGAGCGGTTGGTCAACGCACGCTCACCGAGCGCCACTGGGGAAAAATTGCCAGAGTTACGCCATCCTGGGCCATGTGCATGCTGGAGGGTTCGACGACGGCGAGTCGACGCCGGTCGTGCGCGAGCGCTTCGATGACTACTACGCCCGCGACTATCGCTCGCTCGTGGGCCTGGCCCACGTACTGACGGGCAACCAGTGGGCGGCCGAAGACCTGGTGCAAGAGGCAATGGCCACCGCCCACCGCAAGTGGGACACGATCTCGGGCTACGAAAAGCCCGACGCGTGGGTTCGTCGTGTCATGGTCAACCGCTCGACCTCGCGCTTTCGCAAGTTGCGGACCGAAACCAAGACACTCGTGCGCCTGCGTGGGCTACGCGAGGAAACAATCACCCTCACGGACTCGAACAATGACGTGTGGGACGCGGTGCGAAGCTTGCCGACCAAACAGAGTCACGCGATTGCGCTGTACTACTGGGACGACATGTCGATTGCGCAGATCGCTGCGATTCTCGACGTCAGCACCGAGACCGTGAAAACGCATCTGAAGCGTGCGCGAAGCACACTTGGATCGGTGCTCGGAGATTCCTCGGAAGGTGGTGACGCACAATGATCGAAGACCATGACCTCGACGACCTGCTGCGCGGCGCCACAGGCGAACTCCGTGGCCAGGTAGGGAACCAGTCAGTCCCCGCGTTCGATCCGGCGAATCATGCGGGCCGCAATGCCGCGTTCGCTGTTGCGTTGGTCGCACTGATCGCTGGCGCGGGCTGGTTGTTCGTGCTCCGCGACTCCAACCCGACAACGCTCGATGTCACCAACAACCCTGCCCAGACCGGAATCGAGGAACCCGCACCCCAGACC
>CAZMYN010000162.1:0-1931 GCA_964570495.1 uncultured Acidimicrobiales bacterium | reverse complement strand
CCCAGACCGGAATCGAGGAACCCGCACCCCAGACCACTCCCGAGGTCCCTGACGAAAACACCGCCGGTCCGACCGTCCCCGAGGAAAGCGCCCCTGGTCCCACGGTTGTCGAGCCCGACGACGCCCCGACCAACAGCACCCCGCAAGTCCAGTTCGACCTGAGCACACCCCTCCCCAACCAGGCACCACTAGAGCTGCTGACACAGTCGAACGACCCGGTCTGGAACACGCCCGTCCAGCGCCTCACGGCAGCTGGGGACGGTGATGGCGATGGTGGCGTCGCCGACGGCTCTCGTTTTCACCGAATCGAGAGCCACAACCGTGCCGTGCTCGATGCCGACGGCCAGCAGATTCTTGCGCAGCGAGGTGACGACTGGACGATCGTCGATCGCGAGACGGGTGAGTTCACGGTCCTTGCGTTGAACCGTGGAAGCGAACCGAATTGGCACCCCACGAACCCCGAGCTCATTCGTCACCTTGCTGGCGAGAACGCGTCCACCGGTGACATGGTCCTGCTCGAGACACGCATCGACGGAACGTCTGAAACGCTCGTCGACCTTCGCGAGGAACTGACCACCGCGCTCCCCGGCGCCCTCTACATTCACTCCAGCCAGCTCGGAGCGCCATCGGCGGACAGCAACCGCTATGTCTGGGCGGTCTACAACGACGCGGAGAACGTCATCGGGTTTGTCACGTACGACCTTGCCAGCCAGGAAATTGTCGGCCTGTTGGAAGCAGTGCCCACGGGCGAACTCGGCGTCTTCGACTCGGTCGCTATGTCAAAGTCTGGCGACTCGGTGGTGCTTGCATGGGCCGACGAAATGATCGTCTACGACGCCGACTTCACCAACGAACGCCGACTCGGACAGGGCGTCAGCCTCTACGACCTTGCCTCGTCGGCCAACGGCGACGACGTGCTCATCACCACCGATCTCGATTCGGGCCGCGACTCGGTTGGCTGGGTTGTCACCTACAACCTCGACACGGGCGCGACGACCCGCCTCCACGACCTATTCACCGAAGAGGCCGGAAATGCGAGCATCGACTTCTCGGGCGCCGCCATCGACCGACCGGGTTGGGTGCTTGCATCGTCGTACGGTTGCGGCGACGGTACGGGCTGGAGTTGCGACCGGATCATGGCGTGGAACGTCGACGATGGAACGATCGTCAACCTCGCTCACACCTACGGGTGCGCCGACTCGGTGTTCACCGAGCCCCGCGCCGTCGTCAACAGTGACTTCACCCAAGGCTGGTTCAACACCGACTTTGGATCGTGCGGCGAGGATGCCAGCGTCGTCGAGATCACCATCGGCCCTCTTGAGTAGCGAACACGATCAAAGCCCGCTCGCTAAGAATCCGTTCGCACCTCTGACGTACAGTCGGTTCATGGTCAACCTGGGAATTCCCGGTTTGAGCGCGGCAGAAATGGTGGGCTCGGGAGGTTCGGCGGCAGTGTTCGCGGCAACCGACGAGACGGGAGCGTCGGTGGCGGTGAAGTTGCTGAGGCTTAGCGCGTCGAACCCGCGAACCAAAAAGCAGTTCGAGCGGGAGTGCGCGGCCCTTGAACGACTCTCCGAGCATCGATCGATCGTTCCGATTCTGGGCTCGGGCACCAACGACCGGGGCGAGCCGTATCTGCTGATGCCGTTGATGTCGAGTTCGGTGCAAGAGGTGCTCGACGAGCGCGGAGCAATGAACTGGGAACGCGCCTTGGATGTGTTGCTCGTTGTTTCTGGCGCGATCGATTTCGCTCATTCACGCGACGTCCTGCATCGCGACATCAAGCCGGGCAACATTCTCCTCGACGCTGAGGGGAAGCCGCTCGTTGCTGACTTCGGCATCGCGAAGATGCTCGACCAGACCCAAGCGGTTTCGTCGGTTCTCGAGCTGACCACAGCGTTCGCTCCTCCCGAGCGCTTTCGTGGTGCACC
>CAZMYN010000161.1:0-7733 GCA_964570495.1 uncultured Acidimicrobiales bacterium | reverse complement strand
AGCGACCGGCTGCGACCCCCTGCTGGCTGGGTGCGCGTCATCGCCCCATTCACGGTCGTCGCCACGTTGGGTTTGCTGTTCATTCCAATCAGCGCCTTGATCGTCCAGGCCTTCACTCCCGGTGACGGATGGGGCTTGGATCATTTCGCGGCACTCGCCGAACGGCCACCCTTCCTGACGGTCACTCCACAACGCGCGCTAGCCAACTCCCTTGGGTTCGCCGCGGTCGCAACCGTGATCGCAACGATCATTGGCGGTTGGGCCTCGCTCGCCATTGTCTACTCGCGCGGTCGAGCAGCGTCGCTGCTCGATGTCGGCTACCTGCTGCCGCTAGGAACCTCCGCGGTGACACTCGGTTTCGGAATCCTCATCACGTTCGATTCGGGGCTTCTCGATCTACGCCAGTCCTGGGTCATCATCCCGCTCGCGCAGGCCCTGATCGGCATTCCATTCGTGACGAGGGCGGTCATACCAGTACTTCGTTCGATCGATCCAAATCTTCGTGAGGCTGCAGCGAGCCTCGGCTCCTCTCCCGCCAAGATCTGGCGCGACGTGGATCTTCCAATCGCACGTCGGGCCCTGGTCGTCGGGGCGGGCTTTGCCTTTGCGATTTCACTCGGCGAATTCGGAGCTACCTCGTTTGTTGGTCGACGCCCCGACCACATGACCGTTCCCTTGGCCATCGCCCGATTGCTCAGCCAACCGGGAGACTCCATCCGCGGACAAGCAATGGCGTTGAGCGTCGTGCTGATGGTCGTCACCACCGTCGTGTTACTCGTGGTCGACCGAGCCAACGACTCAACACTGTTGTAGAAATTGTCTTCATGGACGAGGTGTCGTGGACCCAGATGGCCGACGGAGATCGAGCCGATTATGAGATGCTCGGATCGATCTATGCCGAGCACACCCAAGGCGAAGTCGTGGCCAACATGGTCCGCTTGCTCGAGGTGATGAAGGGACCCAAGCTCGGCTACCAAGTCGATCGCTACGAGCACTCGCTTCAGTCGGCATCGCGTGCGCTGCGCGCCGACGAATCAATCGATCTGGTGGTCGCGTCGCTGCTCCATGACATTGGCGACCCGATCGCACCGGAGAACCACAGTTCAGTCGCGGCAGCAATTCTCCGCCCGTATCTCGACGACGAGACTCACTGGATCGTGAAGCACCACGGCCTCTTCCAGGGGTACTACTACTTCCACCATCTCGACGGCGATCGCAACGCCCGCGACATCTACGCCGACCACGAGCACTACGACGCCTGCATTCGCTTCTGCGAAAACTACGACCAGAACTGCTTTGATCCCGACTACCCAACGCTGCCCATCGACGAATTCATGCCACTCATGGAAGAGGTCTTTGGTCGAGAGTCGAAGGTTCTCGGTGTCGCCCCCGTCGGTATGACCACCGACGTTGAGGTGACCTAGCGGTATCTGCCACCGATAACGTCAGCCCATGCCATTCGTGCCAATCGTCGGAACCCTCGCCTACATCTGGGATCGCGACGCCGACCGAGTACTCATGATCCGCCGCGACGCCCGACCCGACGACGATCATTTCGGCAAGGTCAACGGACTTGGCGGCAAGCTCGAACCAGACGAGAGCATCGTGGCCGGGATGCGTCGCGAACTCCGAGAGGAAGCAACGATCGAGCTCGACGAGTTTGCACTTCGCGGCACGATCACCTGGACGAACTTTGGCCCCAAAGGCGAAGACTGGATGGGGTTTATCTTCCTGGTCACCGCCTGGACCGGGACTCCGCCATCGACCAACGAAGAGGGCACACTCGAATGGATTGACCGTGCGCGGCTGACCGCAGCCTGTGACGACGATCCAGATGTTCGTGCGACCGCCGACTTGCCGATGTGGGCTGGCGACCGGGACTTTGTTCCACTGGTCTTCGATGACGACCCGCGCGCGTTTCACGGCACGATGCCTTACGACGGCGACACCCCGAAGGATTGGATCTACGAACGCCTATGAGCACCGAGTTTGTCGACGGAACCGCGGGACGAATCGCGGTTCATCACCTGGGCGGTTCAGGAGAGCGAACCCTGGTCGTATGCCACGCCAGCGGATTCCTCGGTCGGGTGTATCGCGCGCTGGCTGAAGAGCTCGCCGACATCGTCGACGTCGTCGCGCTCGACTTTCGAGGCCATGGCGACAGCGACACACCCGAGACGGTCGAGGAATTTTCGTGGCTCTCCATGACCAACGATCTACAGGCGGTTCTCGAACACCTGAATCGTGACGAGCTCCATGGCTTTGGCCATTCGCTGGGCGGCGCGGTTCTCGCCGAAGCCGAGCGGCAGGCGCCGGGCACGTTCATGAGCATGTTCTTGTTCGAACCGGTCATCACGCCCGAAGACGTACACCTTTCACACTCTCCAATGGTTCGCGCTGCGCGGGCTCGTATGGCGACCTTCCCGTCGCGCGCGCTCGCACTGCAACGCTACGCGTCACGGCCTCCGCTCGGACTTTTTCGCGCCGACGTGCTCCACGACTACGTCACTCACGGCTTCACCGAAACCAACGACGGTCAGGCCACCCTCAAATGCCTCCCCGAGAGCGAAGCAAACACGTTCGCCAATGCCGGAGAAATCCATCTTGGACTCTTGCGCGAGATCGAGCTCGACGTCGTTGTCGGGCGCAGCGGCGACGACGGCCTACCTACCCAACTCGCCGGGCCAATCGCGGATTCGCTCGCGAACGGACGACTCCAGGAGTTCGCGAACATCACCCACTTCGGGCCGCTTCAAGACCCGGTGGTCGTCGCGAACGCACTTCGAGAACTAGTCGTTTCTAGTTCGCCCACTCTTTGATCTTCGATATGACGCCGAGCGGATCTTCCCCGGCGGGGTGCAGCGTGAGGCTGGTGACGCCCGCTTCGGCGTAGGCGGCCAGACGCTCTTTGATGAACCCCTCGGTGCCGACCAGGTTGGTCGAGGCAAGGAACTCGTCAGGGATGAGGGCAGCTGCCTCTTCCTTCTTGCCGTCGAGGTAGAGGTCCTGAACCTTTTCGGCCTCTTCTTCGTAGCCGTAGCGCTGGAACAAGGTGTTGTAGAAGTTCTTCGACTTCGCCCCCATGCCACCGATGTAGAGCGCAGCGGCTCCTCGGGCGAAGTTGCGGAGTTCGGCTGCTTCTTCTTCGGTCTTGGTGATTGCAGCCATGCCGCCCGCAATGATCTGTAGGTCACCGAGCGATGGGTCGCGCTTGGCAGAACCAGCGGTGAGCGAGTCGCCCCAGACCTGCGACGCTCGGGTGGGGTCAAAGAAGATCGGGATCCATCCGTTGGCGACCTCGGCGGTGAGCTGGACGTTCTTGTCGCCGATCGACGCAATGTAGATCGGGATGTCCTCGCGGATTGGGGTGTTGATCAACTTGAGCGCCTTGCCAAGACCAGTACCTTGATCGGCGCCAAGCGGCATCTGATAGTTGCGGCCGTCGTGAACGAGTCGTTCGCGCTTCCACACCTTGCGGCAGATCTCGATGACCTCGCGGGTGCGTCCGAGTGGCCGGTCGTAGGGCACGCCGTGCCAACCCTCGATCACCTGTGGGCCCGATGCGCCGAGCCCGAGCGAGAAACGCCCACCCGAGAGCGAATCAAGCGTTGCGGCGGTCATCGCAATGAGCGTTGGGGTGCGGCTGTAGATCGGCAAGATGCCCGACACGAGCTCCATTGTTTCGGTGCTGGCCGCGAGAAAGCCGAGCGTCGAGACAGCATCGAAGCTGTAAGCCTCGGCCACCCACGCCTGGTCGACGCCTGCCTTCTCCATGGCCTGGGCGTGCGCGACAGCGTCGAGCGGATTGTCGCTGTAGGTGATCGTCATCGAAATCTTCATGGGCGCGACAGTAGTCCCAACGCGGCTCGCGAAGGCTGTCGACAGTACGCTCGCGCCATGCAAACGGAATTGGCAATAAACGGCGAGCGGCGACCAGGTTCAGAAAATGAGTCGGTCGAGGTCATCAACCCGGCAAACGGCGACGTCATCGCCACTGTCGCGGCCGGGTCAGCAGCCGACATGATCGCGGCCTGCGATGCTGCGGCGACCGCACAGCGAAGCTGGGCCAAGGTCGCTCCCCGCGAGCGGGCCGAACTGCTCCGCTCCTGCTACCAGGTCATGATCGACAACTCGGACATGCTCGCCGACCTGATCGTCGCCGAGCACGGCAAACCAAAGGCCGACGCGCTCGGCGAGATTCGCTACGCGGCCGAGTTCTTCCGATGGAACTCCGAAGAGACCGTGCGCCTGCACGGCACTGTTGGGACCAACCCAGCGGGTACCGCGAAGATGATCGTGCATCATCCGCCCGTCGGTGTGGTGTTGATGGTGACGCCGTGGAACTTCCCCGCAGCGATGATCACCCGCAAGCTCGCACCAGCACTCGGCGCAGGCAACGGCGTGGTTATCAAACCAGCGAAAGAAACCCCGCTCACCGCGCTCGCTCTCGTCGATCTGTTCGAAAACGAGGTGGGCTTGCCAAAGGGGTTGATGAACGTCGTGACGGCCAAGTCGGCCTCTGCCCCGGTTCAGGCCGCGATGAACCACGACGCGGTACGCATGGTCTCGTTCACCGGCTCTACCCCGGTGGGTCAAACGCTTTTGCGCCAAGCCGCCGATCGGGTGCTGAAGGTTGCGATGGAGCTCGGCGGGAACGCCCCATTTGTCGTTTTTGCCGATGCTGATCTCGACAAGGCCGTCGAGGGAGCTATCGCCGCAAAGATGCGCCACTCCGCCGAGACGTGCACTGCGGCCAATCGCTTCATCGTCGAAGAGTCGGTGATGGATGCCTTTGGTGAAAAGCTCGCCGCAGCGATGTCGGCAATGGTCGTTGGACCGGGATCACATGGGGACTCCCAGGTCGGCCCGCTGATCAACGCCGATGCCTTGGCGAGCGTCGATGGGCTCGTGCAATCCGCGATCGCCGCGGGAGCCACGGCCGTGACCGGCGGTGCGCCGGTCGATGGACCCGGCTACTTCTATCCGCCGACCGTTCTCACGAACGTGCCACAAGGCGCGGAGGTGTGCAGCGAGGAGATCTTCGGGCCGGTCGCTCCACTCGTGAGTTTCACGACCGAGGAGCAAGCCATCGAGATGGCCAACGACACCGAGATGGGTTTGATGGGTTACGTGTTCACCGAAGATCTCGGCCGTGGTCTGCGCGTCAGCGAACAGATCCAAGCCGGCATGATCGGACTCAATCGCGGAGTGGTCTCCGATCCAGCAGCGCCGTTTGGCGGCATGAAGCAATCGGGCTTGGGCCGTGAAGGCGCAAGTGAGGGCATCTACGAGTTCTGCGAGACCCAATACATCGCCACCAACTGGTAGCCCAACCTGTCTCCAACGAGTGGTGGCGTCAGCTGAGGGCGAGCTTTACTGCGGCGTCGGCGTGAATTTGTGTGGTGGGAAAGTACGGGATGAACACGTCATCTTCGGACACGAGAAGTTCGATTTCAGTGCAGCCCGCAATAACGCCCTGGGCGCCTGACGCACCGAGGCGATCGATGATGTCGAGGAACTCCTCGCGCGACGACCGGTTCAGCTCGCCCTTGACCAACTCGTCGTAGATGATGTCGTGGACGGTTGTCTGTTCGTCCTCACTTGGAACCACGACCTTCAGTCCGTGCGATTCGAGTCGACCGCTATAGAAGTCCTGCGCCATCGTGAACCGCGTGCCGAGGAGCCCAACGGTGTCCAGACCCTTCGCCTGTATCGCCGCGGCGGTCGCGTCGATGAGATGAACGAACGGCACCTCGATGGCTTCTTCGATCGCATCGGCACAGCGGTGCATCGTGTTCGTGCACAAGACGATGACCTCGGCGCCTCCAGCGACCAACTTCTGTGCGTCGCTAGCGAGCAATTCACCAGCAGCATCCCATTTCTCGGTGCTTTGCAACTGCTCGATTGTGGCGAAGTCGTAGCTGCGAATAAGTAGATCTGCGGAGTGAGAACCGCCCAATTTCTCACGGACTGCGGTGTTGAGTAGCTCCTCGTAGAGAATTGAACTTTCCCAACTCATTCCACCGAGTAATCCGATCGTCTTCATGTTTTGAGTCTGGCTGCGCGATACTCCTAACTGATGGATGTCTTGGTGGAAATGGCTGCAGGCGACGGTTGGCTCGCTCGCGAAAATGATCGAATTGTTTACCTCCCGCACGCGGAGTCGGTTGACGTTGCACATGACGTGATCGAACCGCTGCTGATACCGAAGGACGTGGACGAGAGTTTTGCCACGCTTCGAACGTGGATTCACTCGAGTAGACCGCTTCCGGCAATGCTGCTGGTGAGCCTCGAGAATTCCGTGCGACTGATGTGCCACGACCTCGATGGGCTTCACATCACCGAAGCAGCCAATGATCAAAGTCACCTGCTCGATCTCGGGACAACGCCAGAGATTGTCACGGTGGGGATGATCTCCAACTTGATCGCCCATGACGACGACGAGAGCGCCTCGGGCATGCTCGTCGAAGGCGTGGTTCGCGCCAGTGGCCTACGGCTTCATGTTCACCGCGGCTGGGGAACAGCGGGTCCTCGCGACACCGATATCGGCCTTCCGAACAGCGAGCTACACATCGAGCTCGACGGCAAGTCCATCATGATCGGCAACGGCTTGGTGCTTGGACGCTGGCCGTTCTCACACCCCGACTTCGACGCTGCACTCGAACCGTTGATCGTGAGCGACCCCGCAGTGTCACGCCTGCACGCACTGGTCATGCCCACATCGGACGGCATCGCCATCGTCGATCGCGGATCCCACAACGGCAGTTGGGTGATGCGCGGTTCCGAGCCTCCCATGCAGGTCGAAAAAAACTCCAGCGAACCGCTCGCTCCCGGCGATCAGATCCGCATTGGGGACTCGGTCCTGAAGGTCCAGTCGTCGTAGTCCAAACTGCTTAGTTTCCATCACTTTTGACCGATAGAACGGTGAATCGTCGAAGGAGACGTCATGGAACACGACACCAGAGGTGTCCATATTTCTGCGGGTGACGGGATCGTTGCACACGCTGGCAATCTCACTGCCTTCGCTACCGGCGATGAGTCCCGGCTGAACGAACTGCTCGTCCGGCTGAATGCTCTCACCGGCGAGCCATGGACCGAGATCGTGCGTTCAATCACGTCGGGAATCACCGACGTTGGCTTCGATGATCATCCCTCTCTTGCATGCGTTGCCGTCGAGGAAGACAAGATCGCTGCGTTCGTATTCGGAGAAACGTCGTTGTCGGTGAGCATCGATGGCGCCGAGACCCTTCTTGACGGCCGTGATTCAAGTACCTGGATCGATGTGGCCTTGCGAGGCACGATCGGGCGAGTACATGCAGGTCAACAATCCGACTCCGCCGTCGTTGGTGTGTTGCGCGATGGCGTGGTCCCTGCGGGCGGCTTCCTGCTCGACACCGGCGGACCAATTCCCGCAGCTGGTCGTTGGTCAGAGGTCGTTAGCGCCCCCGTCGAACAAGCAGCTCCAGAAGCCGCTCCCGAACCAGTAGTCGACCAGTCACCTGAACTCGGGGTGCCCGTGGTTGAAGACGTTGTGGCTCATGCGCCAATCGCCGAAGAGCCTGTGGTTGAAACGCCTGTAGCTCAAGCACCAATCGCCGAAGAGCCTGTGGTTGAAACGCCTGTAGCTCAAGCACCAATCGCCGAAGAGCCTGTGGTTGAAACGCCTGTAGCTCAAGCACCAATCGCCGAAGAGCCTGTGGTTGAAACGCCTGTAGCTCAAGCACCAATCGCCG
>CAZMYN010000160.1:2261-7842 GCA_964570495.1 uncultured Acidimicrobiales bacterium | reverse complement strand
GGTCTGTTCTAGCCCTGTTTCGCGACAATTATTGAAGCGGAATGACGCTCGTGTCGCCTTCGTCGCGTGGGCCGAACAGGCGTCGTTGCCAGTCTTTGATCGCGACGTCGTTGATCGAGGCCTCGCGGCGACTCATCAGGCCGTGCTCGTCGAACTCCCAATTCTCGTTCCCGTAGCTGCGCCACCATTGCCCGTCGAGATCTTTCGACTCGTACTGGAAGCGAACCGCGATCCGGTTGCCTTGGTAGGCCCAGAGGTCTTTGCGAAGGGCATACTCGGTTTCGCGCGCCCACTTTTGGACGAGGAAGTCACGGATCTCCTGGCGTCCAGTGACGAACGTGTCGCGGTTCCGCCAGACGCTGTCGAGCGAGTAGGCACCAGCGACCTTGTCGGGGTCGCGGGTGTTCCATGCGGCTTCAGCGCCGAGCACTTTCTTCCATGCTGCGGCTTCATCGAATGGTGGGAACGGTGGCCGTTCTTCGCTCACGAGGGGTCCTCCATCAGGACGGGCTGGCCTTACTGTAGACCGACGATCGGGTGGGTGTTCGCAAGATTTTCAAAGTGGCCGTGCACATGGGTTTCGAAAGCCTTCTTGACCGGACCGATCGCGAGTAGCAACGTCCACAGCCCACCGCGCAACCGGAAGTGTCCGGTGTGGGTGAGCCGGGTCCCTGACGGGATCGGTGTGAGCTGGAAGCGCTCCTCGCATTCGGCGAACGGTCCCGCAATGTGCTCGAAGGTAATGGCGTCATCTTCGTAGCGAACGACCTCGACGGTCTTATAGGAGAACTTGCCTTCGCTACCGGCAAAGCGTCGGACGAGTCGGTCGGGTTCCATGGCCAAGATGTCGTCGGGACTGTTGGCAAAGCGCTCTTTCATGTCCGCGAGGAGTTGGTCGGGTTCGAGCCCGACATCGACGCTGTCTTCGTCGAGCTCGACTCGGGGCCGGACGAAGAGTGCCCCGATCGATGACATTGCGGTTAGGCCAACCTGAAGTGCGCGCACGGTCGGGCTAACCCGGCAGCCAAGCCGGGTAATCCCGAGTGGAGATCAGGCGAGAGGAAAGGGGCTTTGCAACCATGACGGCCGGTCGGAGAGTTCGATCGACACAACCCACTTGACCCACCACGGCCCACGTCGTCCGGGGGCAACGATTCGGACGGGCGCACCATGTCCGGGGCGGAGCGGTTCACCGCCGTAGCCAACACCGACGAACACGTTCGCCGCGTCGCGCATGGGATACAGATTGCTAAAGCCCGTGTCGGAGGTGACCTTGAAACTGCGGGCGGTCGGATCGAGCAGATCGCTAATTGGCACGACGTCCCACTCTTGTTCGCTGAACCAGCCACCGGTGCAGTCGAGCACCGCGGTTAGCGGTTGGGCCGAGTCGCACAGTTCGTCGAGGTTGATGTCGGTTCCGTCGATCGTGAGGCGCCAGGCGTCGCGGGTCGTGCCGGGGATTCGGTCGTTGTACCAGGAGACGACCGGCATTTCGGCGGGGTTGCCCGACGCAATCTCGTGCGAGCCAGTAAAGCGGCGATCGGCTCCCGGTGCGCCGAGTACGCGAACCGCAACTTCGGTCGTGGCGACCGTGAGGCCTGCGAGCCCGGCGGCGAGTCCGCCCCGAATCACCATTCGACGATCGAGGCTGATGCGGCGCACGCCGATCGGTCGGGCCCAGATGTGCCAGGCGAGCAAGGGCACCGAAATGAAGCCCGCCGCAAGGTGGAGCCACAGCGCGGAACCGGTGCTTACCCCAAACCAGATGCCGGTCGAGTGCAAAAAGCCGAGAAGGATCGCCGAGAGCACGAGGATGCCGAAGCTGATCGAGATCCATCGGGTGTCGCGGCCGCGGTTCATGCCGGTCTTGACCGAGGTGCGGGTCTTGGCGGGGGCGAGGATCAAGGTCATGAACCCGAAGACGGCGTGAGTGAGCGTCCAGACCCGGTTCCATTCGGTGCCGACACCCCAACCCACGACTCCGGTGATGACCGCGCCGCTGACCGAGATCGACAGTAGAAGGTTCACCTGCGGCGAGCTGAGTCGGGGAACTCGTCGCTTCTTTGGTGTCGCGGCGATCGTCATTCCTTGGCCGCGACCTTCGTCGTGCGTTCGGCATCGGCGATTCGAGGTGGCGGGAGCGAGTCGAGGACGAGCCGGTTGAGCGCATCCATGTGCACCGTTAGCGCCCTCTCGCCCGCGCGTGTCGCGCGGAACCAGGTCTTGCGGTCGCCACCTGCGCCCCGCTTCTTCGAGGTCACGTAGCCGGCGTCGACCAGTGCCTTCATCTGTTTGGAGAGGTCGCTGTCGGAGAGTTCGAGATGGTCACGAACAAACGAGAACTCGACCTCCTGCGCCTTTGCCACCATGCCGAGCGCGGCGAGCCTTTTGGTGTTGGCGAAGACGGGGTCGAGCTGATCGAGGCTCACGCGGAAACCGCAGGATTCGCCATGGCTTCGGCGTGGCGCGAGTAGAAGAAGGCAGGCAGCAGCGCGAACCACAGGTACATCGAACCGCCCAAAAGAAGCGGTTCGTCGACCTCGCGGACCAACACCAGGTTGGTCGCGATGACGGTGCCGAACATCATGGAGAACATGAAGCCGAACATCCAGCACGTTGTACGCCCGCCGCGTGCCGGTGGACGAGCCCGGACCCGCATTCTGCGATCAATTCGAAATTGCAGCACCAGGGCGAGCACGGCGATTGCTCCGAACACGATCGCTCCGGCCTTTAACGCAAAGAGCTGCCACGGCGCGTAGGTCAACGCAGCGTCGGGAAGCTCGCTCGTCGCCCACCAGACAATCGCGGGACCAACGAATCCAAAGCCAGGGCCGAACCACCACGGCATTGGAGCCACCGACGACGCCTCTACCGCTCGCTCCGCGTCAACGAGCTCGGTCAGTTGCTGTCGAGCCTTTGCAGCGTCAGGTGTCATCTTGCTCAGCCTTGCGAAGCAACTCGTTCATGACTTCGAGATGGCGCGAATAGAAGTAGGCGGGGACGAGCGCGAACCAGAGGTAGGCAACCACCGCGAGAATGATGGGTTGGTCGATGGCGGCGACCCACGTTGAGATCATCAGACCAAACGTGATCGCAAAGACAGCAACGAAGATCCAGGCTGAGCTTCGAACGCCGTGGATTGGTTGACGGGCTCTCTCCCGCATGCCGCTTTCGACCCGGAACTGCAGCATCAGTGTCAGCACCACGATCACTGCGGACACGATCGCACCGACCTGTAGCGCTATCAACCAGCCAGACGAGTAGGTCGACGCGGCATCACTCAGGTTGCTCGTCGACCACCAAATGGCAGCCGGGCCCAAAAACCCGACGCCGACACCGAACCATCGTGCGAGCGGAGGTGCGAACGATTCCACGACGGCGGACTCAGCATCATCGACCTCAGCGAGTTGCCCTCGCGCCTTGAGCGGGTCAGTTTCCATATTGGAAAGTGTCGCGTTCACTTTCCAATCTGTCAAGTGAGCCTGGGTTTGGCGCAAAAATGGGTAGGTCCCGGGTCCTAAAGGCTTTTCACAGGTTTTGCCGATGCAAGAGGTAATGAGTAGCTCTATCGCGCCGGAAAGCAACGCCACGTGGACGCGCGCGCACGAAAAGGCTGATCGATTGCCGTCTACTCGTTGGTATCGGCGTCGTCGCTCCCGTCGCCGATCGACGATTGTCATGATCGCTGTCATAGCAATCACTGCGAACTTCTTGGCGGTTTCTGCGCAGAGCAACACCGTGACGGTCAACTCGACTGGACAAGCCGGTGACCTTGTGCCCGGAGATGGGTCCTGCAACACCGGAGCGCCCAACAGCGAGAACGCCCCCGAGTGCACGCTCAATGCTGCGATTCAGGAGGCGAACGGTGGCGCTATCAACAGAATCGAATTCGACATTCCGCTTAGCGACCCTGGACATACCGCCGGCGTGTGGACAATTTCGCCGACCGCCGAACTCACGAATATCACTCAGAAGCTCGAGATCGATGCCCGTACCCAACCCGGGTACGCCGCGGCAGGCGGACCGGTAGTCGAACTCGACGGCACAAACGCTGGCAACGTGATCGGCATCATCTTTAGGGTGACGTCGGCGTCATCAGCTCTCCGTGGCCTGTCGATCATCAACTACGAGAGCCAGGGCATCCTGGTCATTGGCCAAAGCATCGAGATTGCCGAAAACTACGTTGGCCTTCGCGCCGATGGCGTGACCCGAGGTCCCAACCAAAATGGCATCGTGCTCGGAGGCGGAGCGCAGAACGCCAGGGTTCACGACAACGTGTTGTCGGGGAACACTGGGTCGGGCCTCGTCCTCGACGGAGCGAACACTCGAGGAAACCTTATCGACGGCAACCTGATCGGTACCACCGCCGACGGCACTGCTGCGCCTGGCTCAGGTCCTGCCGGAATCTCGCTAATCGACTCGTCCGACAACGTCATTGGAGGAACTGCTCCAAACATCATCAGCGGAAACGCTGGCGACGGCATTGTCTTGCGTGGCGGTAACCGCAACATCATCGAGAACAACATCATCGGCGCGTCGATCACCGGCGCGAAGTTGAAGAACGGGTGGAGTGGCATCGCGGTGCTGGAAGGAGCGACCAACACCTTCATTGGTGCTGTTGGCTCGGGCAACACGATTGTCGGAAACGACCGCCGAGGCATCCACATCAACGACGTTGGTCAAACCACGATCGAGGGCAACTTTGTGGGCACCGACTCGGCGGGAACCGCTGGGCTTGGAAATAGATGGAATGGCATTTTGGTCGAGAACCAGACCAGCGCCGTTCGAATCGCCGAAAACACGATTGTGGGCAACGCTCTTCCCGGGGTCGGCGTCCGGATCGACACGACGGCGGCCGTAACGATCAGTCAAAACTCGATCTTCGACAACCTCCGTATCCCAATCGACCTGAACAGTGAAGGTCCTACGGCCAACGACCCTGGCGATGGCGACGGTGGTGCGAACAGCCTGCTCAACTGGCCCGAGATCACCGACGTCACCTACGTCGGGAATGGGAACTACGAAGTCACCTACACGGTCTCCGCGCCGGTTGGTACGTACACTCTCGAACTGTTTGAGAGTGATCGTGTACATCCATTGGGCCGCGGCGAATTGCAGACATTTCTCACCGATACGTTGCTTACCACCGGCCCAAGTGAATTCACTGTGCTCACTTCCGGCACCGCGGGGGCGTATGTCTCGGGCACGCTGACCCACATAAACACCCGCGAGACCTCCGAGGTAAGCAATGCGGTGATCTTTCCTGTGGACAACCTGCCGCCAACCCTGACTAACCCGGGCACCCGGATCGGGACCGAAGGTAATCCGGTGGACTTTCCGATTGTCGGATCGGACCCCGATGGTGATCCGCTGACGTGGACGATAACCAACGGCCTTCCACCTGGGCTGAGCATCCACCCGATGTCGGGCTGGATCACCGGTACCCCCACCGTACCTGGAACATATTTTGTCACCGTCCGTGCAACGGATCCGTTGGGTGAGTATGTCTCAACAACGTTCAGGTTTGTGATAGATCCCGCGCCGACGCCGACGACTGTCCCAGTGAGCAGCACGGTTCCGC
>CAZMYN010000160.1:0-2161 GCA_964570495.1 uncultured Acidimicrobiales bacterium | reverse complement strand
CAACACCAACAACCCTCCCGCCAACACCAACAACCCTCCCGCCAACACCAACAACCCTCCCGCCAACACCAACAACTGTCCCGCCGACTACGACAACGCCTGTCACAACTTCCGCGACGACGGCGGCCCCAGCTACGACGGTTCCCGCAACGAGCACCACGGTGCCCCCGACATCGACATCGACAACTTCGACCTCGACGATTCCGACCACGACCACGATCGCCGTGACTACTCCCGCGGCCACGGCAGCCCCAACGATTAGCTCGCAAGCGCCAGCCACCACGGCCGCGCCAGCCGCAGAGCCCGCGCCACCAGCAGCGTTGCCATTCACCGCGATCGTCGCCGTGAACGACAGCATCGGCGTATCGACCGATCAAGCGGTTCTCGACGTTATCGCCAACGACTCGTTCGGTAGCGCTGGCCAGCTCGTGTCGGTGACCCAGCCGGCGGTCGGCTCCGCAGAAATCGTTGACGGTGAGCTCGTTGTTTCGCTGCCTCCTAGCTTTGCTGGAGACCTGTCCTTCGATTACACGATCACCGATGAGTCCGGCGTTGAGTCAACAGCCAGCGTCCAGGTCTTTAGTGTGAATGTCCTCGCCCCGACCGGCGCCAGCATCGACGCACAGCCCGAACCGTTCACCTCGGCCAACGACGTGATCGGCCGCCTGGGCAGCCTCGTCCTCGGCCTGGTCGAGATCCGCCTCAATTCGCTTCAGCTCTCCGCTCTCGCGTTTGGCCCTCCCCTCTTTGGGCTCATGCTCGTTAGGTTCGCCCGACGTGAGGACTTGGTCTCCGTGACCAACACGGCGCGAACCAGCAATGTCGGTCTCGACACCGATGACGGGGTCTTCAAGCTGCGCCACAACGCCGTGGCGTGGACCACCGGCAAGACCCGCAAGCAGCCCAGCGGACGCCAACAGACCAGGATCGAACTTCCCAATGGGGAACAGTCCTGGATCGACACGAACCTGATCGTCGACACCGGCTTCTAGGACGCTCTCTTCGAATACCTGCTCTAGATGACCGGTTTGGGTCATCTAGAGCACGTATTGAGAGATGGTCCGACTTGAGGCTTCGACGGTCAACTATGGCAATGTTGATTCATGGGCGGAACGGTGGGGAAATGGGATTTAGATCCGAGCGGACGCCACGAATACCGCTGGTGGGACGGCGTTGAGTGGACTGAGCACGTGAGCACCAACGGCGTCATGAGTATTGCGCCACTGCAACCACCGCCTCCTCCGCCAGTGCTCGATGGGCCACCCCCTCCTGCAAACCGACCTGCGCCGCAGGATGCGGCTCCCCCGACGCCTGGCCAACGCGCGAAACAGGCAGTCTCGTCTCCGCAGCAGAACGCTCCCTCACAGTTGACCATCTTCAATGCGACCGAGATCGTCTCTCGCCAGCGATCGATGGGTGTCAAAGGCGGCAGGGTATACGACCTCTTCGATACGACTGGCTTTGGACTCGGGGCGGTGCATCAGGCTGTTGAGAGCCAGGGAAAGATGGGTGTGCGAAGACTGCTCGGCGGGGAAGAGTATGCCGCTCATCAGATCAATATCTATGGCAGCGACGGGGCTTTGTTGTTGCGCGTCGATCGGCCCTCCTCAAAGCTCGCGACGCCGCCGTTGACGATCACGGACCGGTCTGGGGAGATCGGCCTAGTCGTCGAAGAATCTGGTGGGCGCAAACCAAAGTTCTCGCTGAGGGTTGGTAGCACCACAGAAGCCGTAGCGCTTGTTAGTGACCAGCGACGCCGTCAGGTGATAGTGGTCGACCGCAACGGGATCGAGTTGGGGCGCGCCGACAAGGCTGGGAAGTCACTCACGAAAGCGCTGTTCGGGTCCAAGACTGACGATTACCTGTTGAGCGTTTCTTCAAGCGTTGTGGAACCACTGCGCTCGGTAATCCTCGGGTTCTTACTGACCACCGACCTGATCGTGGAGATCGAGTCCAGCTAATTGAAGGCCTGGTTGCACAAGGTAGACGCGGTCGAGGCCGCCCTTAGGCGGCCCCGCTCACTGCACAAACCGCTGTCGCGGGTGTCGGACGGAAGTCTCAACAATTTGGAGCGGAAGGTGAGGGATTCGAACCCTCGGTAACACGAAGTGCTACAACGGCTTTCGAGGCCGCCCCATTCGTCCGCTCTGGCAACCTTCCG
>CAZMYN010000159.1:0-7889 GCA_964570495.1 uncultured Acidimicrobiales bacterium | reverse complement strand
GGCCTACGCCGACCCCGTCAGCCCGCCCGGCGGTGACGACGCGTCCGCAGACGACTCCACGTTGACAACCGTCCCTCAGGGTGCAGCAGGCTCAGCCGAGCAAGCGCCAACCGCCAGTACCGAGCCCGAACCCGAAGGCGTCCCCGCCGAACCGGTTTCCGAGCCCAGCCAGACGTCTGCGGAGACCAGCACTGAGCCCGTCGTCGGAGAATCCTCGGTGCCCGACTCGCCAGCGCCTGCGGCGGCCACGCCAACCAACAACGCACCAGCGACCCCAGCGACCCCAGCGACCAACCCAGACACAACAACGGCAAGCACCGTTGCACCCAATTCGCCAGCGCCCACGGTCGCACCAACCCCAACCACGGCAGCTCCGGCAGCGGCACCTCCAGCAGCACCAGTCACCGCTGCTCCAACACCAACTCCAAAACCAGCACCAGCCGCCCCAACGAGCGGAGGGTTCTACGTCGACCCCTACAACAGCGCGGCGCAGTGGGCGCGAAACAACGCTTCGGATCCACGTGCAGGCGCCATTGCTGACGAGATTGGATCCCAAGCCATCGCCCGCTGGTTCGGCGAATGGAATGGCGACGTGCGAAGCGACGTGAACCAGTACGTGACTGCCGCCCAAGCCGCTGGCGGCGTTCCGGTCCTCGTCGTCTACAACATCCCCGATCGCGACTGCGGCCAGCACAGCGCAGGTGGCGCAGCGAACGTGGGCGAATACGCGCGCTGGATCGACGAAGTGGTCGCGGGGTTGGGCAACCGTCCCGCAACCATCGTTCTTGAACCCGACGCGATTGCACTCAACGACTGCTCTGGCTCGGAGCGCAACGACGCACTGTCTTCAGCGGTCGTCGAGATCAAGAGCTCGTGCGGGCAGTGCCGGGTATACCTCGACGCCGGCCACTCGAATTGGGTGGGCGCAAACGAGATGGCAAACCGCCTGATCGATGCTGGCGTATTGAACGCAGACGGCTTCTTCACCAACGTGTCGAACTACAACCACACCAGCGATGAAGCGGCGTTCGGCCAGCAGGTCCTCAACGCACTCGGCAACCCTGCCGGTATTGCCCAGGTCATCGACACCAGCCGCAACGGCAACGGCGGAAACGGCGAGTGGTGCGATCCCGCAGGCCGCGCAATCGGTGATGACCCAACATTGAATACGGGCCGCTCAACCGTCGATGCCTACGTCTGGATCAAGGTCCCCGGCGAAGCCGATGGCTGTCTCGCTGGCGCTGGCCAATTCGTGCCACAACGAGCCTTCGACCTCGCCACCGGTTAGGCGCCGAGGACATCGCTCTGAGGCATCTCCCGATGCCGTTGACCGTCCGAGCGTCCCCCATGGCGCCCATCGGTGGCACGCTCCATCTACATTGGAGCCATGGGCGCAAGTACGGTGACCTCCGCCCGCGGCGCGGCGGCATTCTTCGATCTCGACAAAACAACTATTGCTGACGCGGCAATGTTCGCGTTCAGCTCGACGCTGCGCGAGGCCGGTTACATCGACACCCGACTGATCCTGCGGGCAGTGTGGGGCCGCCTGGTCTTTAAGTATCTCGGCGCTGACCACGGCCGGATGGAAGACATGCGCAACAACGCACTTCGCATCTGCAAAGGCTGGGACAAACGACAGATCGCCCAGCTCGTCGACGGCGGACTCGAAGATGTGATCGAGCCAATCGTGTTCCGAGAAGCACTCGATGAGATGGAGGCGCATCGAACCGCCGGGCACAAGATTTTCATGGTGTCGGCATCGCCCGAGGAGATCGTCGTTCCGTTGTCGCGCTATCTGAAAGCCGACGGTGCTGTTGCGACGATCGCCGAGACGGGCCGCGACGGAAAGTACACCGGCGAGGTCGAGTTCTACTCCTACGGCCCATACAAGGTCGACGCAATAGAGGCTCTGGCCCTCGAACACGACCTCGACCTCGACGAGTCGTATGCCTACACCGACTCGATAACCGACCTGCCAATGCTCGAAGCAGTCGGCCATCCCATCGTCGTGAACCCCGATCGGGCCTTGGCGAAGGTCGCTGCCGACCGAGGCTGGGAAATCCGCACGTTCTCAAACAAGGACTCGTTGAGTGAACGGGTCGGCGACCACGCCCGGACGGGCGCGCTGGTAGCTGGAGCTGGCGCTCTTGCCGGGGGTGCTGGCTGGTACTTGCGCAACCGGCGCAACGAAGCGCGGGCCTAGCGCCGAGCTAGCCAGCGACGATACGAAAGACCCCGCCGGATCGGCTCAGCACGTACGGCTCGCCGCTTGCGTCGAGAGCAAAGCTGCTGAGCGCGTCGATTGCGGGCAGGTCGAGGCGGGCAGGCGATCCGCTGCCGTCGGCGCGAATGCCGAAGGTCTCGCCCGTGCAGAAATCGCCGTAGAGGTAGGTGCCGGAAAGGCCGGGGATGCTCGTCGAGCGAACGACCTCGCCGCCGGTCACCGAGCAACGGCCCCCCGTTTGGGCGTAGTTGACGATCGGCAGCACGTGGCCCTCGGGTGCGGTGCCGCCTCTAAACGACTCGTCGCCTTCGAAGGCGTTCCAGCCGAGGTTGGCGCCGTTGCCGCCTCCGTTGCGCGCTCGCAGAACAGTGACTTCCTCAAAGCGGTCCTGGCCAACATCACCGATCCACAGATCCCCGTTTGCCGAATCGAAGCTGAAGCGCCATGCGTTGCGGATGCCCCACACGAAGACCTCGGGAGCGGCTCCGGCTACGAAGGGGTTGTTGGGCGGGATGTTGTATCCGGCGTTCGTGTTGACGTCGATGCGAAGGACCGACCCGTGCAGCGTGTTCGGGTTCTGGCCGTGCTCAAAGGGGTCGCCGCCTCCCCCGCCGTCGCCCATGCCGATGTAGAGGAACCCGTCGGGCCCAAAGGCGAGGTGCCCACCGTTGTGGTTGCCGCGGGGTTGTTCGATCTGAAGGAGCACTTCGGCCGTGCCAAGGTCGGCGGTATTTCCGTTCATGGAGTAGCGAACGATGTTCGTGTTGCCCGCGGCGTCGGTGAAGTTGACGTAGAGCCGGTTGCCGCCAGCGTCGAAGACCAGTCCAAGAAGGCCTTGTTCGTTACCCCCACTTAGCTGACCGCGCAGATCGAGGGTCGTGTCGGCACCAGCGCCTTGCCCGTTGGGCAGACGAACGATTCGACCGCCCTGCTCGACGACGAACAGATCGTTGGTTCCCGGACGCGGCGCAAGCCCGACCGGCCGGGTCAGGGTCGCAACGAGTTCGAGATCGAGGGCGATGCGATCGAGCGCGGTGGGCGAGCTCTCCGGTGCAGCGGTCGTCGTCGTGGTGCTGGTCGTCGTGGTGCTGGTCGTCGTCGTGGTGCTCGTCGTCGTCGTTGTTGAGCTCGTCGTCTCGGTAGTCGAGGTTTCCGGAGCCGACGTCTCGGCCGTCGAAGTCTCGGTATCGGCAGTCGAAGTGGTCGGCCTAGACGTGCTTGCTGTGCTCGAGGTTTCCGCCGGAGTCGTCGACGCGGGCTGATCGGGCTCGGAGCTACTCGTCGCCGCGGGCGCGACCTCGGTCAGCTCCCCAGTTTCGGCACCGGACAGCTCCGCTGAGCTCGACTCGGTCTCGGTGGGTTGATCCACACCACAACCAGCCGCGAGCACGCACGCGAACAGAACCGATGCTGCAGTCTTCGAGGTCGTCCAACGCGAGGGCATCTGTCTATTTAAGGCGCTATGCACGGCTACCGCTGCTCGCCCTCGGGGAGTTCACCCATCGATCCAGCAAAGAAAGCCCTCTCCTCGTCCTCTTCGGACTTCTTGCGGCGACGCTCGAACCAAACCCCACCAATCAGAATGCTGATCGCCGAAATAATGGCCGCGATGAAAAGGAATTGGCCAGCGTTGTCCTCCTCGGGGACGGATTCATCAACGAAGGTCGTCGTTGGGTCGTCGACGACAGCATCTTCGCCAACAATCACCTCGGGAACGGACTGATCGAACGATTCGCCATCTGGACTGTCCACGAGTCCCGTGACGCCGTCTTCGCCGGGGTCCCCCAAATAGACGCCTTGCCCAAAGACCGATGGATCCTCAAAGGAGGTGTCGTTGACGTCTCGGCTCGACCAGTTGAGCTTGAGGTCGCGCCCCTCACCGCTTGAACCATTTGCCTGAATCTGGAAACCGAAGGCACCACCATTGATGATCGTGGACGCGTCGGGAACGTCGAGCGAAACCTCAAAGCCCCAACCGTCGGTGGTCGGAAATACAAAGCCGGCAACATCGACGCTGTCGGCCCTCACGCCGGTAATCGTGAGCGAGTCGGGGTCGGTGTTGTCGAGGTCGATCGGCGAGACCCTCAACTGGCTAATCCCATCGGAGTAATCGGTTGCGGCGAGGTCAGCAAAGTTGAAATAGATCTCAACGGAATCCTCCATCCAATAGTTCTCGCCGTTCTGCCCAGCGATGATCTGATCGTCGGTGATCGTTGCCGCAACAAGGATCTGCTCCTCGACAGCAACGATCTGCCATCGGAGGCGTCCAGACACGTCGGGATTGGCCGAAGGTTGAGGGCCGTCGACCGTTTCGACGAGCGGCAAACTCACCCAATCGCCAAGGTCGCCATCGATCGCGATTGCGCCCGGCGCGAGGATCGGAACAGCCACGACCTCGCCGGGAATCGTTTCTGGTTGAGCTCCGAGCGGAGCGGCCAGCACGGTCATCGAAAGAACGAGCACCGCTGTTGCGAATCGACGGGCGTTCATGACTCGACTTCGGCATCGCCGCGCGCCGAACCCTGTGCCAATCGACGATTCGGGCGCCTGCGCTTGTCGGCTACGAACACGATCGTGAGGTAGAGCACCAGCCCAGCGGAGATGGCGATCACTGCGAGCAGTCCACCCGACAGGGCCTGGGACGGCGAGTCGACTCCGACACGGATCGACCCTTCGTTGACCGATCCATCCGACGACTGCACTCGATAGGCAACCTCGTAGTTGCCCGATGGGACCTCGCCAACAACCACGCCGGTGAGACGACTCCCGTCGACGCTGGTCTCGACAGCCACAGCGGTGCCGCCGAGGTTCGTCACGGTTACCTCGGCCCCGTTGGCCAACAAGAGCGAGTCGAACTCGAACACGATCTGGTCGAGGCGCTGGAGCGACTGCCCATCTGCGGGTGTCGACTCCAAGAGCAGTGCAGTAGCGCCCGCCGTACCCGGGGAAAGCAAGGAGCTAACAGCGAGGAACGCCACGACGCCCGAGACAAGAACTCCAGCCACTCGACGCATATGCCCCAGAGTACCGCCTCGCCCCATTTCTCTTGATTCGGGTACGTGCATCGGCGCCAGCGTCCAAAGCCAGTTCGCAACGCGACCAGACACGTCGCTACTATGGCCGAACCTACCTGGAGGTGTCCGAGTACCTGGTGGGCTCCCCCGCCTTCAAAGCGGGTGGTACGGGCGATCCCCGTACGGCGGGTTCGATTCCCGTCCACCTCCGCTAATTTCGCCGCAAGGCGAAAGGAACTAGTTGTTGTCGGGATCGTTAGAGGCGTCCCAGGGAACTCCGCGAGGCGGCAGATCGCCATCGCCTCGTTCGGGTTGGTTCGCAATGATGTAGCGAACAGCAAGACCGCCCACCACGGCGAACACGATAAAGATGATCAGCGCATAGACAGCTTGTGTCCACACGGCAGCGACTTACCTAAACAGCAAGAAGGTCGCGGGCGCCGGTGTCGCTCGATGGATGGCGAAGCTTCGACATTGCGCGAGCTTCGATCTGACGAATGCGCTCACGGGTCAGGTTGAAGTGCTCGCCAACCTCTTCGAGGGTGCGAGGCTCGCCGCGGTCGAGGCCGAAGCGAAGCTTGAGAATCTCGCGCTCACGCTCGTCGAGAGGCGACAGCAACCGGCTGATCTCCTCTGGCAACAAGGCAGTCGCAGCAACCTCGAACGGTGAGTCCGCAGAACGGT
The DNA here is from genome assembly GCA_964570495.1 of uncultured Acidimicrobiales bacterium. Taxonomy (GTDB): domain Bacteria; phylum Actinomycetota; class Acidimicrobiia; order Acidimicrobiales; family SHLQ01; genus SHLQ01. The sequence goes on along the minus strand of CAZMYN010000159.1, from coordinate 1,967 downwards.
CTTCGACGACATCGCCGAGTTCGGCGTCGCCATCTTCACGCAGTGGTTCAGAGAGTGAAAGTGGTTCGGCAGCGAAGCGCAGCGCTTCGGTCACCTTGTCTTCGGGCAGTTCGACCTCAGCGGAGAGCTCGGAAAGGGTCGCTGGACGACCGAGCTTGAGCTCTAGTCGTGAGCGGGCTTTCTGGAGCCGTGTGAGGGTGTCGCCAGCGTGAACTGGAAGGCGGATCGTACGACCGGTGTTTGCGATGCCACGGGTGATTGCTTGGCGAATCCACCACGTTGCATAGGTCGAGAATTTGAAGCCCTTGCGCCAGTCGAACTTCTCGACGGCATGCATGAGACCGAGGTTGCCCTCTTGGATCAGGTCGAGCAGTGGGAGGCCCGATGCCTGGTACTTCTTAGCGATCGAAACAACGAGTCGAAGGTTCGACTGAACAAATGTGCGTTCTGCCTCTTCGCCGCGTCGAAGGTCTCGGTTGAACTCGCGGCGCTTGGCAGCGGTCAATTCACCAGCCGCGTCGATGGCTTCGCGGGCTTCGGCACCCTTTTCGATGGCTTGCGCCAGGCGCACCTCGTCGTCCTTGGTCAGGAGAGGGTATTGGCCGATATCGGTGAGATAGAGCCGGACAAGATCTTCTTCGTCCCGCTCGACACGCTCTTTCGCCACGAGGTTCCTTCTTTGGGTTTCTAGCAGTTATGGGTTACATCTCTGCTAATTCGAACATGGGCCCGCATTGCGGGTCAAGCACTGATTCGACACGAAAACGGCTGACCTAAAGGGAAACCCTACCGACGTATGTACATCGGACCACCGCGTAGGATCTCGAAATCTTGGGGGCCTGCTACGCACCGTCGATGCCAGAAACCGGCTTGACCCTCACTATTTTACGGCAGATCACACGTTGAGTGGAAAAATGTCACCGAATCGATACATCTGGCGGCGCGACGGCCAGAACGCACGTTGATGACGGGAACTAGCGAAACCCGTTCGTAATCGGAAGGCGTCGATCCCGCCCGAAACCCTTCTTGGTGACCCGGGCACCGAGTGGTGTTTGGCGGCGTTTGAACTCGGAAATGTCGACCAGGCGGGTAATGCGCTTCACGGTCTCTTCCTCGAAGCCCATCTCGATGAGCTCGGACTGGGTTCGCTCGCCTTCGATGTATGCCTCGAGCAGGGGGTCGAGCTCCTCATAGGGCGGCAGGCTTTGGTCGTCGCGCTGATCGGGACGCAGCTCAGCCGATGGTGGCTTGGTGATAACCGACTCGGGAATGACCTCGCGGCCCGCTCGCTCGTTGTAGCGGCGCGAGAGCGCGTAGACGTCGAGTTTGTAGACGTCCTTGATCACCGCGTACGCGCCGGCCGTGTCTCCGTACAGCGTTGAGTACCCGACTGCGGCTTCGCTCTTGTTGCCGGTTGTGAGCACGAGCCATCCGAACTTGTTGGTGAGCGCCATCAAGATGACGCCACGAATTCGCGACTGGAGGTTCTCTTCGGTCAGGCCGGGCTCGCGTCCCTCAAACGATGGGGCGAGCATTTCGAGGAACGCTGCGTGGCCCGGTTCGATCGGGATCGTCCGGTGGGAAACGCCGAGCCGTTCGGCGAACTCGATTGCGTCGGTCACCGAATGGTCGCTGCTATAGCGGCTGGGCATGAGTACGCAGTGGACGTTCTCGGGGCCCAGCGCGTCGGCGGCGATCGCGGCCGTGAGCGTCGAATCAATACCGCCGGAGAGGCCGAGGCAGATGTCTTGGAACCCGTTCTTGCGTACGTAGTCGCGGGTAGCGAGAACGAGTGCGTCGTGGAGTTCGTCGAGCTCGCTGTTGAGCGGAGCGATCCGCGGAGACGACCCTTCGTTCTCTCGCCCGGTGGCTTCACTGATTTGCACGACGGGGAACATCGCCGCTGCCGGAACATTGCGTTCCTCGTCCGGCACGTCGACCACGCACAATTCTTCGACGCAGTGGCC
>CAZMYN010000158.1:0-7891 GCA_964570495.1 uncultured Acidimicrobiales bacterium | reverse complement strand
TGCTCGGACATGGCCACACACTACGCCGTGCTTCTTCGAAGGAAAATGGTCGCTCATCGACCAAAATCCTTCGAAGATCACATCTGTCGGGCTGAGAGGATTTGAACCTCCGGCCTCCTCACCCCCAGTGAGGCGCGCTAACCAAGCTGCGCCACAGCCCGTGAGCGATTGATGATACTCCTTGCAGAGCCCATCAGAAACACCCCCATGTCCTCAGAGGTATCAGAACTTCCCGATGAGCCAGACGACGAAGTCGGTGAAGCGCCACAGCAGGTATGCCGCGAGCGCGACGACCACGATCCAGAAGTGCCACGGTGCCGATGCACCGACGGTTCGCTCGACTTCTTCACCCTGGTGAGCGTGTGGTGCCTCGGTCACGACACCGCCGCAGTTCGGGCAGGCATCGTCGTCAAGCGCGGTTGGCGCATGATAAGAGGAGCAGGAATCGCACCACGGCATAGGTCCAGTTTACGGAGGATCTAGCTGCGCCGGACCGCAAGGATTGCGACGTCGTCGCCGATCATGCCGTTCGCAAAGTCGCGAGCCTCTTCGAGCAGTGCCTTCGTGAGCACTTCGGGGCTCGCGCCGGGATCTCGGCGGATGGCCATGGCGATTCGTTCCTCGCCGAAGAGTTCGTCGTCGTTGCGTGCTTCGGCAAGACCATCGGTGTACAGCAGGACGAAATCGTCGGGAGACAGCGGGATTTCCTTGCTGAAGTACGACGCACCCGGGTCGAGCATCAACAGCGGGCCGGTTGCACGCAGGGGTTGAACCTCACGGGCATGCCAGAGCCAGCCAGCGGGGTGGCCAGCAGACGCGTAGCGGATCGTTCCCGCTTCGGTGTCGAACACGACCACGATCATCGAGATGAACTCTTCGCCACGGTCCATTTCCGACATCTGCTGGTTGAGTTCTTCGAGCGCCTGGGCAGGGTCGCGGAACTGTCGGAGAAACACTCGGAGCAAGTACTTGGCTTGGAACGCCGTGATCGAGCTTTCGATGCCGTGGCCTCGCACGTCGCCAATCACCGCAGCCAGACGGGTTCCGCCCACGCGGTAAACGTCGAAGAAGTCGCCAGCCATAAGACCGGAGCCAGCTTCATAGACGCGTCCGACCTCGAAACCAGTGACGTCGGGAAGCGCGTCGGGAGCCAGGCGAGCAGCCCATGCCTTCGGAGCGAAGTCCTCCTGTTCGAGTGCTTCTTCTGCACGCTTTTCCAAGAAGAACCGCTGGCGGCTAAGTCGGGCCTCTCGAATTGCGCCGCGAGACCACACGACCGAAATGAACGCCGGAATCGCCGCGAAGGCAAAGACCATGGGAACTCGTTCGTCGGTACTGGCCGCGGTAAAGAACGCTGCGACCGCCAGGATCGAATAGAGCGCAGCCGATTGCACTTCCTTGCGGAACGCTGACTGGGCAAGGCGATAGGCCGCATCTTCTTGCGGATTCTCGGCGTCGTGTTCGATCCTGCTTAGAAAACGGCGGCGATAGCGAGCAGAACGAGCCCAACCAATCGCTGCGACGACGCAAACGAGGCCAAGTCCAATGAGTACAGCGGCCCTCATGGCGAAGAATCGTAGCCCAGATCACACATCAGCGTCTCCGGACACGCAGTTTGATGGGTGTATTCCCAAGCTCAAACGCCTCGCGCAGGCTTCGTTCGAGATACCGCAAATACGTGCGCGGGAGCTCTTTGTTGGCAAAGAGCGTGAACGTGGGAGGGTCGGTGGCGCCCTGCGTGGCATACAGCACTCTCCCCCCTTCGGGTGCACGCTGGGCAACTTGAGCTGCCCGAATGACCTGGTTGACCTTGCGGGTGGGGATTCGGGTCGAATACACCGCGAGCGAGGCCTCGAGCGCGGGCCACAGTTTCTGCACGCTTTTGCCGGTCAGGGCACTAATTCGAAGGATTGGCGCCTCGCCTAAGAAGTGGAGCTTGCGTTCGACGCCACGCATGGTGTCCTTGCGTTGTTCGGCGTCGAGCAGCTCCCATTTGTTCATGAGCACAACGATCGGGCAACCAGCAGCATCGACGCGCTCCGCGAGCCGCTGATCTTGGGCGGTAACGCCGACGGTCGAGTCGATGACCAAGAATGCAACATCGGATTGATCCACCGCTCGCAACGCCCGAACGAGCGAGTAGTACTCGGTTTCCTCATCGACTTTGGCTTTGCGGCGCATACCGGCAGTGTCGATGAAGCGAATGGGGCCGTTGTCGGTTTCGACGACCGTGTCGATCGAGTCGCGGGTCGTGCCGGGGCGATCGTGCACGACTGCTCGTTCGTCACCGATTAGGCGATTGAACAGGGTGGACTTTCCAACGTTGGGACGCCCGACGATCGATACGCCAAAGATGCGGTCGCCATCCTCTTCGACTTCTTCTTCGACTTCCTCGGGTGGGAGCGCGGTCACGATCGCGTCGAGTAGGTCAGCGGTTCCAACCCCGTGCAGCGCACTGACCGGCATTGGCTCACCAAAGCCCAAGTTGAGCAAGTCCCAGATGACGTGCTGCTGCTTTTCGCTGTCGACCTTGTTGGCGACGAGGAACGTGGGCGCGTCGAGGCGTCGCACAAGGTTCGCGACGAGCTGGTCGTCTTGGGTAGCGCCGACCATCGCGTCGACGACGAAGAGGATGACGTCGGCTTCGGCCATTGCGCGTTCGCTCTGCTGGGAAACTTTCGCGTCGAGCGCATCGCCGTCTTCTTCGGCCATCCAGCCGCCGGTGTCGATGAGGGTGAACTCACGACCCAGCCAGTCAGCTGCGACCTCTTTGCGGTCGCGGGTGACGCCGGGTCGTTCTTCGACGATCGTCTCTTGACGGCCGATGATCCGGTTCACGAGCGTGCTCTTGCCGACGTTGGGACGCCCGACGATCGCAACGGTGGGCAGGTCGGTCATGTGAGCTCCAGCGCGGCCCGTAGGGCAATGCCATCGGTGGCGACGATCTCGATAGGTCGAGGTAGGTCGTCGGGCGAGAGGCCGTCGAGGAAGCGTCCTCGGTTAAGACACACGTCGGGGACGAGGTATCGATGGCCTTCGGGTTCGGCTGCGAGCACGCGTTGAAGGTCGGCGCCGACCATCAGCCCCGAAACGCCGACGTTTCCGCCGAAGAATTCGTTGTCGACAGCGAGCACACGAACGTCGTCGCGAGGATGGGCCGCGATCAGTGGCTCGATGACCTGCGCGCCGAGCGTGCCCGTGAGCACGGCGACCGGCGCATTGCGGCGCGGCGTGAGCATCACGGCCGAACCAGCATCGCCGCTGGTCTCACACGTGCGTGGCGCTCGGTAGCCCTCGGCGGGAGCTGCGTCGACCCACGAGAAGAACCCAGCTTCGGTCCCGATGCCGGTTTCGACTTCGCCATTGAATTCGGCCTCGAACGAGCGGGCCATACCGATACCGTCTTCATACATTGGCGTGTCGCCGTAGTTCTCGCGGGGCGGAAACGCCAGTTCGGCCATCAGGTAGTACTCATCGGAGGCGTGCACGAGGCGCGACCCGCTCGACGCGGTGAAGACGTCTTGCCAGCGCTCGACAATTTCGATGACGGCTCTCGCCTCGTCGACGGTGTGGGCTCGCATTCGTTCTTCTGTCGAGTACTTCGACACGCCGAGCGGCACGACCGAGACGGTGGCCATGCCGGCGTACTTGTCGTACATGTCGGCCAGCGTCTGATCGAGAACGTCGCCGTCGTTGATTCCGGGGCACACGACGACCTGGCCGTGCACCTCGATTCCGGCATCGAGTAACGCCGAGAGCCAGCGCAACGACGATGCGCCGCGGCGATTGCGGAGCATCTCTTGGCGGGTGGCCGGGTCGGTGGCATGGATGCTGACGTTGAGCGGCGATAGGCGTTCGGTGATAACACGTTCGAGGTCGGCCTCGGTGAACCGGGTCAGGGTCGTGTAGTTGCCGTAGAGGAACGACAGGCGGTAATCGTCGTCCTTGAGATAGAGGCTCTTGCGCAGGTTCGGCGGAAGCTGGAAGATGAAGCAGAACTCGCAGTGGTTGTCGCACGTCTGCACCTCGTCGAACAGCGCCGAGTGAACTTCGATGCCGAGCGGCTCGTTCGGTGATTTCTCAATGTCGAGGTCGAGCGATAGGCCATTGCGGTCGATCACGAAGGAAATCTCGTCGGAATCGACGAGCGTCCGGTATTCGAGGATGTCGCGCGGCTGTTCGCCATCGATCAGGACGAGCTCGTCACCGACCAATAATCCCGAGCGCGCAGCAGGCGAATCCGGTTCGACGGTAACCACCCGCGGAAAGGTGAGAGCCTGCGCATTCATCCCCTCAAGGCTAGGTCGACCCCCGCACTATTGGTCGGTGTGGGCGGACGTTCGTCCGTAGCCTAAGCCCTTCGAAGCCGATGAAAGCTAGTGCGAGAACGCTCCGGTGGCGGGGTCGGCTAGCGCCGCTATCTCAGGCGGGTTGCAGCGGCCAACAGTTTCGGCATCGGTCGGTTCAGCTTCTCGATGCCAGACGTTCAAGATCACATGCGGTGCATCGGAGAGCGTCCCGGAGGATCGCAAATCACAAAGAGCGGCTACGCCAACCTCATAGGTCGCGTCGACGATCTGCCGGTAGCCGTCCGTGGAGTCTGTTTCATATGTTTCCTCCCATTCCTCCACCTTCTCGTTTGCTTCACTGACGATTGCATTGACCTCTTCGACATCGATGAAGAGCTCGTCGATCTCTATCGCTTCCCCACCAGTGTTTCGGTAGCCGACAACAACGAGAAAGCCTTCGCCTAGCCGGTCGAGCCCAAAGGCGTACATGTCGTTGAGTCCACCCGCAGCTCTAAGACCATTCCAAGCCTCGGCAAGCGTTTGCGTTAACGGAGATAGCAATTCGCTTGGGTCGATGAACTTTGGTTTCGGAACCCTTTTTGCATCGACAGGAAGCAACGGCTCGTCATCGAAGCTGAAGTAGAGGGCATCTTCAACAGCATCTTCCATGCCGGGCCACGTCACCTTCGACCACTCGTACCCGCCAAGCAACGGGCTGCGATGATTATCGGTTGTTGCCCACTCGACGAGGAAGTTAACGGCGAGCGCTGGGTCATTGCACGCAATCTCATAACTGGCATCGATGCCATCGAATCGATTCAGTTCCCATTGCAGCTTTGGTACAGAGCTGTCCTTGGGCGGCACCGCTTGAATCGATTCTTCACCGCCATCGAGCCGATTGACGTCAATGATCGTGACGTACTTCGACATTTCTTGTAGAAGCGCCAACAGGTCATCTGCAGTCGGCTCGAGAACCTCACGGTTGAACTCCGACGATGAAGACGATCCGTACTTCAGAGTCACACGAATAGGAAGCTGCACACGGCCAACTTATAGCGCTCAGAATTTCTCCGCCTTCGGGTTGTAATCGAACTGGTGTTCGATATGCTGTATTTCGTGGCGACGGCGAGCGGACTTACAGAATCAGGGGCATTGCACTCTCTCGATCTGTCCCTCGACGCGCTCGCTGAGCAGTTCTTGCCGACCATGTCTTCCGACGAACTCGGCGCCCGGTGCCTCTCACTGCAAACAGCACGCCAACGGCTCGACGGCATCATCGCTGTTGGCATCGCCGAAGCCGAACGTGCCGGCGTTTGCGGCAACGCCGGGCAGCGCACCATGGCGCAATACATGGCCTCGCGAACCCACGCCTCCCCCGACGCACTACGCGCCGACCAGAGGGTCGGCGTGTGGGTCGGTCAATTCGCCCAATTCGAAGAAGCCATCCTGAATGGTTCACTGTCACGCCAACACGTCGACCTGCTCCGGCGCACCGAGAACATTCGAGTCTTCGCCGCCATGCAACGCGACCAGGCGCTACTTATTGGGTTGGCTGCTGACCTCGAATGGAAATCGTTCAAGAACGCCATGAAATACTGGCTCCTAGTCAACGACCAGGACGGCCCCGACCCCGAAGACCACGACGCCGAAAACAGCTGCACCCTCACCGAAATGTCGAACGGCCGAGTCAAAGTCACGCTCGATCTCGACCCGAAGTCCGGCGGCATCGTCAAACAACAACTCCAAGACGAAGAGAACTTCCTCTTCAACCAGGACCAAGAAGACGGCACCATCCGTTCAGCCTCACAACGACGGGCCGCAGCTGCCGCCAATCTCATCGAACGAGGGGCCGGACGCTCCGAAGTCAACGCCAAGCCGCTAATCCATGTGGTTATGTCGCTCAACGTTCTCCAAAACGCCATTGCGCAGACGGCCAAAGAGCCACACGAACAAGACTTCACCTCCGTCCTCGACCCAAACGACATCGACGGCCGCTGCGAACTCTTAGACGGCACCCCAATTCACCCGAAATATGCGTTGGTGTTGTTGATGCAAGCCCGCATCCGCCGCCAAGTCCTCACCGCAAAGAGCCAAACACTCAACGCAAGTAGCCCAGCGAGGCTGTTCCCCGAGTGGATGAAACATATCCGACTCGTCGAAACGCGAGGCCAATGCGAAACCGCAGGCTGCGACGCACCGATCTCCTGGCTCCAAGGCGACCACCGGTCGCCCTACTCAAAGACCCAACAAACAACCCTCGCCGAACTCGACATGCTCTGCCGCCCCGACAACATGGCGAAAAGCGACGGCCCACCCCTGCGCCCACGGCCAGAAGCACAGCCGGCGACGATCGACACCCGAGCTCCCGGACCGCTAACCGCACCAACGCCTACGACGTAGACTTGACCCATGACTGTTGATCAGGTTCTGCTTGCTGCTCCTCGTGGGTTTTGCGCGGGGGTAGAGATGGCGATCAAGGCGTTGGCGGCAATGGTGCGGGCCTTTCCGCCGCCCGTGTACTGCTACCACGAGATCGTTCACAACCGTCTTGTCGTGCAGCGTTTCGAAGACATGGGCGTGATCTTCGTCGACGACATCGACGAAGTGCCACAGGGCGCCCCGATCATGCTCTCGGCGCACGGTTCGGCCCCCGAAGTCGTCCAAGCTGCAACCGACAATGGTGGCTACATCGTCGATGCTGTCTGCCCGCTGGTCACGAAGGTTCACCACGAGGTCAAGGTCCGGGCTGGTAAGGGCTACCAGATTGTCTACGTTGGCCATGAAGGGCACGAAGAGGCGGTGGGCACCATGGCGGTTGCGCCAAGCGCTATTCATCGGGTCGAGTCGGTCGACGAAGTCGAGGCACTTCCGAACATCGAAGGCCCAACAGCACTGCTCGCCCAAACAACGCTCAGCCATCGCGATTGGGCGTCGGTTCAGGAAGCAGCGTTGGAGCGCTGGCCCGAAATGTGGACTCCGGGCCGCTCAGACTTGTGCTTTGCAACAACGAACCGCCAGGGAGCCCTCGAGAAGATCGCGCCCGACTGCGACGCAATGGTCGTGATTGGCTCGTCGAACTCCTCCAACACCATGGCCCTCGCTCGGCTAGCAACCGAGTTTGGATGCGAAAGGGTGCTGCGGGTGAACACCGCCGACGAGCTCCCCCAGGACCTCTCCGGAGTCGTGGGCGTAACCGCAGGCGCATCGGCAAGCGAAGAGCTCGTCGAATCGGTCATCAATCGATTGGCCCCACTCAATGGCGTGAGCGAGGTGCGCATCACCGAGGAAGACGAGTACTTCCCTCCCCCACGCAAGCTCCGCGAACTGCTCTCGGCAATCGACGTTGCGTCTCGGTTGTCGCTTGGCGCGACGTTGGAGAACGCCCCACCTACCGGCGACCGACAGCTCGGCGCCAGCGAAGTTCTACGACTCTTGGGCTAGTCGCCGCGCAGAACCTTGGCTTCGTCGAAGAGCTCCTGGAGCCGTTGGCGTAGCTGTTCGGTGTGTTCCTTGATCGCCGCACGCGGCACGCGGCCGTTGTCGTTCTGGGCGGGTGGCGCCATTGGCTCGCCAACGATGAAGACGAGCTTGACCGGGTAGAT
>CAZMYN010000157.1:0-7898 GCA_964570495.1 uncultured Acidimicrobiales bacterium | reverse complement strand
ACCCAACCTCACCGACACCACCACCTTCACCTGGACCGTCACCGACACCAACCGAGCCCCGGTCGTGACGGTGGCGGGCCTTTGGGCCTTCAACGAAGACGAGCCGGTCACGATTCAACCGATCGGCAGCGACCCCGATGGCGACACCTTCACCTACGACGCAACCGGGCTCCCTACAGGACTCGATATCGACCCGACCACCGGCGAGATCAGCGGAGTCCTCGACTTTGAAACCGCTGGTAGCTACCCCGTTCAGGTACTGGTCGACGATGGATCACTCGAGGGAACGACGTCGACGAGCATCGTGGTCTTCAACGTGAATCGTCCGCCGGTTGTGGCCCCGCTCGGAAACCTGACGAACGAAGAGGGCGACACGATTACCCTCCAGCCGGTCCTCAGTGACCCCGATGCTGGCGACACGTTCACCTGGAGTGCGACCGGACTCCCACTGGACCTGGACATCAACCCCGCAACGGGCGAGATCACCGGGAACCTCGCAGCCGGCAGCGCTGCAAGTTACACGGTGTCCATCACCGCGGACGATGGGACTGACCAATCCACGATCACGCTGACGTGGAACATCACGGAACCCGCCGTACCGCCAACGACACCGACCACAGTCACACCCACCACAGCCGCACCCACCACAGTCGCACCCACCACAGTCGCACCCACCACCACGACGACGACCGCTGCTCCTACAACCGCTGCTCCTACAACCACGGAGGTCACGGCGGCCACCCCAACTACTGCTGCCCCTTCAACGAGCGCCGCACTCGCCACGATCGCACCCGCCCCGACAACAGCCGCTCCGTCCACGACCGTTCCCGACGCGCTGCCCTTTGCCGTCCTAGCAGCGGTCGATGATCGAATTAGCGTGTCTGAAGATCAAACCATCTTGGACGTTCTCTCCAATGACTCGTTCGGCTCTGCTCCGACCCTTGTGGCGGTCACTCAGCCAGCCGTGGGCATGGCTGAGATTGTCGACGGCGAGATCGTGTTGACGATTCCCCCGAGCTACGCCGGTGATGTCCAGTTCGAGTACACGATGACCGACGAGTCAGGTGCCGAGTCAACGGCGTCGATTCAGGTGTTCAGCCTGAACGTCCTCGCCAGCGCAGGAGACACCATTCTCGAACCCGAACCGGGAGGCGCAGCGGTGGCAGAGGCCTTTGGTCGCCTCACCAGTCTCTTCACTGGACTCACGAGCATTCGCCTCTCAACGGTCCAGACGTCAGCACTCGCCGCTGCTCCCCTCATCTTCGGACTCCTCCGTTGGCTCCTGCTTCGCCGAGAAGACTTGGTGTCGATTACCAACCTGTCTCGGACACGTTCGGTCGCCATTGGGTCCGACGATGGCCAGTTCCGACTCCGTCACAATGCACTTGTTTGGAGCACCGGAAAGACTCGCTTGTCGTCGGACGGCTCGTCGAAGACGAAGGTCGAACTGCCCACCGGCGAGCACGCGTGGATCGATACTCACCTGGTTGTCGATACTGGCTTCTAAGTCCGAACGGGCGTAGTCAGCCGTTCGCGAATAAGATGCTGAGGTGCGCGTCCCCCCTCAACTCCGTGCGGCCCTGCTGCTCGTTGCCCTCGTCGCGGCTGGCTGCGCATCGGCGAACGCAACGACGACTGCCGGGCCGGCCAAAGAGGCCTCTTCGGTAGTGGAGCCGCTCTTGATCAACGCCACGGCTACAACCACGGCGCCGACGACTTCAACTGCGCCGACAACTACGACAACGACGAGCACAACCACTGTCGCGCCGACTACTACTGCTGCGCCGACCACGACGACGGTCCCGCCCGACCCACACGAAACGCTGATCGCGACGGCGCGCTACAAGGTCCATCAATTGATCGCTCTCGACGAACCGAACGGAGATCCGGTGCCGCTCGAGTTCCCGGTGCCGAATCCGCACCAATTTGGCGGTCCCCTCACATTGATGATCACCGAAGGCGAGATCGGCGATGAGTGGTTCAGAGTCCAGCTCCCCATGCGGCCGAACGGACGTGAGGGGTGGATCAGTGTCGACGACTACATCATCACCAGCACGACCATTCGCGCCGAGGTCGATCTAAGCAGCACATTGGTACAGGTCTTCGATGGTGACGAGCTGATCGCCGAGTCCCAAGCCGCGGTAGGGACCTCTCGCACGCCCACCCCGCTCGGGACGTTCTTCGTTGCGGCCATACGAGAGAATCCGCCTGCAGAGTCCTATCTCGGAACACATGCCGTGGTCCTGTCCGGGTTCTCCGAAGCCCTCCAGACCTTTTCTGGCGGCCTGCCGGTGATCGCAATTCACGGCACGAACAACCCGGGTCGCGATCTCGGCCACGAGGTTTCCAACGGCTGTGTGCGAGTACCGAACGATGTGGTCCAGTTTCTTGCCGCACACGTTCCAATCGGCGCTCCCGTCATCATCGAGAACTAGATGCGGTTGACTAGGTGCCGACGATGAGCGAGGACAACGAGACCGGCGAATACTCGATCTTCGAGAATCGTGACGAGGGCCGCTTCGAGTTGCACCATGACGACGAAATCCTCAGTATCGCTAACTTTTCGGAACGCTCGGGCGGCATCGTCGTGATCCCCCATGTCGAAACAAGCCCGGCGCATCGAGGCCAGGGCAATGCAGGTCGCCTCATGGACGGCGTCCTCAAGCTACTGCGCGATACCGATCGCAAGGTCGTGCCGCTGTGCCCGTTCGCAGCCCAACACGTTCGCTCGAACCCCCAATACGCCGACCTCGTCGCCAACTAGTTCGTTCGAGCGTTCAGCTCTCGTTCGATTGGGCGAGCGCTGCTGCGAGGTTGGCGATTCGAAACAGGCGGTCGGAGCGTTCGACGTTGCCGTCGACCTTGTTCCGAAGCTCAACACCGACGACCAGCGAGAAGACCAGGTCGGCAATATCTCGGGCTGGCAACATGGCGCCGAAGGACACGCTCTTTGAGGCGTGCTCGATCCTCTCCTCGACGAATTCGAGCCATGGCCCGGTCGCGTTCTCGATGCCGGCTCGAAGCTCGGGACTTGCGGTGATCCCGCCAACGAGTTCGGTCAGCAAACTCAAGTGGCCAGACTCGCGGTCCTCGACGTACAGCACCTCGATCGCTGCGACCAGTTCGGTCAACGTCTGGTCGTTGTTCAACGCGCCCTTATAGCGGGCGAGACGTTCCTGACTGCTCTGTTCGAGCGCTGCGATCAACAGGTTTTCGATGCCGCCGAAGTGGTAGTAGATCGCGGCTTGATTGCATTCGGCTCGGCCAGCGATTGATCGGGCCGTGGTACCGCGGTAGCCCTCGTCGACCAGGCTTCCAATCGCTGCGTCGATGAGCTCGTTCTTTGTTTGTTCCGGGTCGGCGCCGCGACCGCGCTTGCGCTTCGGAGCATCGGCTTTTGGCTTTTCTGTCGTGGCCATGGAGACAGGTTAGCACGCATTTCACCATTTTGTTTAAAACAGATGTTGACAAAGGACGATCATCTATGTACCTTCTAGATAAACGCCTTATTGAAACAGTTGTTTATCACCCTCGACCCCTCGAAAAAGGAAGCAAACGATGGATCCCTTCCCATCAACTCGCGAAAAAGCCCCACGACCCGAAAAGATCAAGCCAGCCCAGTACCAACTTGCGTGGTTCATTGCCATGGCCGCAATCGCATCGATAAGCGCGTGGTCGTTGAGCTCGGTGGGGCTGAGCGCCACGGGACTGTTGTTCATCGCTATCCCAGCAACGTTGGCGGCGATCATCACGTTGGCTCCCTTCTCCGAGGACAAGACCTCGTTCGGCGTGGCCCGAGGCTCGACAATCTGCATCCTCATAAGCGCAATCGTCATTCGTGAGGGCTTTATCTGCGTGATTATTGCCCTACCGCTCATCATCCCGATCATCAGCCTGGTCGTTTGGAGTGTGCGCAGATCACGGGCCGGTGCAGGCCATCAGCTTGCGTGGGCATTGCCACTCCTCGTGCTCGGCGCTGCAGGCGAGGGCGTCGTCTACGAGCTCCCCACCAACGCGGTCGTAGTCGAAAGCCGCGTGATCGACTTCTCAGCCACTGAACTCGATGCCTCACTCGACGGGATCGCCGAGATCCCCGAAATCGAGCCGCTCCTGTTCGCACTTCCCTTCCCAGAACCCACTGCCTTCACGGGAACCGGTGCTGATGTCGGCGATATCCGCACCGTCGAATTCGGTGACGGCGGGTCGGACGGTTCGCTCATTCTCGAAGTTGTCGTACGCACGGGCGACACCATCACCTGGGACATCATCGACAACACGACACCGGTCGCCGAGTGGATGACGATCAACAGCGCAACCGCAACCTGGGTCGAAACAGCCCACGGCCTGGAAGTCACGATGGAAATCGACTTCGACCGAGCGCTTGCACCGGCCTTCTACTTCGACCCGGTCGAGCGATGGGGCGTTGGCGAAATGGCCGAGGTGCTGCTCGACATGCTCGAGCACAACATCGCTACAAACACCCCAGACGCCACGGGGGCCCACAATGCGTGAACTGCTCGACCGCATCCCCAGCGGAAGTTCGCTACCGCTGGGCGATCAGATCTTGATCCCCGCCGGGATCATCGTCCCGATGCTGATCGCCTTTGCACTCTGGGTCTCGTTTCCCCCTGACCGTCGGCGCAGTGGCGCTATAGCTCTCGCCACCACCTGGAATGCTGTTTGGCTCCTGGTATTCAACGTCGTGGCGGTACAGGTGGGCTGGTGGTCTTTCGGCGACGCCGGTCCAGCCATTGCGGGCGTGCCGGTTGCCCTGTGGCTTGGATGGGTCGCGCTGTGGGGCACTGCTGCATCGCAATCGCCACTACGCCCCTCGGTGACCTTGCTGGTTCTCGCGCTGCTCGACCTGATCTACATGCCCCTGTTCGGCGGGGCGGTCGAGCTCGGTCGGGCCTGGTTGGTCGGCGAAGTGTTCTTGCTGGCCTTTGTTGCGTGGCCCGGACTCTTGCTGGCTCATTGGACCAACCGTGGAGAGCGTCTGATCGGTCGCACGATCGGCCAGGGCGCGATGTTCAGCGCAATGCTGCTGTTCGTCGTCCCCGCCATTTCTACATCGGTTGCGGGAAACAACCTGGCGCTCGACGTGTCCACGTGGACCTTCGGCGCATTGTTCATTGGCTTGGGTATTGCGTCGCTGCCCGCGGTCATTGCAATCCACGACTTCTACGCAAACGGCGCGACGCCATGGCCGTGGGACACGACGCTGCGACCCGTTCGCTCAGGCCCATACCGGTACCTGCGTTCGCCCATGCAGCTCTCGGGGTTCTTGGTGTTGGTGTGGGCAACGTTCCTCTACGGTCGGGTCGAGATCGGGGCCGCTGCTATCTCGTCGATCCTCTACGCACGGATCTTCTGCGAACTCGAAGAGAGGGATCTCCGCGAGCGATTCGGCGTTCCGTGGACCCGACTCGTTGCGAATCAAGGGCGCTGGATCCCCTCGATGCGGCCCAGCCCGCACGGAAGCGAAGCGACGATCTGGATCGATGCTGGTTGTGAGACATGCTCGCCGCTCGGTGACTTCCTCGCTGCTCGTGCGCCAGTGAACCTCCACATCGAAAACGCGATCCAGTATCGCGAAGGGCTCAGCCGGACACGCTATGAACGCGAAGACGGACAGGTCTTCAACGGAATGCAGGCGGTCGGCGCGGCGCTCGAACATCTCCACCTCGGCTGGGCACTGATTGGTTGGCTCTTGCGGGCGCCGGTGTTGTGGCGCCTATGGCAGTTGGCGGGCGACGCGTCGGGTTTTGGACCGACGACCCGGTTGCTAACCGCGACCCCCGCAGCCCGCCCGCTGGATCTACCGTGGATTGAACCGGGTGGCGGTACGCCCGATGTCCCGCGAAAGGCGGTGTCGTGACTGAACCGGTCGCACTTCCCTATCCCCAGACGACGGAACCCCGAACACCCATCTCGTCAGCGCGAGCGCTGGCGGCGAGTCTTCTGGTCGCTGGACTTTTCGGATCACTCACCATCTGGGCGCGGGTCGACGAGGGGTTCGACGGCTTGGCAACGACGTTGATCGTCGCACCCGTGCTGGTTGCGCTCGGACTCCTCCTCGCTCCCCGATGGCACCCGCCTGGATCCTTTGAGCGTTCGCCGAGGATCGCCGCAATCCTCCTGCTCTCAACCTCGCTGGTCCTGCGCGAGTGGGTAATTTTGCTGCCCGTCATTGCCGTGCCGATCCTCGGGGTCGTGAAGTACAACGCCGCAATGCATGAGTATCGGCAATTGCTTCCTATTCTGCGGCCGCCCGCGCTTCCGCTACGAGCCCACAAGCCACCCGCTTCTGCCTCGCTCGCCAAAGTCCTGGACAACCAACCCGATGTCGGAGCTCCCCAACGGATCGACCTCGGCGACCGGGGATCGGTTGAACTGCGGGTGACCGACCGTACGGAGAACTCGGTGACGTGGGAAGTTCTCGACCGGACTCAGCTCCATCAGTGGGTGAGGGTCAGGGGTGCCTCGGCTCAATGGGACGAAACCGACGAGGGCATGCGTGCCACCCTGATGCTCGACATCGAACAAGACAACGTTCCCGGATATCACATCGATCCGACCGATGCTGCTGGACTTCGCGATATAGGCAAGCTTCTGGCACGCCTACTCACAAAGGCTTCAAAGCCGCCGAGCTGCAACGAACACACTCCGACCTAGGCGAGCCTCTTGCGCGCTGGGTGGCGAAGGTCACTCAAGGAATTGGACGTTCGGTACCGAAGACCTATCACGGAGTGCCACTCGCTCTCGGCCTTCTTCCCTAACGACATCTCGGAGAACAGACCATGCGCAAAGTCAATTACAACCGTCCAGTCCAGCCATTGCCCGGCTCGGCATCGACGCTCCGGAAGGTCTTTGGACCAGGACTAAGCGTGGCGATGACTCAGAGGGCCACAGAGATCTCGATGTCGAGTCATGGGGCCGATACGCATCGCCGATAAGTAGTGCATCATTGGGAAATCTCTGCGGCGATTGCTTGGCAGGCATCGAGAGCTTCGTTGACGGAGATGTCTCCGGCTATTGCGGCGGAGAGCTGTTGGGTGCAGCGAGTGCCGATGTCGGAGAATTCGGGGATACCGACGTATTGGATGCCGGGCAGGCCGGGTCGTGGTGTGGTGCCCGGGTTGTCGATGGGCGCGGTCGTGATGGCCTCGAGAACGATGTCGGCGTAGGGCTCGTTTGCTTCGACGAATTCGGGGATGTCGTAGGTGGAAAGGCGTGTGGGGTGCGCTGCCGTCACCCAACCGGCTGGCAGGTTCTCTGCCGCGAGGCGGGCGAATTCGGGCGACGTGGCCCAGCTAATGAACTCCCATGACGCTCCGGTGCGGTCCCTCCCCACGCTGCGCGGCAGCATCGTGAATCCTGAGACGTTGAGCCAACCTGATGCTTCGGTGATGTTGGTCGGGGCGAGTGTGTAGCCGACGTTTCCGGCGATTGGGCTGTTGTTGGATTCGAGGAGCGGTGCGGCTCGGGTGGAGTCGTACCAGAGTGCCACGTTGCCGTTTTGGAATTCGTCGAGGCAGCGGTCGAAGCTTGCTGTAGCGGGGTCGCTGACACCGAAGTTCTGGGCGAGGTCGATGTAGAACTCGGTCGCGGCACGGAAACCGGAGTCGGGCTGGTTGATTTGTGGTTCGCCTGGGAGCGCGTCGTCGACGGCTTCCCACCAGGTGCCGCCAAAGGTGTTCACGACGGTAGTGAGCGACGCTGCGAGTTCATCCCAGCCGGCCACACCGTTGAGACAAATACCCGAAACGTCGTTGCTGTGGACTTGGGTTGCAATGTCGCGGACCTCAGCCCATGTCGGGTTGTCAGGCACGCTAAGGCCTGCCGCAGCGAGGATCTCTTGGTTGAACATGAGCACCGACGAGGCGCCGAAGAACGGC
>CAZMYN010000156.1:0-7925 GCA_964570495.1 uncultured Acidimicrobiales bacterium | reverse complement strand
ACAACGCAGTGCCGCCAGTGTTCTGCACAACGTAGGTCCAGGTCACTGGCGCACCAGCGAACAGGGTTTCACCTGGCGCAACATCGGACTGCACACCGTTGGTGTCCTTCTCGATATCGATGCCAGGCTCGACGCCGGTGTAGTTCGATGGATCCTCATCGTCGACACTGAGCGCTCCACCCGTTGCCGGGTCGACGTACTCGGTGAAGTCCGCCGGGTCGGTCGGCCACGTCGATGCGTCGGTTGGGTCACAGACACAACCAACATCAGGTGTGGCGGTGTTGCCGGTGACGGTCGCGTTGTTCGAGTACGGACCTGGGCCAGCAACGCCAGTCGACTGACAGGTCACCGAATCCGACGGTACGAGCAATGGAATGATGTTCGTGCCATCGAACACTCCGTCGCCATCGATGTCGCAATCAACGACGATCGGGAGGCCATCGCTACCAACATCGGTAACGGTGGCATCGACCAACGCGGCGTTGCCGGTGTTTTCGACTACGTAGGTCCAAGTAACGGCCTGGCCAGCAACGAGGGTTTCACCTGGCGCAACATCGGACTGGGCACCGTTGGTGTCCTTTTCAATGTCGATAGCCGGGTCGAGGACCACGCCGGTGTAGTGCGATGGATCTTCGTCGTCGACATCGTCGAGGATCGGCCCACCGGTGACCGGGTCGATGGGCGCGCTGTACGACGCTGCGTTGGTTGGCCATGTCGATGGGTCAGCGGGGTCAACGGCTGGGTCGGAGAAGTCCGGAAGAACCGGCTCGCCGGACACCGAAGCATTGTTCGAGAACGGACCTCCGGTCGCAATGCCGGTCGCCTCACAGTTCACCGACTCGCCGGGCAACAGAATCGGAATGACGTTGGTGCCATCGAGGACACCATCACCATCGACATCACAACTGATTCCACCAGCCGGAGCAGGAACGTCAGTCACGGTGGCGTTGGCCAACGCAACGTCGCCGTCGTTGGTTACAACGTAGGTCCAGGTAACTGGGTCGCCAGTAACGATCTGGGCACCAGGTGCAACATCGGACTGGAGACCGTTCGTGGCTTTTTCGATGTCGATCGAAGGCTCACAGAAGCCAGACATAACCGACACGTCGTTCGAACGGATCGGCAACAAGATGCCAGAGGTTCGAGCGCCGAAGTTGTTGGTCCAGATGTCGCCGCATTCGGCGCCGACGGTGGTCAAACCAATTTCGATTACCTCGGTTGCGCCCTTTGCGAGCGTTCCAAGATCGACGTGAATAGCAGTGACGTCGGCGGGCGATGCTGGGCATGCACCTGCGCCTGGGGCGATTCCCAAACCAGCAACGACGGCGGTGCCGCCTGCTGGAGAGTTGCACCAGGTCGTTGCGTTGTCAGCAACGGCTGGGTCACGGCTGATGGTGGCTGACGGGTCGGCCGAGTAGAGCACGGTTGCACCCGATGGGGCGATCGCCGACACGAAGTCGAGCGAACCGGAGAACGCCGACGCAGGAGTTCGGCCGTCACCGGTGAGCGCCACGTTGGTGAATGGGTGCGGGCCAGAGGCAGGTTCGGTTGCATCGCCGATGAATGGCAAGACGTCAACAACTCGGTAGTTCTCGAGGTCGACGTTGCCTTCGTTCTCGATATCGAGCGTGAAGACCATGCCGCCGTCGGTAGCGATGACCGTGCAATCACCCGGGTCGAGAAGCGTGCCAGGAGCAGCGAAGCAATCGGCGAGGTGATCGTCGACAAACTTCTCAATACCAGACTCTTCAAACGGTGCGCCGGTGAAGGCAGAAGCTCGAGCAGATACTGGGGTAACCGGAGTGCCGGCGCGCGGATCGACACCGCTGATAGTCGCAGTGTTGGTGAGGGTCGCATTTGCGCCCGCATCGACGATCAGGACCTCGAAGGAGAAGCGACCTTCGCCGAGCGATCCCCAACCGCCGGCCTGGTTGCCGTAGGTACACGTGATCGTGCCAGCGGCCTCGGCACAAGTGCCTTGCGCAGGAAGAGACGTGAACCCAACGAACACCATGTTCGCCGGAAGGGTGTCGGTCACCGTTACTTGGTCGATCACATCGAGTGAGGAACCAACTACCTGTGGGTTGATCTCGAACTCAACGGTCTGGCCGTTGGCAACAATGTCGGCGGGACCAGCGGTGTTTGCCTTCGAGATAGCCAGCTGCGGCTCGACGATGTAGACCGCATCGGCGTGGGCATACACCGGCCGTCCGTTCACATTTTGCGTTTCAATTACCGTTTGGTCGAAGTCGTTGTTCGCGTCTGAGACATCCAAGTTGTTCGCACCATCGTCGGTGAACGCCAAGTTGCACCAGCCAAGAGGAACCGCAGTGTTGGGTCCACCGGCGAACGCAACGTTGTTGGTGCAGTTTGAGCCCGGTGGCTGACCGGTGCCGTCCCACTCGCCGCGACCACGCGATGAGTACACGAACAACTCCTGATCAGCGACCTGGACCGCTGGATTGCTCTTGACCTGAACCTGGAAGTTGAGCTGGGCCCTGGTACCGGGGCTGGTGGTGGTCACGGGATCAGGGAACGCCCACGGGACATCACCTTCGGTGATCAAACGGAAGCGGGTGATACCGCCGTAGACCGGTGCGCCGTTGGCAGCGGTCCCGGTTTGAAAGACCGACAAGTCGCCGGTCTTTGCGTCGACCCAGCCATTGGCATCGGCGTCGCCGCCGTTGCATGTCACGCTGTGTTCTGCGACCGCGTTTCCTGGTGGGTTGCCACCAGCAACTTCAAGCCTGTAGGCGACTTGCTCGCCGAGGTCGGTCCGCACACCAGAGCTCACGTTTGGCTGCGCGCTAAGGGTGGTCGAGCCGGTCGGGCCGATAAGGACCTGAGCGATAGGCGATGCCGGAACATCGGAGTAGCCACCGACAGCACCGCGAGTGTTTCGGTAGGTCGACACCGCAATGTTGGACGAGTTCTGTTCAACACCGATGTCGGCAACAGGGAAGCTCGCAGGCAGTCCAATGACCTCCTGGTGGGTTGTGTCGACTGCGACACACAGGTGGACTGGCTCATTGGCGATGACGGAAGGAACGCGGGTCGTAGTCGTTGCAAGAGAGCTGTGCACCGTCAGGATGTTTCCGCGCGGGGTTTGCCCATCGCCGTCCCAGCGGGCAGCGGAGTCATCGGCCCCAGTGCCGTCAGGGCCATTGGTGCCGTCTGTAACTCCGCGTCCTGTGCCGCCGTCGGTCGTGCGACGATTGTCGTAGTGACGGTACGTTCGGCCGAGGAAGTCTTCGATCTCGATTTCTTGGTAGGGGCCGTTGAAGTACTTGGTGTAGTGCCTGAACGATCGACCGGGCTCGCTCGGAGGGCTGACCGGGTAGTCATAGGGCGAGTTGTTCGACTCTCCCGCAAGGCCGGTGCCCATCTCGGAGGTCTCTGGAACCGGACCATTGCTTCCGTTGATCTGGATTGGGTCGACCTCAACGGTTCCTGCCGTAATGGCGGCCGTGCTGCCCGCAATCGCATTCGTGAGGATTCGCGGAGTTTTGGCGAGTAGTTCATCTTGAGGAGACCAAAAGGCGATCTGGCCTGAAGCGAGTGTTGAACTGTTTGGTGCAGCGTTCGCGTTCTGCGGAGCGATGTTGGAGGTGTCTTGGCCAGTGATGTCGATCTGAACCAGGGGGTACCCAGCAGTGTTCGTCGCACTTTGGTCGGTACATGTCCAGGTGCCGACGTTGGTTTGCGCGGCTGGCGTTGTCGATGCAACACCAGCGGTTACACCGAATGGGTAACCATCGGCACCGTCGTAGCCACCGCATGGAACACGGTTCGTGCCGGTGGCTGCCAACATCTGGGCTGGGGTGGCCAAGATGGTGCCTGGCGTCGCATCAAAGAAGTGATCCCAAAATTGGATCGGGATGGCGTCGTTGTGTGGTTCAGAACCCTTCAATCCGCCAACGGGTTCGAGGCGAAGGTTCCATACGAAGAGAGTTCCCGGAGTTGAACCATCGGGACTGAGCACGTCGAAATACTCTTCGTTCGGTTCGTAACCAATGACATCGCCAGAGACAGCGTCGACGACCGGTTCACCCTTAATCCAGTCACCGCCGGGGGCGGCAGAGACGGTTGTGGTGATTGGGTTGGAAGCAACTGGTGCGAGCTGGTCGGTTTCGATGGAGGCGGTGACGGTGAGGGGGGTTCCGTCGAGCAAGCCGTTGACCATTGCGCGTGGGTGGATCGCTCCGTTGGAGCCTTCATGTTCGGCGTCGGTGTTGCAGACCAAGTCGCGGCCGCCGTTGCCGGTGATCGATGACGTTCCGTCATCGAGGCAGCCCGAAGGGACGCCGCTAGCGGTGGTGGCGTCGGGTAGCCAGACGACGCCGTCGGGCAGCGTCATTCGAATCGTGGTCGTGGTGCCATCGACTTCGTTGACGTTCCAGTCGATCCGGTACTGGAGCTGGTCGTAGGTGCGCACGACATTGTTGCTGTCGTTGAGGTCGAGGCCTGGCGTGTGTGCGCCAGCGCCATCGTCGAGCGGGTCGGCTGCCGAGAATGCGGCGGTGCCGTCGAAGTCGACCGACAGTGCAATCTCGTTCTGCTGCTGGGCGCCAACAATCGCTGGCGCAGCCAGAATTGGACTGAATACCGCGAGTACAAGAACGGCAACGCAATAGCGTCGAAGCCGTTGCAGGCCGCTCCATTGTGAATCTGTCGAGGCTGTTGTGCCCCCATTGACGTTTGTTGCCACCATTTTTCGCAATCCCCACTGCTAGCGATTTGAACCAGCTATTGATGTGGTGTCCGACTCGGCGGTGGAACCTAGTGAAATTAGTATCTAGCAATACTGACCCCAGATTTGGTATCGATATTGCGAGCCGACTCCATGATCGACCTACGAGATCTGATCGAAGAATTCTTCCCAGGTCACTTCGATGGCGGGGAGCGTGGGTGCGATCATTTCGGGCATTGGCCACGTGCCACGGTTGGTGTCGTTGCCGCGCCATCCGTTGTCGGCTTCGGATAGGGGTCGTGCGTTGGCAAGCGCGGTTGGTCCGCCGTGCGAATCGGGTTCTATGTGGTCGGTTTGTAGCCAGTGGAATGGCGCATCGCAGATCGGGTTTGCCGATTTTCCGTTGGTTGCGATGAGAGTGAGGTCGGTGATCCAGGGCGGGAAACTTCGGCTGTCGTATGACGCCTGAAGTGCCCGGCCTTTGGCGTCGTACACAATTCTTCGAAACACCGCCTTGGCCGAAGCAGCAATGGCGTACAGCGGATGAATTGACGTGCCGTCGATGAGTTGGCATTTGCGGCCCGACAGGTTTCCCGAAGCTTCGACATCGAGGGTTGGAAGCTCGTTGTTTGTGGGGTCGTCGAGCCAATCGAGAGTTTCTTCGTAGGTCCGCTGATCGATGGTGATGTTAAGCAATGGCTTTGTTGCTTTGCGGTGCGGGCTTTCAAAGCCAGCGGTGACCAACCGGACGAGGGCGGTGAGGTTCCGGTAACGCACGGTGGAGTGGACGTCGGCTGCCTTGTGTTCGGCGCGGATCTTGTTGGCTTCTCGGTTGATGGCGTTACGAAGGATCGAACCGGACAGCGGGTCGAGGATGCCTTTGATTTGGACCTTGCCGCCGGGAAGCTTCGTGAACGAAACGCCACAGTTCTCAATGTGATCTTTCGGTTCGGCGCCGTCGGGGTCGGCGCCGAGGAGCCAACGGTTGAACATTTCGTCGAGGTCTCGGAACGCGATCGAGGTCATCCAGCGAATGAAGCTGGTTTGATCGGCGATCATTTGTTGGTGGACGCGTGGGTTGTCTTTGCGTCGGAGCTCTTCAAGATGGGCGGTGGTGAGCTCGCCGGAGGCGTAGGCAGCGGTGAGCTTTGGAAAGTCGTTGAGCCAGTCGGCGCGGCGTTGGTCGGCGCGCACGACTGCAGGATCGAGGTTTGATTTGGCGGCCATGTGGTTCGCAACGTTGCGCTGGTCGTTGAGCGCCCCGACATCTGCAGCATCGGCGGCACGAACCGTTTCAGCTCGCAGCGCGTCGAGCATGGTGCTGGCTTCGTAGAACCCGTCGAGCCGATCCGAAATCTCCTCGCGGGACATGCAAGAGACCGGCGAGTCAAAGCACGCCGAAAGCGCCGTTCGCAGACCATCGAGATCTGCATTTGGGTTGAGTACTCCGCCAAGAGACATAGGGCAAGTATATAGAACGTATGTTCCCTTGTCAACGCAAAAGACACCGTAAAAGGCAAGAATTCTCTGCCCGCCCAAGACGGCCAAGACGCACCGCAATGAGCGCCCGACCTTGGGTGTGTTTCTAGACCTGCTCGTAGTGGAATTGAACTCGCAGCGTCCTCAGTGGCCCGAACGCAACGAATGTCATTCGCAGCCACACGACGACCCACATGCCAAGCACGCCGAAGATGACGGCTGGATGGCCGTCGTCAATGTCAGCGATGACGTTCTCCCAGAAGAAGGCGACGAGCAAGGGCACGAGAAGAGCAGCGGTCACTACGGCTTTGAGCCGCGTGGTAAACGACCGTGCGCCCCACGTGAAAATCAGTGTCAGGAAGAGGACGGGGAACCCAACGAAAACGACGAGCAGCGGAAGAATCGCGGCGGCCAATGCAACCGAGTCAAGCTCCTGAACCGCATCGACCTCGGCGTTCTCTACTACTTCGAGCTCGGAGGTGATTTGAGCTGTCGGTTCGCCTGTTCGTTTGGATCGCTTCCACACGAGCGCCGAGGCGAGCAGGTATACCAGCGGGATCATCGTGACCAGCAAGAACAGCAACACCGAATAGACAGGAACCTCGTTGACATGTTCAGCCCTGAGCGAGCCGTCGCGCCACCATGGCGTTCGATCGACGAAAAGGTCGCCCTGCGAGATTGCTACCAGGATCGCTGCGACCAGCGCGAGCGGACCGATGACTCGCCCTGACCGGAGATGCTGGATCGCTACACGCCCGGCGCAAAGCCCGGCGATCACCATGGTGATGGTCAGAGCCGTAACGGCCGAGATCCATGCCGTTGTTGCGGCGGTCCGGGGGTGTTCGTCGGGCCCGACGACATCCCATGCAAAGAAGTGCGTCTCGTAGTTGAATGCCGCGAAGGCAAGGAAGAGGAAAGCGACTGGCAGGCCTGCTATCCACCATGGAATGTCTCGGGCAGCACGACGTGCAACAAGGGTGCCGAGCGATGCGAGGCCTGCGAGATTCACGGGGTCTCCGGCAGCTTCGGACTCGGCGAGATGACCGCGAAGTTCGCTCGCACGCGCTTCGTCGCTTCCCCAGGAGACGAGAACCTGTGCAATGCGGTCGAACAATCGGGAGCGACTCATGCGAGGCCACCGAATGCAATGTTGAGTCGCCGCAACGCCACTTGAGCTGATTCGGCTCGACGCATTGCCTCACTCGTGAGGCGTTCCGTGCCCTCGTTGGTCAAGCGGTAGTAGCGACGTAGACGCCCGGTAACTACTTCCTCCCTGTCGATCTCGAGCAATCGCTGTTCCATCAGCTTGTCGAGGGAGTGATAGAGCGAACCCGGCCTCGGCGTATGGCTGCCATTGGAGATTTTGGAGATTTCTTCGGCGATTGCGTAGCCATGCAATGGGCCGTCCGCAATCGCCGCGAGGATGAAGAACCGCTGCTCGTTCAATGCCATAGAACCGAGCATATACCTAAGTTAGGTACTTGTAAATGGCGGTGTCGTGACTCACTAGTGGACATGCGCCGTTCTTGCAATGGCCAAAATGTGCAGTGAGTGAGAAACCGTCAGGTTTCTGTCAAGACTGCAGTGCCGAGCATGTCGCATGCTCGGCCCATCGAGTCTTGCTCGGACTACCTAGGTGTACAGGGGATGTCGACGCGGTCTTGGTTGTCGTTGGTGCGGATGATTGCGGTGTCGGGGGTGCGGCTAAGGAAGGTGGTGTCGGCTTGTGCGAAGTCGTTGGGGTCGGAGTTTGCGA
>CAZMYN010000155.1:0-7941 GCA_964570495.1 uncultured Acidimicrobiales bacterium | reverse complement strand
GGACGGTCGTCGTGCTGGTTGACGTCGTACTGCTGCTGCTACTTGGTGGTGGTGGTGATGTGCCCGTCGATGGCGGTGGGGTCGTCGATGGCGGTGGGGTCGTCGTGGTGCTCGTTGTCGTGGTTGTTGACGTCGTACTGCTGCTGCTACTTGGTGGTGGTGGCGATGTGCCCGTCGATGGCGGTGGGGTCGTCGTGGTTGTTGACGTCGTGGTGCTCGTTGTCGTGGTTGTTGACGTCGTACTGCTGCTGCTACTTGGTGGTGGTCCGGGCAAGATTGTCCACATTTGGGTTGTTGAGTCCACTCCACTGTTGAGGTCGTCGACGCTGATCGTCGCTGTTGTTGTCTGCACGGTGTTCACCGTGCCAACAATGCTCGCTGTGAGCGGGTTGATCGCCAGCCCGTTGGGAAGACCCATCTCCAGCAATACCAGTGCGTCGCCATCGGGGTCGCTGATCGAGAGTGGAATGTTGACCGAGTCCCCGACCATGAAGGTCTGATCCAACACCTGAACGATCATCGGTGGCCGATTCATGTCGAAGATCAGCCAGTTCAACATGATCTCGGAGCGGCCGTTCGGCTGTAGATCATCGGCGATGATGGTGATTGGATAGCTGCTAGCCGAGTCGAATGTTGGAACGCCCGTAAAGACCCCGGTGGTGGTGTCGAACGTGACACCGTCGGGAAGCACTCCTGACACACTCCAAACAATGGTGTCGCCATCGGCGTCGGTCGCGGGGACGCTACGAGGGGTCACTGCCATGCCCTCCAAGTCGCTCCACAGCCCAGGCATGGTCGTAAACACAGGAGGCTGGTTGACGTCCCTGACGCTCCACGAGAACTGTGAGCTCACCGTGTCGAAGCCGTCGAACGCGCTGACGATTGTCGTATGTGGGCCCGCAGAGGTAAATGAATGGGTGCCCGAGATGACTCCGGTGGCTCTGTTGATCATGAATCCATCGGGCAGGTCGACAGCATCCCAGATCAATGTGTCACCGTCGGGGTCCGGGCCGGCGATGGCTCCCACGTCGAGGGTGATCGAGACTCCCTCATCGTGGGTCCGGCTCGGCAACGAAAACGAGACGGTCTGATTTGGGGCCACTGGAGTCTCGCCAGAAACTTCAGACGTGATGGTCGGCGAGCCCGATGACACGTCGGTCAACGTGCTGGTCAACAGCGTCAGCCCGGCCGGAATGTTGAACATGTAGGTCGTCGGACCGGTGCTTGTGACGGTGATTTGCTCTTCGTGTACCGAGGTTCGGGCTTGGCCGTTGCCTGGAGCGGGATTGTCGAAGACCTCGATGATGTAGTCGCCGGGAACGGTATCGACCAGGACTTGGACCACGCCGCTATCGAATGCTCGAGTGATGGCAGGAGTGTTCAAGAAGTCGTTCGGACCGCCGTCAGCGTCCACCCCATCGTTGGCCGTCGGACCGTCGCCCCCGAGGTCGATCCCGAGCACGGTGTTGTTGAAAATGCTGTTGTTCAGGATTGCTGCTTGGGTCGTTGGATCAGAAACGCTCACACCACTCTGGTGGCCCGAGATGGTGTTCTCGATGATTACGGCATCGGCTGAGCCGTCCTCGATAGCCACGCCGTCGCGATTGCCGTTCGTGATCGTGTTGCCGAGGCCAGGCGCACCAATGGTGACCCTGGCGCTGCCGTCGGTGACCAAGATCTGATGATCTTGGTTCGCCGACAGCGTGTTCGAATAGATCTCGACGTCCAACGAGTCGCCGACACTGATGCCATGTGTGATGTTGTTCGAGACCGTGTTGTCCTGGATCACGATGTCTTGTGAAGTCAGCTCGACCTGGATACCGTGCCCGTTCCCCAGTGGGGTGACACCGTCAGGTGCCACGCCGATCAGGTTGTTCTCGATTTGGACATCGCTTGTCAGCATCGCAACACGAACTCCACGGACCCTGTTTGCGGAGATGACATTGCCCAATGGGCCAGGTCCGCCAATGATTGGACCATTGGCTTCCCACAGCACAACGCCCTCGGAGTTCGGACCTGGCGTGCCGTCGGGATTGACGCCCAGGTAGTTGGAGTAGACAGCGAAGTTATCGGCACGTGACCACACGGCGTCGTCGGTCATATTGACGATCGAGAACCCTTGGACGCTCGAGTCGTCGGACCCGAACTCGAAGCGGAGCCCATCGATGTTTGGATTGAGCCCGGTTCCGTCCAAACGAATGACCGGCGTGCCTGCGTATTCGAGTTGCGTCGTCGCATCGATGTGGAGCTCATCGGTAACCGTTGGGAACGAACCTGTCGGATCTGTGGTTGGGTTGATCGTGTATACGCCGCCTGCGAACCCCGCCTCGGACGTCGGGATCGCAAAGTGAATCATGTTTGCGCCACTGAGGTTGTTGGCCTGTTGGATAGCAGCGGTCAGGGTGCACTCCGGTTGGCCAGCGCTGTTGTCCACGCCGGTCCAGCAGATGCCGTCGGCGAGATTCAGATCGGGCCGGTCGGTGGTCGAATTGACCAACAACGTCGACGGGTCGAGCTGGGTGAAGATGGGGCCGAGCTCGGAAACATTGCCGGCCCGAAAGCTAAAGCCAACAAGCTGCATGCTGAGGTGAGCGGGCTTGCCCGCAATGCTTGGCGCTGGGAACGAGTAGGTCTGCGACCCGCCCGAATGGGGAAGCGTGAAATTAAAAATGAAGACTTCGGCCTCGCCAAAGCCACTCGGATCCGGTCCGCTCGGGTTGTCATAGAGCGAAGCCCAATAGGTCCCGACCGGGGCATCAACGGTAAAGGTGATGTTGCCCGAGCTATCCACGGCGGTGATGACCGGGTAGTTCACAAGATCGTTGGGGCCCATGTCGCCGTCACCCGGGTCGTTCATCGTCACCCCATCGTCATTCAGATCAAAGGCAAGCCCACCGTTCTCATAGATCGAATTGACAGAGGCATCGACGTTCGTCGAACTGGTCGTGATGCTGATTCCGTCGTCGGTGTTGAAGGCAATGGTGTTGAGTGTCAGCTCGGATAGGGAAGTGACGCTCAAGAAGACACCGTGGCCACCGTTGCCGAGGATGTCTCCCGCAGCGTTGGTTCCAATGAAGTTTCCCATCACGAAGGTCTCCGTCGAGGAAGTAATGGCCACTCCGTGTCGTCCGTTGGCCGAAATCACATTCGGGTTCAGCGAGCTGCCGATCTCGAGCCGCAACGGTGCGTCCGTTGCGGAAATGCCATCTTGTCCGTTGCCGAGTGGAGTTGTGCCATCAGCCGCGAGACCGATGATGTTGTTGTAGATGATGGGGTCGCTGTTGTCGCGGGCGAGGAGAATTCCGCTTGCCGTGTTGCCCGAGATGACGTTTCCGGCATCGACGCCGATGACCGGGTTGTCAGCGGTGTCGATAAAGATCCCCCGCAGATTGGGGCGGGCCAGCTGACCGGTCGCATCGGTTCCGATGTAGTTGCCATCAACCGACACATCACGGGTGTCGCGGCCGATCTCAATGCCGTTGAGGTCGTTTCCCGAGAGAACGTTCCGATTGCTCGCAGCGGTTCCACCGATGGTGGTGCCGGTTGAGTTGTCGTTGACGAGGATTCCGTTGCCGGCGTTTGCGTTGAGCGTCGTGCCGTCTGCTCGAAGGCCAATCACGTTGCTGGTTAGCACGGTGTTGTTGGCATCGACCTGGATTCCGTTACTCGCAAAGCCACCGATCGCCAATCCCGAGATTGACGAGTTTGGCGCGGTGATACCGAGACCTGCGTCTACCGGCCCGACGACGGCCGAACCATCCAACTCGATCGACGGGAGGGCGCCTGTGCCGGGCTGAGTTGTCGCGTCGAGGTTGACGGGGACGCCAATTGTTGGAAGCGCACTTTGGGGTTGGATTGTCCATACGCCAGCACTGTGCCCGCCGTCGGCTGTCGGGATGTTGAAGGTGATGAACGTGGTTGCGTTATTTGCGTTGGCTTGCTCGATGGCGGCGCGCAACGTGCATTGCGCGCCTGCACCCACTCCGGTGTTGCACTGGCCGTCGGCGAGGTTGTTGTCCGAGGCGTCGCCGGTCGAGTTCACCACGGGGTCGCCAGGAGGGATCTGGGCGGCGACCGAGGTCGTCAAGATGGACCCCGCGAGAGCGGTAAGAAGCGTGGTGATGAGGAACGATCGGCGGTTGCGCCAGAAGGGATCTCGACTCGTCGATCGGCGCGGAAAACGGCGCGGTGGATGCGCTGTTTGACTGCAGGGGACACCTGCGGTTTTGCCGAAGCGGGTCATATTTCTGTTATCGGCATAAATCAGGCGAGTTTCCACTAGTTCGAAAGGCCTAGTAGTAGGTGTCTACGAGCTGCTCGTTGTCCACCCGGAAGGCCCGGCCGTCTGGGAGTCCGGTTGCGGTCCAGGCGAGTTGATCGCTGTCGGGGTCTGAGGCAAGCATTCGACAGTTTCGTTGGCAAAAAGAGCCATGATCGTTGCGACGTATCCGCCCTCGAAGAGTCTTACCCGACATTGCTGAATTATCGTTTGACCCCGTGACAGCAGAACGAGGATTTCCCGCCGAAGAGTTCCTGGCCCGGGTTGACCAATGCCAGGCCATGATGCGCGAGCGTGGCCTCGCGTCACTGCTGGTGTGCACCGAGCCCGAGGTCCGATATTTCACGGGCTTTCACACACCGTTTTGGCAGAGCCCGACCCGCCCCTGGTTCGTCGTCGTGCCTGCTACCGGCAAGCCCATCGCAGTCATTCCCAGCATTGGCGCAGCCACGATGTCGCGGACCTGGATCGACGACATCCGGACGTGGTCATCGCCCCAACCAGATGACGACGGCGTGAGTCTGCTGATCGAGTGCCTCCGCGAAGTCGGCGCGGATGCAGCGCCGGTCGGAGTTCCCATGGGGCCAGAGACGCATCTGCGGATGCCGCTTCGCGACGTCGACCGACTGCGTGACCAGTTGGGCGAGTTTGTTGATGCGACCGACATCATTCGATCGCTGCGCATGGTGAAGAGTGAACGCGAGATCGAGAAGCATCGATTTATCTGTGGCGTGGTGTCCAACGCCTTCGATCGCCTGCCCGACGTGCTGTCGATCGGAATGACCGAGCGCCAGGCCTTCGCCACATTTCGTGACGAGATCCTCCGACAGGGTGCAGATGACGTGCCCTACCTGGTTGGAGCGACCGGGCCGGGCGGAATCGACGACATCATCCGCCAACCCTCCGATCGCACTATCGCCGACGGAGATCTCCTGATCTTCGACACCGGGTCAACATTCGATGGCTACTTCAGTGACTTCGACCGCAACTTCGCGTTCGGGTCCGCGCCAGACGATGCAAAGGATGCCTATCGGGCGGTTTGGGAGGCAACCGAGGCTGGGCTCGCCGCCGTCCGCCCCGGCGCCACGACAACCGAAATATTCACCGCCATGAACGGGGTCTTGAAGGCCAACGGATCCCTCGGCAACGACGTTGGACGGATGGGTCATGGTCTTGGAATGCAAGTCACCGAGTGGCCTTCGCACACCGCTCATGACGACACGCCGCTCGAAGAGAACATGGTGCTTACGTTGGAACCGGGGTTGCTGTGGGCTCCGGGCAAGGCCATGGTCCACGAAGAGAACATTGTCGTGCGCGCCGACGGTCCCGAGCTGCTGAGTCGGCGAGCCCTACCCGAACTGCCGATCATCTAGCGTCAGTACATGATGGCGTCATCCTTCAGACGAACAATGCAGCGCCGGATCATGACGATCGCGGCATGGATGTTGCTCGTATCGGCCTGCTCGAGTGCGGACCTCTCTTCCACGCAGGCGCCGCCGGGCCCCACCACTAGCGAGGTGGCCGAGACCTCCGCAGAGTCCGAGAGCGCCGCGGGCGATGAGGTCGATGCGACCGACGCGGCAACGTCGCAGATCGGTGCCGACTCGTGGCCGACCTTCCGGCTCGACCCGCAACGAAGTGCCTTCGACGGATCCGATTCAGCTCGCTTCGACGAGCCCGAATTGCTGTGGAGCTTCCAGACAGGGGGAGTGGTCGAGTCATCACCAGCCGTCGTCGACGGAACCGTGTACGTGGGCACCTTCGACGACAACCTCTTCGCGCTCGACGCAACAACGGGGGAGCAGCGCTGGGCCTTTCCCGTCGGAGGGCTGGTGCGAGCGTCTCCGGCTGTCGTCGACGGTCGGGTCTTCTTTGGTGCCGACGACGATCTCTTTTACGCCGTCGATGCTGCCACCGGTAGCGAACTCTGGCGTTTCCCACTCGGCCGAGGCGGCGAACAGAGCTCTCCGGCCGTAGTCGACAACGTGGTCTATTTTGGAGCGTTCGATCGCAACGTCTACGCCCTCGATGCGCAAACCGGCGAAGAACTCTGGAGCTTTGAAACCGGCGCAGGGATCCTCTCCTCGCCGTTGGTCGCAAACGGCGTCATCTATATCGGCTCGATCGACGGCAACTTCTATGCACTCGACGCCGCAACCGGAGACCAGCAATGGGCCGTGACGACGGGCGGTTCGATATTTAGCTCGGGAGCGTGGATTTCAGACAGCGATGGGCCTGATGGTCGCGCTGCTGTCGTGTTTGGTTCCGACGACGGGCGCATCTACGCCGTCGACGCCCAGACCGGTGAGTCGCGTTGGAACATTCAGACCGCAGCGCCAGTCTTTGCCACACCCGCAGTTGTTGGGGGTGAGGTCATCATTGGGTCCCGCGACGGATCCCTCCTATCAATCGCTGCGTCTTCGGGCGTCGCGCTGTGGGGCGTCGACCTGCGCGAAGTCCTGTCGTCTGCTGCTGTCGATGCCGAGCGCATCTATGTGGGCTCAAGCGACGGCACCCTCCACGTCCTCGATCGCGACGGAACCCCGCTGACGCAGCTCCGCGTTGGCGAACTGGTCTGGACATCGCCCGCGGTCGTCGACGACCATCTCTTCTTCGGCGCCCACGATGGAAACGTCTACGGCTATCGCGTGGGCTAGTCGATCATCGTCAACCCCTGTGGCGAGGACGGATGGCCCCGAACGAGCGCGGGGCGTACTCTGTGGCGATGGTGAACTATGTGCTGTCAGCCGAGCAGGTGGACGCGTATTGGCAAGACGGTTACCTCTACCTGGAGGACGCGCTTACCGCCGATCAGCTCGACGGTCTTGTTCGCGACTTCGACGGTTGGGTCGAAGAGAGCAAAACCCATACCAGCGACTACGGCATCACGCTCGACGAACGTCCCCGGTTCGATCTTCAACCTGGGCACAGCGCCGAACGTCCGGCGCTACGACGCATTGCCTCGCCGATTGAAGTTTCCGACGCCTACCTCGAAGTCATGCGCAACAGTCGCGGCCTCGATGCAGTCACCGATCTCATCGGGCCAAACATCGAGTTCAACAACTCGAAGGTCAACGCGAAGCACCCCGGCACTGCGACCGCGGTCAAATACCACCAGGACTTCAGCTTTCAGCCGCACAGCAACGAAGACCTGGTCGCCGTCTTGTTCTTTCTCGACGATGTCACGCCCGACAACGGACCTCTCAAGGTAGTGCCAGGCTCGCATCGCGGCGAGCTGTTCAGCCATTGGGAGGGCGGTGTGTTTACCGGCGCTGTGGGTTCCCAAGTCGAAAAAGCGCACACGCCCAACGCGATTCCGGTTCACGGGCCTGCGGGGTCAGCGTGTCTCATGCACACCCGCTTGTTGCACGGCTCTGAGCCCAACAGCTCCAATGCTCCTCGCACCCTGTTCATTGCCGAGTACCGGGCCGAAGACTCCAAACCCCTCGACGTCAACCACATCCCAAGCATCTACGAAGGTGAACTCGTCCGAGGAGAGCGCACCAATCGAGTCCGCTGCAGTCCCTTTGAAATGGAGTTCCCTGAGGTTCCGACGGGCGCCTCGTTCTTCTCGCAGCAGTCCGATTCTGAGCGGACGGCGTTGTGAGCGTCCCTGAGTTGATCAAGCTCGACTTCGCTGTGGACGAAGGCTTCGGTAGTCG
>CAZMYN010000154.1:0-7983 GCA_964570495.1 uncultured Acidimicrobiales bacterium | reverse complement strand
GTTGCGCGGCCTTGCCGTGCTCCTTGCGATGTCACTGCTCGCGACTCTGGTTGGAGCCGCACTCATTCTTCTCGCGGCTCCCGCTGCTGCTGCTGTACCTGGCGCTGCCCCCTCGAACCCCTCTGTCCCCTGCACCTGGAACTGGAACCGCTGGTCCCAGCCAGGCGGCTTCACGTTCCCCTACACCGATAGCTCCTTCGACCCGACGCAGGCCATCTTCTCGCAGAGCTCAACCGCCCTCGGCGCCAACGGCTGGTACGAGGCGAATAGCGCGCCACAATTCAGCTACTCAGGACTAGCCGAAGGGGTTGGTCCACGCGAGGAAACCACCGGCCCGAACGATCGCGAATGGAGCTACGGCGTTGGCTACTACGTCATGGATCCCGGCAGTCGGCAATCCGTCACCATCAGCGACAGCGGTCGACAAGAATCACACGCCTTTGCGTTCTACGACTCGGCCGGCAACCAATTCGACCGATTCCCCAAAATGGCCAGCGTCGGAGCAGGCGTTCACTACGTTGCATCCGAACGCGAAGCTAAGAGCAATCCAACCCTCGCTGGCGGCATTGGACAAGGTGAGGCATGGTCCACCTCGGTGAACTTCACCGTTCCCGCCGACGGAATCGTGTACATCCACTACCTCAACTTCGACGAACGCATCCGAACCCAATTCGCGACGTTCAGCGGTGCCTGCGGGCCGATCACCTCGAACGATTCCTCAACCGGCAACGTGCCGGGTAGGTCGGTATCGGTCAACGTCGCCGCAAACGACAGCAGGGTGAACCCCGGAACGGTCAGGATCGTAGGAGCGGACGCGACAACGCGCGAGCTTGTGGTTCCCGGCCAAGGTGTGTGGAGCGTCGGGCCAAACCCAGGTTCGGTGACCTTCGTACCCGAAGCGACGTTCACCGGCGATCCGCGGCCGGTTCAGTACACCGCGTCCGATGGTGCAGGAAAGTTCGCTCGGCCCGCATCGGTATCGGTTGCCTACCTACCGGTCTTCTCCGAACCAGACCAATCGCTCGCCAACCCAACCGGTTCGACCGTAACCCTGGCCGTTACCGAAAACGACAGCAACGTCAATCCGCGCACGATCTCGATCGTCGGCGCCAATTCCCAGAACGGCCGACTGATTGAACCCGAGCGCGGCGTGTGGAGCGTCGACCGAGCAACCGGTTCGATCACCTTTGTTCCTGACCCGGGCGTGGAAAGCGACCCGCGGCCAATCAGCTACACCGTTCAAGATGTCGGTGGCAACGTTCTTCCGCCGGTTTCGGTGACCGTCTCCTTTGCTCCCGAACTCGTCAACGACGAGTCGCTTCGCAACGTCGCCGGGCAGCCCGTCAGGGTGGATGTTCTCGGCAATGACCCGACGATCGATATCGATCCGTCGACGATCAACATCGTCGGCTCTGGCCCAAGCGGTGTCCTGACCATCACTGGTGAGGGAGCCTGGTCGGTCGATCCGCTGACCAACGAAGTGGTGTTCACCCCTGAGCTCAACTTCATGGGCGACCCCGAGACAATCACCTACACGGTTGCCGACTTCGACGGAAACGTTTCACCGGCCGCCGAGCTGCTCGTCGACTACTTGCCAGTTCTCGAAGACGACGAGTCGTTGGGCAATCCCGCAGGCGGCATTCTCACGATCGACGTTCTTGCGAACGACCCGTCCAATGACCTCGACGCGACCTCGGTCACGATCGAGCACCCGAACTACGACCGAACAACGCGATCCCTCGTGGTTCCCGGCGAGGGAACCTGGACGGTCGATGGAGTCACCGGCGCCATCACGATGACCCCCGAGCGTGGCCTTCGGAACGAACCAACACCGATCAACTACACACTCTCCGACGATGACGGCAACGTTGCTACTCCAGCCCAGTTCCTCATTGGGTACAACCCGCTTCCGGTGGCCGAGGCCGACGAAGCGCTCGACAGCGACCCCGGTGCTGCCGTCACGATCGACGTCCTGGATAACGACCCAACCGAGGGAATCGATCCGCTGACCGTACGAATCGTCGGTGCCGATGGCAGCGGCGAGTTGGCCGTGTCGGGCGAAGGTGACTGGACTATCGATCCAACCACCGGCGAGATCACGTTCACGCCAGAACCCCGATTCGACCGCAACCCGACACCGATCCAGTACACCGCGACCGATGAGCTTGGAGTCGCGATTGCTCCAACCACGGTGACGGTCACCTACTTCGGCGTGATCCCCGATGCGCTCGCCTTCAGCGAACCGCTTGAGATCAACCGATGGTCGCTCGTGTTGATGGGAACCATCTCCGCCGTATTGTTCGCAGCGAGTGCAGTGCTCACACTCTCGGGGCCCAGCCGCCGACCGCTTCGCCGCAGCGAAGCCTGAGAGAGCTGGAAATTTGCAGCCTGATGGGCCGCTGAGGCCCAGCATCCTTCAGATTTCAGACAGGCGGGGGAGTGCCGTCGCCGAACGGGCGGCCGCCCAGCTCTTCGCGGCCGTGGGCTGTTGACCAGCCCGGATCTCGTGGGCCCTTCGGGATCACGCCTGTCGGGTTAATGCCGAGGTGCACGCCGTAGTAGTGCGCTTTGATCTGCTCGAAGTCGATCGTGTCGCCAAACCCTGGAGTCTGAAAGAGGTCTCGTGAGTAGCCCCACAGCGCGGGCATCTCGGTGATCTTGTTGCGATTGCACTTGAAGTGGCCGTGGTACACCGCATCGAAACGCACGAGCGTGGTCCACAGGCGAATGTCGGCCTGGGTGATGGTGTCACCAACCAAATAGCGCCGCGTCGTGAGTCGTTCCTCTAGCCAATCGAGTCGGGCGAACAGTGCGTCGTAGGCCTCCTCGTACGCATCTTGGGTCGATGCAAAGCCACTCTTGTAGACGCCGTTATTGACGTCGACAAACACGAGCTCGTTGACCTCGGCCATCTCATCGAGGTGTTCCTCGGGCCATAGGTCGGGGGCGCCGTCGCGGTGAAACTCGGTCCACTGCGAAGAGAAGTCGGCTTCGATCACCGGGAAGTCGTTTGTCACGACGCTGACCGTTTCGATGTCGACGATGGCCGGCACGGTGATGCCTCGCGGATAGTCGGGGTCTCGGTTGAAGAAGGCTTCTTGGAGCTTGTGGATACCCAACACGGGGTCGAGCCCGTCGGTGTCGAGATGAAAGTTCCAGCTCGACGCGTCGTGGAGTGGGCCCGCAGTGCCGACCGAAATTGCAGACTCGAGGCCGAGCAAGCGGTGCGTGATCAGCGAGCGGTTCGCCCACGGACAGGCGTGGGCGACTACCAATCGGTACTTCCCAGCCTCGACCGCCCAGCCATCTGCAGCGTCGGGGGTGATTCGGTCACCGATGTAGTTCATGTCGCGTTTGAATTTGCCAGCCATTGAAACCCCTACTCGTTACTCACCAACAACTTAATCCTGGCTTAGCGTGCGCCACTACCGTGGATTGGGTGAGCGTTCCCCCAACGACGAGCTTCCAAGCGTCCTATAAGCGCTCGCTCGCGAGTGCTCCCGCCGTCATTGAGCCGGAGCAGGCACCACCGGTGACCTCCAAGCCAGCTCGCATTATGGGCATCGACATGGCCCGCGGTCTCGCAATGGCGGGAATGGTGATCGTCCACTTTGTTTCCTTGTTCGAGGAGCAAGAGTCGCCGCTGTCGACTCTTGCCAACCTCTTTGACGGGCGAGCAATGCCGCTATTCATGTTGCTTGGCGGGATCGGGGTCACGCTGTTGACCCGACGATCCACAATGCCCGAGCGTGACCTGCTGATCCGCGCGGTCATGCTCTACGCGCTCGGTTTCTTCCTCACCGAACACATCGACCGGCTAGCAATCATCTTGCAGGCCTATGGCCTGTTCTTCGTGCTCGCCACAGTGCTGTACCGATTGCCGTCCAAGGCACTACTTGCGCTCGTTCCGATCATCACCGCCATTGGAGCAGTGACCTTCCAGACGGTCGGCAACGCACCGGCTCTCTCAACTTTCGACGAAGCGTTTACCGTCAACGGCATCGAGTCGCTCGTCTTCGACGGCTTCTACCCGCTGTTCCCGGTCGGTGCCTTCTTCGTCTTCGGAATCTGGCTCGGCCGGATCGATCTTCGCTCTGAGCGGATCGCCGCCATGCTCTTCAGCATCGGCACGGCGGTGGGCCTCGGCGCACCGTTCGTCGTCAATCGTTTCGTCGAGCGCTTCGATGTGCAGACCGACTTTGGTGGACGCCGCGGAAACGGCATGTTCGAACTCACGCGGCTGCTCGACGGACAAGGTCACTCCCAAATGCCGCTGTGGGTCGTGAGTGCGCTCGCCACATCGGCCGCTGCGCTCGGTCTTTCGCTGCTTATTGCTCCGCGATTCGAGCGGGCAGTACGGCCCCTCGGTGCGGTCGGGTCAATTTCATTGACCTTCTACGTGTACCAAGCCTGGCTGACCAACATCGTTCCCGACACCGACCAAACCTCGATCGGTGTCGAGTGGCTCATCGCCATTGCGGTGTACGTGTCGGGCATCGCGTTTGCTCTGGTGTGGAAAATGGCCTTCACCTCCGGCCCCCTCGAACGCATCCTGCGGATTGGTTCGGGTCCGAAGAAATAGGTCTCCGCAGGACGTTGCTGAATCCGGGCTTGGTCCGGCGTTTTGATGTCTGTAACGACTAGTCGAGAAGATCTTGGTAGTTCGCTTCCCAGCGGACTTCGCTGATGCGCTGTTCGATCTCGTCATCGGTCATCGACTTGCCAACGCCTGACTGGCAGGCCAGCCGTGCCACGGCGCGAGCGATGCGCACACTGACGTCAGGCACCGATTCAAGAGGCGGGAGTGCTCCATCGAAACGGGTGGTGGCGCGATCGGGGTCGGCCACGGCCTGCGCAGCGGCTGCCAGCATCTCGTTGGTCACCGCTGTGGCCTCACTTGCGATAACGCCGAGGCCGATGCCAGGAAACACGTACACGTTGTTCGACTGAGAGATCGTGTGCGTGTTGCCGTTGATCGTCACGGGATCGAACGGCGAGCCCGTCGCGACTACAGCATTGCCATCGGTCCACGCGAGGATGTCGGCCGGCGTACCTTCGGAGCGGCTCGTCGGGTTCGACAGCGGCAAGATGATCGGATGTTCGGTGTGCTTGGCCATTTCGCGAACAGCCTTTTCGGTGAACAGGCCCGGAACGCCCGACACGCCAATCAACACGGTCGGCTTGAAATGGCGAACGACGGTCTCGAGTGGCGATTCGTCGCCCTCGGGCACCCAGGTCCCAGCAACGCTCGCGGGGAAGGCGAATGGCGTTTGATGATCGAGCAAGTCGTCGCGGCCGTCGTGCACGACACCTTCGGCATCGATGAACACCAGACGTTCAGCCACATTGTCGGCACCGCTTTCGACCAGCGCGTCGCGGATCATCGAACCAATTCCCGTTCCGGCCGAACCAGCACCGAGGATGCAGACTCGCTGCTCGGAGCGCTGCGCGCCGATCTGACGTAGCGAACCGTCGACCACGGCCAACGCAACAGCCGCGGTTCCTTGGATGTCGTCGTTGAAGCTCAGAATCTCGGTTCGGTACCGTTGGAGGATGGGCGTTGCGTTGGGGAGTGCGAAGTCCTCCCACTGCAACAAGACCTTTGGCCAGCGGTGCTTCACTTCGGCAACGAACTGTTCAATGAACGCGTCGTAGGACTCTTGGTCGATCCGGTTCGTTCGCTCACCGAGGTAGCAGTTGTCTTCGAGGCGTTCCTCGTTGTTTGTCCCGACGTCGAGCATGATCGGCAATGTGCGTGCCGGGTCGATGCCCCCGAAGGCCGAGTACAGACTCAGTTTCCCGATCGGGATTCCCATTCCGCCGACACCCTGATCGCCCAGACCCAGAATGCGCTGGCCGTCGGTGGCCACGATGACGTCGATGTCATGGGTGACCGAAGCGAGCTGGTCGCGCATCCGCTCTCGCGATGCGTACGACAGAAACAGCCCACGAGGGCGTCGGTAGATGCGACTGAATTGTTGGGTCGCTTCGCCAACAGTGGGGGTGTAAACGATCGGCAATGCGTCCTCAAGGTTCTCTTTGACGAAGCGCAGGAACAGCACCTCGTTCGCGTCCTGAAGCGCTCGCAAGTAGACGTGCTTTTCGATCGGTAGATCGAAGCGGTCGAACTCGCTGCGGGTTCGAATGAGCTGATCCTCGATGGTCTCGATCGCGGGTGGGAGCAAGCCCTCGATCCGTAGATGGAGCCGCTCTTCGAGAGTGAAGGCCGTGCCCTTGTTCTGCAGCGGGTCGTTCAGAACATCCTGGCCGTGGTGGGCGGCTTGGTCGATGTCGGTCATGTGTTCTCCTTGGAAACCCGTGCTCTAATTTTCTCCTATGGAGGACGCCACTTGCGCCAACAAACTAGGCCTGGAAGTTCCATGGTTAGCAGTGCGCGGCAAGTCTCTCAACACCAGAAGGCCACAGCTGCTAGAACGGGATTGCACAGTTGTTGTCAAGAGAACAGAACAAGGAGCGGGCAATGACGGATTTTTCGATCACTCGGGTGGTCTTTGGTGAGATGGGCTTCGTGGAGCTGACGAACATGGGAACGGCGAATGCAGATCCAGCCGAGCTCGAACTCTGTCAGTTCCCGCAGTACCCAAATCCGCCAGCGGGGGACGTCGCGCCCGGTAAGACCGTGCGGGTGCCAGCAGCAGACCTGGGCGGGCTCAACGCGCAAAACGGTGAACTTGCGATCTACGTCATCGAAGACGAGTACGAAAACCCTGATGCGATTGCGGAGTACCTGCAGTGGGGTGAAGTCGGGCATAAGCGGTCATCCGTGGCGATCGCTGCAGGGGTCTGGCCAGACGACGGGGTCATCGATGCGCTCGGAGCGACCGAACTGACCTCGAAGGGTCGAGCAGTGAACCCCGATGACTGGAAAGCAACGGCGAGCTAGAGCTGTTTGAGCAGAGTTGTTCGTTTAGGCGGCGTGGAGCCCGCGGCGCTCGAACTCGAGCTGCACGCGGTGTCGAGCCCGATGCAGCAGGACTCGCTGGTTGCCGCTGGACAGTTTCAGCGCGTCTTCGGCTTCCTGCGCGGTGAGTCCTTCAAGATCGCGAAGCGTGATGATGGTGCGGTAGCGAGACGGCAAGACCTTCACGATGTTCAGCAGCGCCTCTGTCGCGATTCGGGTTTCGACGAGACGGGGTGGGTCCGACCAGGCAGTCTCATCAGCGACGCGTGAATCGAACTGCGCATCGTCACCGAGCGACTCGCCGAGGCGGACGTGGCGGCGTTCTCGATCTCGCCAACGTCTGGCCGACTGGCGGCGCAAAATCCCAAAGACCCACGTGCTGGCCATCGACCGACCCTCGAACCTGTCCCAGCCAGATACTGCTGCCGCCCAGGTTTCTTGAACGACGTCTTCGGCGGTCCCAGGCGGGGCCCACGAGCGAGCTGTGGCCAACAGGCGCGGGTGCAGTTCTTCGTAGAGCTGGGCAAAGTCGGGCGTAGCTCGGCCACACGTTGATTCGGAGCACCCCGCCGTAGCCATGGGGAGACCTTAGTCAGGGTCGCTCCGAAGGTACATCTCGTTAGTTCGAGCTAATGCGTATGAGCCCGGAGGTGCCGAAGGTGGGGGCGGGTTTGCCGAATGCGGTGGTGACCGATTGCGGCACCGAGATATCGGCCAAGTACAGCTCGCCCACGTGACTCGACGAACGCATGCCGGTCTTGGGTAGCGCCAAGGTGACCGTTGCGTCGGCGGTAACCAACACACCGGGAGTCTCTCCGCTCGTCACGTTGAGGCCACTCGGCGTATCGAGCGCCACGATTGCTTTCGCGCCCGCTGCCTGCTCGATCAGCTCGGCGCTCTTTCCGAATGGGGCGCCTTTGAGCGAGTAGCCAATGATGGCGTCGACGAACAGATCGGCGCCGTCTGCAGAGTCGACGATCGGCACGCCCATCCGTTGGAGGATGTCGAGCTGATGCGCCGGGACGGGAGTCATGTCTTCGGGTGCTTGTGTGAGCACGACG
>CAZMYN010000153.1:6021-8033 GCA_964570495.1 uncultured Acidimicrobiales bacterium | reverse complement strand
GTCGATGACACTGGCAGAGAAATCCTCCGCAATAACAACAACTTCGTCAGAAATCTCGCCAACCAACCATCGGTAGTTGTTGACCAGTTGGCCCCCGGGCAGACCGCAAACTATTCCGTTCGCGTCTGGAGTGGAGGAGGGTTCGTCGACTTCCCTTGCCCCGCCACGCAAGGTCCGACACCACCACCCCCACCGCCGGGCGCGTGTTCGATATCGGTGAACGGCAACCAGGTTGCCTTTACCTGGAGCATCGACGCCGGCATAGTCGTCCTGCGACGTGACGGAAACTGGATCAAGACT
This sequence comes from uncultured Acidimicrobiales bacterium, assembly GCA_964570495.1. GTDB lineage: Bacteria > Actinomycetota > Acidimicrobiia > Acidimicrobiales > SHLQ01 > SHLQ01. The sequence goes on along the minus strand of CAZMYN010000153.1, from coordinate 7,733 downwards.
CCGCCAGCAGCCGACACGACCTACACCTATCAAGAAAACGGCACTGGAACCCATGACTACAGCGTGCGTGTGTGGCTCAGGGGCGAGTTCGAAGACTTCGTCTGCGGATCAGCCAACTTCTAGCCGACGTCATCGAAATCTCTGAACTAGATAGATGTCGAGCACATCTTTGGTAACGGCTCCCAGCAACAGTTGCGCCGCCAGCTGGCCAGTCAGTGGATTGCTCAGCATCGCGGCCTTATCGACCCGTGGATCGCCAACGCACTCGCTGCTGGCTAGGTTGCCGTCATGGCTACTTTCGATGACATAGCGAAACTCTCAGCAGGCGATGCCGGCCTAGTTACGATCAGCGTGGCTCGCGCCGACGGGTCGGTGCATTCCTCCGTCGTCAACGCCGGGACAATGCGCCATCCAATCACCGACGAGCCGGTCGTTGCCACCGTCTTGCGTGGACCCAGCTGGAAACTGACCCGAATCCGCGAGACAAAGCGCTGCACGGTGCTGTTCCGTGTGGGTTGGGAATGGGCATCGGTCGATGGACCGGTCGACATCATCGGCCCGAACGACACCGTCGATGGCTACGACCCGGCCAACGTCCCACAGCTCCTCCGAGACGTCTTCACCGCTGCGGGTGGCACCCACGACGACTGGGATGAGTACGACCGCGCCATGGTCGAAGACCAACGGACCGCAGTCTTTATCTCGCCCGCCCGAATCCAGGGCCGCGGCTAGCGCCACGGAATCGACACTCGACGCCATGGGTTTCCTCGACATGTTGAAACGGCCAACACAACTGCGCGGCGCGATGTTCGCGGGCATTGTTGCCGTTGCCTGGCTCATTCTCGCCTTTCGGCGACCGACACTGACCTACCACTTCGCCCCGCTCATCGGTGGCGCCATCTGGCCACTCAGCCTGCGCTCTCAGGGACAGGCCAGCGCCCAAGACGGGCGAATCGCCGCCGCTGGCGCACTGGCCATGATGCTCGTGGTCACGGTGATCCTGCTCATAGGCAACGCAATGGCCGGCCCGAACTTCTTGCACCAAGGCCCGGCGTGGCCCGAGGCCGTGTTGTTCGCCGTCGTCGGAGCAGCGATTGGCATGCGAACCGCCACCCGAGAACGACCAGGACTGCTTGGCGGACTCGTCGACGCGAGCGCCTGACACCACGCTAAAGGCGCTGCCAAGAACAGACGACAGTTTCACTATGTTGGAACGACTACTCGGCAGCGGATGGGGTTCGATCACGATCGAGCTACCGGTAGAACCCTTCACATTCGGTGAAACCGTCGAAGGCGCCATATCACTTATGGCCAAACAGGACATCGGTCCGGGCTTTCTCACGATGGCGCTCATCTGCAATGAACGACAATCCCGAGTTGTACCGGTCAAGCGAGGCCGGGGAATCTCTGCGAGCAACCAACGAAGCCGCCGAGAGATCTGGCGCAACGAGGTCGACGTCGACGAAGGACTCGTCGTCGAGGAAGGTGCGACCATCACCATGCCGTGGTCGCTGGACGTTCCCGAAAACGATCCAAGTTCGTCCGGGCCGGCCGACATTCCCGACTGGGCAAAAGGCACGCTGGCCGTCCTCGACAACCTCACAATGTCGGACCGGTTCTTGGTCTATCGCCTCGAGGCACGCTTCGCGCACGACGCGGGTTTCACGATTCGCCGAAACCTCAACATTCACATTCTCTAGGCACATTCTCTA
>CAZMYN010000153.1:0-5921 GCA_964570495.1 uncultured Acidimicrobiales bacterium | reverse complement strand
CACATTCTCTAGGCACATTCTCTAAAACGACGTCGGAGTCCGGTTTAGGCAACAATGAGGACTCGTGACCGAATCGCCTTCAACCTTTGAGCGAGTAGCGCTTCTCTTCACCGGCCGCAATCGCTGATGGACATCGGCACTGCCATCGGGCTGCTGGTTCTCGCGCTCGCCGTCGGCGTCTACGGGTCGATCATCGGAGCTGGCGGGGGCTTCTTGATGGTGGCTGCGCTGACGTTGATCTTCGGGCTCAGCGGTGCAACCGCCGTCGGGACTAGCTCAGTCTCAATTCTGTTCGTCCAGCTCAGCGGCGCCTATACCTACGATCGCAAGGGCCTGGTCGACCGAGCATCAGCGAAGTGGGTGCTGCTGAGTTCGGTGCCGGTGGCCTTTGTCGCAGCCGCCTTGCTGGCAGCGAGTATTCCCCAACGCGCCTTCGACCTCATCGTCGGCGTCCTGCTACTTGGGCTGGCGTCCTTCGTATTGCTAGTTCGCACGCCCTCCTTGCCCGATGGGGAAGTCCTCGCGCCGCGTCGGGCGCTGTTGACCGGCCTCGGGACCGGGTTGGGTCTGTTGTCAGGCGGCTTCGGCGCCGGATCCGGGTTGGTCAGCGTGCCTGCGCTGTCCTGGTTTCAACGGTTGTCGGCGCATCGAGCTACCGCGACAACGTCAGCCATAGGCGCAATAGGTGGCATTGCATCGGTCGCCGGGCATGTGTTGGCACGGAACCCCGAATGGGCCTTTCTTCCCGTGATCATTGTCGGTGCGGTCGTCGGTGGGCGTTTGGGCGCGAGCAATGCAGGCCGTCTCTCCCCTCGAACCGTGCTCATGATGCTCGCCGCGGGCCTCGTCGTCGCCGGACTACCGCTTCTTATCCGCGGCTTGCCATGATGGGTTAATGGGCGCATCCGATGCCGTAGTAGTCGGTGGTGGGATCATCGGGACGTCGACCGCGTGGAGTCTTGAACAGGCTGGATTGTCGGTCACTCTCGTCGAACGCCGGCGAACCCTCGGCTCACTCACCACGCCCAACGCGCTCGGTACAATTCGTACTCAGTACGGCACGCCTGCGCTCGTCGACCTCGCGCAGGAGAGCCTCGAGTTCTACAGGAATATCGAAGAGCGCCTCGGGGCAAGCCACGCCGAGATTGAATTCTCGAACCCGGGCTACCTCTACCTGACCGACCGTCTCCCCGACGTGGATCGGCTGGCCGACTCGCTTCAGATGTATCAAGCCCTCGGCGTCCAAAGCTCCGAGCTCCTCGACTCAGAAACCCTCCGTGAGCGCTATCGGTTCACGGGAAATTCGGTCGCAGCCATCTTCCACGGAGATGGAAGCTTCGTGAACCCTGCGCTGGTGACCAACGCCTGGGCACGGCAGCTCACCAATACGACAATCTTGACCGCTACCGACGTGACCGGAATCGAGGAGACCACGAACGGCTGGACCGTGCAAACAAGTGGCGAGTCGATCGTCTGCGATTCTGTGGTCGTCGCCGCAGGGCCATACGCCGCACAGATGCTCAAACCGTTCGGTGTCGACCTTCCTGTGCGCATCACTCCTCGGTTTCGGGTCTTCATTCCCGACGATGATCCAGAGCACCGCCGTGCCCCCCTCGTCATCAACGTCGTCAACGGCGCCTACTGGAGACCGGTCCCGGGCGGCGTGTGGCTCAGCACCGCAAACGTCGACGACCGGATGGTCCAGCCAGAAGAGTCGGTGACCGTCCCCGACGATTTCCTGGCAACTGCGATCGATGAGATTCGGCCCGTCTCACCCAGACTCGCCGCAACCGCCGCAGCCGCCGACCCAGCGACACTCCAATACGCCGGTGGCTTCCAGGTGTACCCACTTGACGACGTCCCGATCATCGGTGCCGTTCCGGATCACGACGGACTGTTCGTCAATGTCGGGCACTGGGCCGGAATCATGTTGTCGCCCGCCAGTGGCCGACTCTGCGCCGATCTCGTCACCGGACAAGCAAGCAAAACAGACAATCCGTGCCGACTCGGACGATTCGCATCCGGACAAGCCGAGCGGTCGTCAACGAACAAGTTCGGAGGTTGGGGATGAGCTGGCATGCGGAGCGTCTATCGCCAGCGCTCGGCGCACGAGTGAGCGGCATCGATCTCTCCGGAGACGTCTCCAGGGACGAGATCGAACAGCTCCGTTTGCTCTTGGACGAGCACCACGTCCTCGCTCTGCCCGACCAATCGCTCAGTCCCGAGCGTCATGTCGAAATCGGCGAGTGGTTCGGCGATCCATATGTACATCCATACCTCACGTCGATCGATGCGCATCCGGCGATCCTTGAAGTCCGCAAGGAGGCGAACGAGACCGGCGTCTTCGGCGGGGAGCATTGGCATGCCGACATCACCTTCACCAACCCGCCAGCGGCGGTGTCGCTGTTGTACTCGATCGATGTTCCTCCGGTCGGTGGCGACACGCTCTTCGCGAACCAGCACATGGCGTGGGAGGCACTGTCGGCTGATCTGCGGGTTCGACTCGATGGGTTGCACGCCGTGCACACCTACCCCGAAATGACCGAAGAGGAAGCCTCGGCGATTCACCCCGTCGTACGTCTACATCCCCGCACGGGTGAAGCTGCGCTATACGTGAACGCAGCCTTCGTCAGCCGCTTCGACGGAATGACCGAAACGGAGAGTAAGGCGCTGCTCGACGATTTATTCGCGCATCAAGTCCAGCCCGAGTTTCAACTTCGGCTCAGCTGGACCCCGAAGATGCTCACCATCTGGGACAACCGATCGGTGCTTCACAATGCAATGAACGACCACTACGGTCACCGCCGCGAACTCCAACGCTGTACAGCGATTGAATCCCCCTAACGGGCTACGCCGCCGCGGCCTCAACCTCCTCTGAGCTCGCTACGGCTAGCCACAACGCCGTGCGAATCGGGTCGGCAGCGAGGCCGCTCAGCTCGTTCGCGACGAGGGTGCCGTCGATCATGTCGGCGAGCACCGCCGACCACGGTCGCCCACGCAACACGATCGAGATCGTCACGCCATTTGGGCGACGGCGAATGGTCCGTGACACCCCCGAACGCCGTGGCGGTGAGGTAAACGCGGGAGGGGTCAGGCCACACAGACGCGCCGCTCGACCCAAATCCCGGGCGGCCCCTGCAAATCGCACTGACATTGACTCCATGGAGAACATCCTCGCGCTGGGGTGTGACAGTTCCCTCCCCGACTCGTCAGCGGGGGCTCCTCCCCGCCACTATCGGTTGTTGGGACTGCCCTAAAGCGCTTAGGTGGGTCTAGGTCAACTTCGACGTGGAGGTCGGAATGCGGATTCGATTGGTTCTCACATCACTAGCCCTCGTCGCCAGCACGTTGGCTGCGACCGCGGCTCCAGCGGGCGCCCAACAACTCACCTGCGACGACCTGCCAGCAACGATTGTTGGCACGACCGGGAACGACGTGCTGCGCGGCACCGACGGCCCCGATGTCATCGTTGCGCTCGGCGGCAACGACACGATCTTCGGCGGTGGCGGCGGCGACACGATCTGCGGCGGTCTCGGAAACGACACGATCCGCGGCCAACAGGGAAATGACTACATCATCGGTGGCTCTGGAAGCGACCTGATCTTCGGAAACGCCGGAGGCGACACCATCTTTGGGCTCGACGGCAGCGACATTCTTTGGGGCGGCGTTGGCCCCGACGTAATCCATGGAGGCCCCGGCGACGACACGATCAAGGCCGGTCACGGAAACGACGTTGCAGTCGGCGGGCTAGGCAACGACGTCATAGAAGGAAGCACCGGAGCCGACGGCCTCGTCGGCGGCGGCGGCGCCGACCAACTCGTCGGCGGCATTGGCTTTGACGAACTCCTCGGAGGAGACGGCGGCGACCTGCTGATCGGTGGCGGCGGCGACGACATCTTGCGCGCTGGCAACGGACGCAACCAATGTCGCGTCGATCACCGCGACACCTACACGCGGTGCACCAGCGGCACGGTCAACGGCGAGTGGGGGCAGGGCTTCGGCCGCTTCCGCGTCGACCTCAGCGACGACTTCGCACTCGAAGCGACAGGAGCCTTCCATGTGCTCAACGTCAACGCTGTTCCATCCGGCGACAACGGCGACCTCTTCCGGGTGACCGTTCGCGACGCAAACCGCAACGTTCTTCTCGACGCCGAGTTCGCTGGCGCAACCGCACACAACGTCTTGGTCGAAGGCCAACCCGCTGAAGTCGAGATTCTCGGAGCAGCGGATTGGAGCCTTGCTTTCGTGGCCGAACGATCGATCGCCCAGAACCAACAGTTCCACGTTGGTAACAGCGACGATGTGTTCGCAATCCCTGTATCTCGCGACGGCCAGGGCCAAGCAACGACGGTGCAAGTCACCAACATTGGAACCCAACCCGAACCGATCGTCATCGTGTCCGTTGGTGCCATTGGGATCACGGTCGAACTCGACGACGTAATTCAACCGGGCGAGGATCTCTTCGTCGGCGACACGAGAGGAAGCGCTCGTTACATTGCCTTCTTTGGTTCAAAGGACCTCGTGTGGGGTTGGTCCCTCGACGAGTTCTTCCCCAACGCTGCAAACACCTAGTTTGGCTGGCACGCAAGCAACAGAGGTGCCCGTGTCAGTCAATCCGTACGACGCTCTAGCAAAGACCCCAGCGAACTACGTTCCGCTCTCGCCCCTGTCGTTTCTTACGCGCACGGTCGACCTGCACCCCGAACGCACCGCACTGATCTACGGCGACCGGCGCTACACGTGGGGCGAGGTCGGCGAACGAACCACTCGTCTTGCCTCAGCGCTCACGAACATGGGCATTGGCGTCGGCGACACGGTCAGCATCATGTGCCCGAACACCCCCGAGATCTTCGAAGCGCACTTCGGGGTGCCCATGGCCGGCGCGGTGTTGAACGCCATCAACACCCGCCTCGACATCGACACGGTCGCGTACATCCTCGACCATTCCGACGCGAAGGTGCTGCTCACCGACACGGCCCTCTCCCCCACGGTCAGCGCCGCGCTCGCCAAGGTCGACCGCGACATCACCGTGATCGACATCGTCGACGCTGCTGGCCCGGGCGGCGAAAGCCTCGGGTCGATGACCTACGAGGAACTGCTCGAGTCGGGCGACCCGAACTTTGCGTGGCAACTTCCCGCCGACGAATGGCAAGCGCACACGCTCAACTACACCTCGGGCAGTACAGGAACGCCCAAGGGGGTCGTGTACCACCACCGTGGCTCCTATCTCATGTCGATGGGAACCGCTGCGGCCTGGCAGTTAGGCGCGGCGCCCGTCTACCTCTACACGGTGCCCTTGTTTCACTGCAACGGGTGGGGTCACGCATGGACGATGGCGCTTGTTGGCGGCACAACGGTGTGCATCAGAGACATTTCCGCGGCGAACGTCTTCGACGCCATTGCCGACCACGGAGTCACTCATTTCGGTGGCGCTCCAATCATCTTGGGGATGCTCGTGAACGCGACCGACGACGAGCGTCGCGAGTTCGACCAAACCGTGCACGCGATGACCGCTGGCGCTCCCCCGCCTGCGGCCATCCTTAAAGCCGTCGAGCAAATCGGTTTCGACGTGATGCAGGTGTATGGCCTGACCGAAACGTACGGTCACGTGAGCATGTGTGAGTGGCGTGACGAGTGGGACGAACTCGACGTCGATGCCCGCGCCGACAAGAAGGCCTGGCAGGGCGTCACCATGCCAATGAACGAAGAGCTCGCCGTCTTTGATTCCGAGACGATGGAGATGGTGCCCCGCGACGGTCAGACCCAAGGTGAAATCATGATGCGCGGCAACACGGTCATGAAGGGCTACTACAAGGACCAAGCCACCACCGATGAGGCGTTTGCTGGCGGCTGGTTTCATTCAGGCGACGGCGCCGTGTGGGCCGAGAACGGCTACATCCAGATTAAGGACCGCTTGAAAG
>CAZMYN010000152.1:0-8054 GCA_964570495.1 uncultured Acidimicrobiales bacterium | reverse complement strand
GCTGCTGGTGGCGACACCGGAAGCGATGCTGACACCGGAAGCGATGCTGACACCGGAAGCGATGCTGAACCTACTGAGTCAGAGCTCGTCGAAGCAGCTCAAGACGCACCCGAGATCGAGTGGGACATGGCTACCAGTTGGCCACCAGCGCTCGTCACGATCTTCGGTGGAGCGAACTTCTTCACCGAGCAGGTCAGCCGCCTCACCGGTGGACGCTTCCAGATCACGGCTCGCCCAGCAGGCGAAATTGTCGGTGGCCTCGAAGTTCTGCCAGCAGTACGAGACGGTGGCGCCCAGTCCGGTCACACCGCGTCGTACTACTACACGGGCATTAGCCCGGTTCAGCAGTTCGGAACCGCTGTACCGTTCGGCCTCAACCAGCGCCAGCAGAACGCATGGCTGTTGCAGGGCTTTAACGGTGGCGATCGTGGCATCGACATCTTGAACGCCTTCAACGCTGAAGAGCACGGCACCATTTCGTTCCCTGCCGGTGGCACGGGCTGCCAGATGGGTGGCTGGTTCTCACAGCCAATCGACAGCGTTGGCGATATCAACGGCCTCACGATGCGTATCCCAGGAATTGCCGGCCAGGTTCTCACGAACCTCGGCGGCGAGCAGGTCTCCCTTGCTGGTGGCGAAATCCTCCAGGCAATCCAGACCGGCGCAATCGACGCTGCTGAGTTCGTTGGACCTACCGACGACCTCATCTTGGGTCTCGACGAGTTCGACGGCGAGCTCTTCTACTACCACCCAGGTTGGTGGGAGCCAGGAACCGCTCTCGAGGTGCAGTTCCCACTCGAGGCATGGAACGGGCTTCCCGAGCAGTACCAGGTTGCTATCGAGGCAGCTGCTGCGATGGCGAACCAGAACATGCTTGCTACCTATGACACGCTCAACCCGGTTGACATCAACACCATTCGCGAATTCGCGACGGTGCAGGAGTTCAGCCCAGAGATCATGTCGGCGTTCAAGGAAGAGACCGAGACGGTACTCGACACCATTGCTGCCGATGACTCTCGCTTCGCCGAGATCCTCGGTCCGTGGCGTGAGTACCGTGACGCAGTCTCCGACTGGCACGGCTTGGCCGAGCGCTCGTACCTGAACTCTCAGAGTCAGCTCTAAGTTAGCAATTCCCTCCAAAATGTCCCTTGGTGGTAGTGGCGATTTGCTACCACCAAGGGACAGGCGAGGGCCCTTGCGGTCAACTCACTAGATCGGACACACTCGTTCGATGCGACAACGAATTCTCTACGACTCTGTTCGCCCTCACCTGAGCGACGGCGAGCGGATACGAGATCTTGTGCACATGTGGCGCCGCCATCACCTTCTCATCCCGTACGCCGGGGCGGCGTTCGTCGGTCTCTTCGTGCTGGCGTTTGTCGTCGGCATCACCGCCTGGAGCGGGCGGGTCGGACTTGCTCTCGCCGGAGCATCGCTTGCGGCGATGGCCACTACTGAATACCGAGTCCTCGCCCGCACCACCGAAGGACTCGTGCTCCTTCGATCGAGCCGGGTTCGCCAAAAGGCAACCGAGCTCATCAAGCGCCTGCCCGACACGACCGTGATTACGCCGGTCAGTAGCAACCTGGTTCTCACCGAGTGGAAGGTGAACAAGGCGACCTACAGCGTCATGAAGCGCTACCAGGGCGCAATGGTCACGATCTCGCAGAGATGATCAGCTGGAGGGCCGCTGCGACGGTCGCGGCCTTGAGCCTTGCTGGATTGGCGTGCAGCGCCGAATCCACCTCTCCGGACGACGTGCCCGCGGTCTCCGCCGAAACCACCTCTCCGCAAGGTCGAGCCGTGTCGATTGAAACAACCGCATGTGGGCATGCCTCAAGCACGACCGGGGCAGGAGTTGTGGTGGCAAACGGTTGGGTCCTCGCGGCAGCTCATGTTGTCTCCGGAGCCGGACAGGTCGACGTCAGCGGCGACTTTGGTACCGAGCGTGCCGAGATCGTGGTGTTCGATCGTGCTGGCGACCTGGCGCTGCTCCAGGTAGGCCGGGCGAGTGCAACGCCGGTAGATCTCGGTGTCGTCACTACGGGGGATCGTGTTCACTTCGCCTCGGTCGGAGTGTCGGGAAATACCTCGGCTGTGGTGTTGCGTCCAGTCGAGGTACGTATCGAGGGAGTCCGCTCGCTCGAACGAATCAGCCGGTTTGGCTACGAGCTCGACGAGCGGGTCGCTCTCGGCGAAAGCGGCGGCGGAGTCTTCGACGATGACGAACGTCTGGTCGGCATTATCTTTGGCCGCCCGGTTGCTGACGACGCTCGGTCCTTCGTCGTGAACAGCGATGAAATCGCACGGGTGCTAGAAGCTGAGCGCGATGGCGCCTGGATATGTGATCCTTCGGTTCACCAGGTGGTTCCTAGCGAATCTCGCTAGCCAAATGTTGGGGTCCGTTTTTGGTAAAGACGGGCACAGTGGAACCGATGGATGTAGATGTTGCTGATCGAAGCTGTCGCTAACACCCTGCTCCTGGTCGTTGCTATTGGAGTCACCCTCGTTCTCTTCAACAAGGTTGTGGCAAAGGTGGTCGAAAATAGTTTCGCCAAGATTGCCAAAGTCGAGGCATCCCACCTCGACGAACAGCTTCGCCTGCTTCAAGAGCGCGAGCTGTAACTTGTCGGGACGGTGCCCGACATCCCCAGTCTGTCTACATGTTCGCTTCGCGAGCTCCGCTCAGCCCAAGAGGCGTAGCAACAGCTCGAAGAACTTGTCTTCGGGGTACTCAGTAACGACCTGGACGTTCTTGTCCATCTGAGCGAATCCGTAATGGTCGACGATCATCGTGCCCCGCATTGGTTCAGCGCCGATGGCAATATCCACGCCCAGGTGCTCGGTCGTTGCCGGGGTTGGGTCGATGGCGTGAGCCATGGCGATGGGGTCGGGAAAATCGGGACCCTCGAGCCGGGTCTCTTCCCACGCATAGTTCTGCAGCGTGGCTTGGATGTCGATCGCGAATTCGCCCAGTGGACCGACCGCTCGGATCTGTGTGGCGCGCTCGGGCGTCACGACCGCTGACGCGATCGAAATATCCCAGCCAACGAATTCCAATGGCATCCCCGAACGCAGAACGACCCGGACGGCCTCGGGGTCGACGAAGAAGTTGAACTCAGCGGTCGGGGAGATGTTGCCTGGGCCGTGCTCGCCGGTTCCACCCATGCACACCACGCGGTCAACCAACTCAGCAATGTCGGGTGCCATCAACAGCGCTATCGCGACGTTGGTTAGCGGGCCGAGCGTCACGAGGGTGATCTTGCCTGGGTGGGTACGGACCGTGTCGATGATGACCTGTGGAGCCCATCCATCGGCGGGCTTGCGACCCGAGAGCGGCAGACCAATGTCGCCCATGCCGTCCTCGCCGTGCACCTCTTGGGCCGTGGTCAGGTCGCGCAGCATCGGTCGGGTAGCCCCGACATACACAGGAGTCGACTTGCCGCAAAGCTCGACCGTGTAGAGCGCGTTCTGGACCGCTTGGTCATGGGGCACGTTTCCAGCGACGAGAGTGAACGCAAGCACGTCGACGTCGGGGTGCTGGAGAGCCATACACATCGCAACGGCATCGTCGCTTGCGGTGTCGGTATCGATGAGGAACTTTCGCATTCCAGAAACCTACCGCCACAGATCCCGTTGGTTCGGCTTGCGAACGCGCACCTAGACTTTGTAGATGGCTTCCTATCGCTCTCACGAATCGACCAGCGGTCGCAACATGGCGGGTGCGCGTGCCTTGTGGCGTGCCACTGGCATGACCGACGACGACTTCGACAACAAGCCAATCATTGCGGTGGCCAATAGCTTCACGCAGTTCGTACCTGGTCACGTCCATCTCAAAGACATGGGCCAACTCGTCGGCCGCGAGATCGAGAAGGCTGGCGGCGTTGCCAAAGAGTTCAACACGATCGCGGTCGACGACGGCATTGCGATGGGCCACTCGGGCATGCTCTACAGCCTCCCAAGCCGAGAGCTCATTGCCGACGCTGTCGAGTACATGGTGAACGGACACAAGGCCGATGCCCTCGTGTGCATCAGCAACTGCGACAAGATCACCCCCGGCATGCTCATGGCCGCAATGCGTCTGAACGTGCCAACCGTCTTTGTTTCGGGCGGGCCAATGGAGGCGGGTAAGACCAAGCTCGCAGGCGTCGAAGTCAAGGTCGACCTTGTCGACGCCATGATGAAGGCTGCCGACACCAGCGTTAGCGACGAAGACGTGCTTGCCATCGAGCGTTCGGCATGCCCGACGTGCGGTTCATGTTCGGGCATGTTCACCGCGAACTCGATGAACTGCCTTACCGAAGCACTTGGGTTGTCGCTCCCGGGCAACGGCACCACGCTCGCCACCCACGCCGACCGTGAACGGCTGTTTCTTGAGGCTGGCCGCATCATCGTCGATATCTCGAAGCGCTTTTACGAAAAGGGCGACGACTCGGTTCTGCCGCGCAGCGTTGCCACCAAGACCGCGTTCGAGAACGCCATGTCACTCGACATTGCCATGGGCGGTTCCACCAACACGATCCTTCATCTGCTCGCCGCAGCCGAAGAGGGCGAAGTCGATTTCACGATGTCCGACATCGACAGGCTCAGCCGTCGGGTTCCGAACTTGTGCAAGGTCGCGCCGTCGGTCGAGCAGTACCACGTCGAAGACGTGCATCGTGCTGGCGGCATTCCCGCCATCATGGGCGAGCTTGCTCGTGGCGGAATCATCGACACCTCCACCCCTCTTATTCACTCGAACAACTGGGACGACGCCCTCGCTCAATGGGACATTGCTCTCGACCCATCCGAGGAGGTCCGGACGTTCTGGCGTGCAGGGCCCGCGGGCATCCCAACCCAAGTTGCCTTTAGTCAGGCCACCCGCTGGGACACCGTCGACGACGATCGCGAGAACGGCTGTATTCGTTCTGCCGACCACGCCTACTCGTCGGAGGGTGGGCTTGCTGTGCTGTTTGGCAACCTCGCCGAAGATGGCTGCATCGTCAAGACCGCCGGCGTCGACGAGTCGATCTGGAAGTTCACTGGCCCAGCCCGCGTCTATGAGTCTCAAGATGACGCCATGGAAGGCGTTCTCGAAGAGATCGAGGCCGGCGAGGTCGTCGTCATTCGCTACGAAGGCCCAAAGGGTGGCCCCGGGATGCAAGAGATGCTCTACCCGACCACCTACATCAAGAGCCGCGGACTTGGCGCGCAGTGTGCGTTGCTCACCGACGGTCGCTTCTCGGGGGGAACGTCGGGCCTATCGGTCGGACACGTCTCGCCCGAGGCTGCCGACGGTGGTCTCATCGCCCTGGTCGAAGACGGCGACATGATCACCTTCGACATCCCGCATCGCTCGATCACACTCGATGTGCCCGATGCGGTTCTCGCCGAACGCCGAGCAGCCCAAGAGGCTCGGGGTAAGGACGCCTACACCCCGGTCGATCGTGACCGTGTTGTGAGCCAAGCGCTCCAGGCGTACGCCGCAATGACAACCTCGGCCCACCGAGGCGCCGTCCGCGACGTCTCCCAACTCCGCAAGTAAAGATTTGTCCCCCGTTTGGTACCTATACGGTCCCAAACAAGGGACAAATCTTGAAGCGTTAGGTGAAGGTCATGACGCCGTCGTCGATCGGTGCTTTGCCGATGAACGTGCGGTCCTTCAGATAGTCCTGTGTGTTGAGCCACGGCTCACGGTCACCCTGGCGAGGCATCTTGTCCATCACCCTCGCCAGATAGTTCGCGCTGAAATCGTCGATCCATGGACGCGCAACCATGTCGTGGTCGCCGGGCCGTAGGCGAGGCGTGGCGACCGAGGTCCCGGTTTCGCGCATGTGGTTGAGCAGGCGGCAGGCATACACATTCGTGAGCTCGGAACCAAGGGTCCACGAGGCGTTCACGTAGCCGAACGAGGACAACAGATTCGGGACATCGCTGTAGGCAAACCCCTTGTAGGTCCAGGTGGCGCCGAAGTCGACAGCGGTGCCATCGACCACGATGTCGGCTTCGCCCAGAGTCACGACGTTCAGTCCGGTTGCGGTGATGATGATGTCGGCATCGACATGCTCGCCCGACGCCATCTGTAGGCCCGTCGAGGTGAACCTCTCGACCGTGTCGGTGACCATCGACGCGGTGCCGTCGTTGATGGCCTCGAACAGGTCACCGTCGGGGAGTAGGCACAGGCGCTGATCCCACGGGCTATAGGAGGGGGAGAAGTGCTGATCGACAAGTGTCGGATCGTCGAGAACGTCTCGCGCTCCCTTGAGTAGCATCGCCCGAATCTTGTCTGGGTCGGTGCGGGTCTTGTTATACAGCAGCGCCGTGAGGCGAATGTTCTTGGCGCGGGTGATCGACGAGGCGGCCCCGTCGGACATGATGCGTCGCAGCTGGGTGTTGACGGGGTCGACGGACGGGCGGGCAAGCACATAGGAGGGTGAACGCTGCACGAGGGTGACGTGTTCGGCGGTCTTGGCCATGGTCGGCACGAGCGTCATCGCCGTTGCGCCCGAGCCGATGATCGCAACGCGCTTTGCTGCGTAGTCGAGGTCTTCGGGCCATTGCTGAGGATGGATTATCGGTCCGGCGAACTCCTCTTCGTTCGCGAAATACGGACGATGGCCGCCCTTGTAGCTGTAGTAGCCAGCGCACATGTAGAGCAGGCCGCATGTCATCTCGGTCGCTCGATCTTCGGCGTTCATGATCGACACGGTCCAGCGTTCCTCGAGCGTCGACCAGCTGGCCTTCGTGACGCGCTGACCAAATCGGATATGGGAGCCGATTCCGAATTCGTCGACCGTTTCCTCGAGATAGCTCATGATCGTCTCGCCCGAGGCGATCGTCTTCTCGCGCGTCCATGGCTTGAAGCTGTAGCCGAGCGTGAACATGTCGGAGTCTGAACGGATGCCCGGGTACCGGAAGAGGTCCCACGTACCGCCGATCGAGTCGCGAGCCTCGACAATCGCAAACGAACGATCCGGGCACTGGTCCATGAGGTGGTATGCGGCCCCGATCCCAGAAATGCCGGCGCCGACAATGAGAACATCGACATATTCGGTCGTCAACGTTCCTCCTCGTGGCGAGTTCGACCCCCGGGTGGATCCCGTGCGTACAATCCTGCCATGGCTGATTCAGCACCGTCGCCCCCAGCAGATGCAGTTGTGCTCGGAGTCGACTCCTCAACACAATCGACAAAGGTCGAGGCACGCCGAATCGGTACGGGTGAGGTGGTCGGGTCGGGTTCGGCGAAACATCCGCCGACAACACCTCCGGTGAGCGAACAAGATCCTGCGGCATGGTGGGGGGCCCTCGCGTCGGCCTGCGAGCAGCTCGGCGACATCCGCAACGACGTGGTGGCGATGAGTGTTGCCGGTCAGCAGCACGGGCTCGTGTTGCTCGACGAGACGGGCGGGGTTGTACGGCCAGCGAAACTATGGAACGACACGACCTCAGCCCCCGAAGCCGCCGAGCTCGTCAAGGCCGTCGGAGCGGGGACCTTCGCTCGGTCCTGTGGGTCGGTGCCAGGAGCGGCCTTCACCATCACCAAGCTTGCCTGGGTGCTCGCCAACGAACCCGACGCGCTGCGCCGGGTCGCCAAGATCATGTTGCCGCACGACTATCTCACCTGGCGGCTCACCGGCGAACACGTCACCGACCGGGGCGATGCGTCGGGAACAGGCTGGTTCGACCCCACCGCCGACGCGTACCTGCCCGAGCTCCTCGAACACTGCTCGATCGACGGCATCGAGTGGGCAGAGCGACTTCCGAAGGTGCTCGATCCAACAGCGGTAGCTGGCACAGTCACCAGCGACGCGGCCGCAGCGCTCGGACTACCCGATGGTGTCCAGGTAGGCCCAGGGACAGGCGACAACATGGGCGGAGCCCTCGGTCTCGGGCTTCAGCCGGGTGACGCGGTCATGTCGCTCGGTACGTCGGGTGTTGTCTCGGCGGTGTCGTCGACGCCAACCGCCGACCCCTCCGGCGAGGTTGCGGGCTTTGCCGACGCGACCGGTGGGTTCTTGCCGCTGGTGTGCACGCTCAACGCCACACGGGTAACCGACACCGTGGCTGGCTGGCTG
>CAZMYN010000151.1:0-8082 GCA_964570495.1 uncultured Acidimicrobiales bacterium | reverse complement strand
GCAGCAGCAGCAATAGCTGCTTCAAGTTCGCGCAGTTCTGCTGCGCTCAGGTCACGCCACTGCCCCGGGGCGAGGTTCGTGTCGGTGACGGTTCCGATGCGGGTGCGCACGAGGCGAGTCACCCGATGTCCAACCGCAGCGCACATACGCCGAACCTGCCGATTGCGGCCCTCGTGAATGGCGATCTTCAACAACCCGGGCGAAACGGCTGCGACCTTGGCCGGCGAGGTCATCCCATCGTCGAGCTCGACACCTTCGCGCAGAGTACGCAAGGCGCCGCGGCTCGGAGCTCCCCCTTCGACACTGACCAAATACTCCTTGTCGACGCCAAAGGAGGGATGGGTCAGCCGTTGGGTCAACCCACCATCGTTGGTCAACAGGATCAGACCTTCGCTGTCGGCGTCGAGACGACCGATCGGATAGAGCCGCTCGGGCGCACCGACCAAATCGACCACGGTTTGTCGGTCGTGGGTGTCTGCTGCGGTCGAGATGACGTCGACTGGCTTGTTCAACAAGACGGTGCGCCGAGTGGGGTCGATCGTGACGACCGCGCCATCCACTCGAATTTCGTCCACGGCGGGATCGACCTTGTCACCGAGGGTCGCCACCGTCCCGTTGACGGTGATTCGCCCGTCCTCGATCATGTCCTCGCAAACACGGCGTGACGCCACACCAGCAGCGGCGAGTGCCTTTTGTACTCGCTGGCGGACAGGCTCCGCCGCCGACTCGCTCATTCGCCTTCGCTAGCCACCGGATCGGTGTAGCCAGTCGCCGAATCGCGCAAATCGATAACCTCGTCGGCGCTCTGCTCGGTGAGTTCCGGCTCTGCCTCGCGGTCGGTTTCGGTAGCGGCGTCGGCTTCGGTACTGTCGAAACGCAAGCCATGCTCCAGAGCCTCGACAATGTCCGAGCTCGGAACGAAATCGACCAACTCTGGCAGATCGACGATCGAATCGATGTTGAGCCGTTCGAGGAACAGCGCTGTTGTTCCGTACATGATTGCTTGGCCGGGGCCAGAGTCACGAGAGACTTCAGCGATGTAGCCGCGTTGGGTCAGCGTTCGCATCACGGCATCGACAGACACACCACGGATAGCAGCGACCTGTGCTCGCGAGATTGGCTGCTTGTACGCAACGATCGCCAGCGTTTCAAGCGCGGCGGCCGATAGGCGACTCGATTGGCCTTCGAGAACAAAGCGTTCGACGTAGGCGGCCTGTTCGGGGTGACTCTGATACCGGTACCCGCCAGCGACGCGGGCAAGGATGAAGCCGCGGCCTTGCTCGCGATAGGTCGAGTCGAGGGCCGCGCACGTGGCCTCGACCAACTCTTCGCTCGTCTCGACCAGTTGGGCGAGCAGGCGAGGTTCGATGGGGCGCTCGGCGACCATGAGTACGGCCTCGATGGCTGCGGTCAGCTCTTCGGGCAACGCTCGGTCGTCGGTCGCTGTTGCTGCGGTGTCTTGGGGGTTGTTCATCAGGTTGGTTATCCGTCGTAAGAATCGATTGCCAGCGCCTCGTAGGCGTCGGCGGGGTTGCCGCCGACCCATTCGAGTTCAATGTTGCCGAATGCCTGTGCTTGGCGAATGTCGATGAGGCCTTGTTTAAACAGTTCGAGGATCGCGAGGAAGCGCACGACGACCTCGATCCGATCGACCAAACCTGCGGTCAAGTCGCGGAAGTTGACGCGCCCAGCTCCGGGCAGTTCATCGATCATCTCGCGCACTGCATCGGACACCGATGCCTTCACGGCACTGACATGGAAGAAGTCGACCGTGGGCTCGGGCTTTGGCGCCATCGCCCGTGCGAATGCGTCGCGCAGATCGTTGACGTCGATGCCTTCGAGCATGTCGGGAGCGAGGTCGAGAAACTGCTCCTCTACGCCAGCGACTCGTGGATAGGTTCGCCGACCAGCTTCGTGGAGCTGACGCAGGACCGACGCTGCATCCTTGAACGTCTTGCACTCGACGAGCCGCGAAAGCAACAGGTCACGTTCTTCGAAGAGAGCGAGCTCGTCGTCGAGGTCGAAACTGTCGTCCTCGGGTAATAGTCGGCGGGCCTTCAGTTCGACGAGCGTTGCGGCGATCAACAAGAACTCGGTGGCCACTTCGAGGTCGAGTGTTTCCATCTTCTCGATCTCGGTGAGGTACGCATCGACGATCGTCGCAAGCGAAATGTCGTAGATCTCGACCTCTTCGGAAAGGATGAGATGCAAAAGGAGGTCGAGAGGTCCGTTGAAGACCTGGGTTTCTACCTCGAATGCCACGGAGCGATCGTATCGCTGCTGAGTCCCCTACAACATCACGGGCACGGCATACGGTGAGAAACATGTCGACCGGCCTGGTGTGGTTTCGAAACGATCTACGCCTCGAGGCCAACCCGGCCTGGGCACAGGCGACCGCACAACACGACTATGTGGCGGCATTGGTTGTACTCGACCCGGCAATTCTTGGATCTGTCGGCGAGTACCGACGCAACCAGTTCCTGGCCAACGTCGCTTCGTTGGCGGCCGACGTCGCGGCGCTCGGTGGCAAATTGATGATCGCCGAGGGCGATCCGCGTTCGGTCGTGCCCCAGGCGTGCCGGGAAGTCGACGTATTGCACCTCAACCGTGCCGTCAGCGGCTTCGCCCGACGCCGGGACAACGCCATTGCCGAGCAGGTCGATGCGGAGATTGCGAAGTACTGGGGCACGCTCGTTGCCGAACCAGGAACCGTCCTGACGCAGAAGGGTACGTTGTCGCGGGTCTTCACGCCGTTTTCGAAGACGTGGCTCACAACGCCGCTACCCGAGCTTCCCCGAGGCGGCGACGCCGAACTGGTCACGATCGATTCGATCAAGGCTGCTCCCATGCCCGAATACGGCACTGCGCCCGTCTCCCCAGGCAACTCGGGCGCTCACGACGCGCTCGCCACATGGCTCGACGGTGTCGACGGCTACGAACGCACCCGCAATCTCCCCGCAATACCGGGCACGTCGCAACTGTCGGCTCATCTTCGCTTCGGCACGGTCTCACCACGAACCGTCTACGACATCGTCGGAACCTCGACAGCGGGGCGCGAGGCGTTTGTCCGCCAGCTTGCCTGGCGTGACTGGTACGCGCACCTGATGTTCGAGAACCCACACATGATCGACTCGGCAATCCGACCTCGGTACAACAACATTGCCTGGCTCGACGACCCGGTGGGCCTCCAAGCATGGAAAGACGGCCGCACTGGCTACCCGATCGTCGATGCAGGTATGCGTCAACTCGCTCAAACCGGTTGGATGCACAACCGTGTCCGCATGATTGCGGGCTCGTTCCTCGTGAAAGACCTGCTCATCGACTGGCGCGAAGGCGAGCGTTGGTTCCGCCACTTGCTCATCGACGCCGAACCCAGCCAGAACGCAGGCAACTGGCAATGGGTTGCGGGCACCGGCACCGACGCGTCGCCATACTTCCGCGTCTTTAACCCAATCACCCAAAGCGAAAAGTTCGACAAAGCCGGCGACTACATCCGTACCTGGATCCCCGAGTTACGCGCGCTCGACAGCAAAGCCATCCACTGGCCCGTCAAAGCAGCTCCGCTCGATCTCGTCGCTGCCAACGTCATCCTTGGCGACACGTACCCCGAACCAATCATCGACCACGCCTTCGCCCGTGACCGGGCCCTGTCCACCTACAAAGCAGCCGTCGAGAAGGCCTGAGCCGATACTCAGACTTTTTCGAGCAGGGGCCTTGGGTCGACCTTGGCCTTGATGTTTTGGCCTCGCGAGCGACTCTCGCTGAGCTGGCGATCGAACGTGTCGACGTCGGCCCACACCTGGTCGGCGGCGGCATCGCCGGGGCTGCGCTCGGAGTAGATCGTGGTGGTGACGTAGGGCGCAAGAGCGCTGAGCGAGGACGACGCATGCACGCCGAGCTCTTTGCGGCTGGCCGACACGATCTCCTTTACGGTCATGTCGGGGCGAACTTCGACGCCGGCCTCGAGTAGACGGTCTTTCGATTCTTGCCATCCAGCCAGAACTCGTTCGGTCGGGTTCTCGATGTTCTTGCGGTATCGACGTCGGATCAGTTTGGCAAAGATGATGATCAGGGCCAGCAAGATCGGGAACAGGAAGAAGAAGATTCCGCCGACGACCAAGAGGCGAACCGTCGCACTGACTAGTTGTTCGTCGTCTTCGAGTTGGTCGTCTTGTTCGGGGTCAGAGGCCGTCGGCGAAGGCCCCTGCGGTGCGGGTTGACCCTCGGGGATCTGGGTTGCGTCGTCGTTGTTTGCTCCAGCTTCGCCACTGACTGTTGGAACCGGGTCGAATGCAACCCAGCCAATTCCTTCGAAGAGCACTTCGGGCCAAGCGTCGTATTGCTCGGTGGTCACGGTGTTCAAGAAGACCGAGGTGTCTTCGCTTTCTTCGGTGATGCGATAGCCGACAGTGATGCGTGTCGGGAAGTTCTCACGACGTGCCGCAATGGCGAACGCCGAGACGAACTGGTCGCGGTAACCCTCGCCGTCGATCAGAAACTCTTCGACTCGCCCAAGAGCCGATCCGGAGGCGCCGTCGGTAACGAAGGTGAACTCTTCTCGCAAGAACCCCTCAAGGGCAACCAAGCGGTCATAGTCGTTGGTACCCGAGATCCGGGTCGCCAGCACTTCGAATGGCGAGTCAGGGTTCACCGGCGGCAACACGACAAAGCGAGGGTCGGACCGGTCGACCACTGCATTTCGTAGATCTTCGTCGGTTGGAACAGCAATACGTGACTCGACCGTGTAGGTCCGGGTGCTGGACTCGGTGCGATCGAGAAGTGAGCCGGAGTCTTCGTCGAACCAAATGTCGTTGCCTTCGATGCGCGTCACTGGTTGAGCGGCCGGAAGCCACGGCGAACTCTCGTCGAGGATCTCGACCTGTTGTCGAACAGCCTGGATTGCATCGACGTTGAGTTCGATGTTCGGCGTGATGTCAGCTGACGTAGCGCTGTAGGTGCCATCTGTCGTCCAGTTCGCTCCGTCGTAATTTTCGAGGGAGACGAGCGGCATCCGGTCAAAGAAACCAGCCGAGGGCGCCGCGGGGACCACGAGCTCAAAGACGCTCTCCTGAGATTCTCGCTTGGCTTTGATCTCGGCCAGCGGGTTGACAGCGCTCGCGGTCACGACCTCTTCGTCGCGCAAGCGCCGCGGGTCGAACGGTTCTTCGCTGTCGAAGGGCAACACGAGTGCGATGAGCGGGGTAAGCAGTGCAAGCAACAAGAGCACCGGTGCCCCGCCGATCAGCCGCTCGCTCAGCATCCGTTCGCCTACGAACTCGGTGACACGGTCGCGTGCGGGCCCGGAGATTTGCGCTTGAGGGACGGCTCGAACGAGCGCCAACAACAGTGCCGAGCCAACAAGGGCCGCAATCAAGACATAGGCCGCAACACCCGACGGCGCAGCCAGCGGCAACGAGAGGGCCGCGAACAGCACAGGTGGGATGATTGGGCTGGCGGTCTGGTCGGATCGGGCGACCAAGACCCCGGTTGCCGAGCCGACAATCCAGCCAACGGCGGTGATAAAGCCGAGCGGCGCTGGCAGGCTCGTGTCGATCGGCAGTGTCGCGGCGAGCGAGTTGCGCCACCCGTCGACGGTCGCCTCAAAGAAGGCGGTCGCGATCTCGTTGCCGGAGCCAAAGTTTGTACCCGGCAAGATCACCGCCAATGCAACGAAAAAGATGCCCGCGAGCAACAGCGCGATCGCTCGGAGCCAACGACCCATCCTCGTGCGTCCCAGTCCGACCGAAATGATCCCGGAGAGCAGGACTGCACCGATGACCGGAGCAATCCATCCCGGACCACCAAAGACGCGGCTGTAAAAGAGTGCAGAGACCGTGAGAAGCAGGCCTGCAACAGATACCTGGCCGAGAAAGACTTGTTGCTTCATGCTCGTCGAGTCACTTTGTTCCAGGCCCGAGCAAAGTCTTCGCTAGACGATGCGGTGATAACGGTCGCGTCGGCAATTCCGCCCTCTAGTTCTTGGTCGGTAAATCGAGCCACGGTCACAACATCGAACCTCTCGTTAAATCGGTTCAGGCGAGACAGTTCCTCACCTGGGAGTCCGCCGGTGATCAGCGCCAAAGACACCCCGCCCAAGTCGGATTTCACCGTGTCTAGCGTCTCCTCTATGGTGCCACGAAATGACAGCGAGATCTCCGCGAGCCGATCCATGATGGTCGCCGGCGGCATGACCTGATTGAGTTCGAGTCCGTCGGTGGTGAGAAGGCGGAATTCAAAACCCCGGTTCATCGATGCAACAACGATCGACGCTGCAGCTCGAACGGCATCCTCAAAGCCCTCTGCGGAGTAGGACACGGCCCGCGTGTCGAGCACTACGAGGGAGCGAGGCTGGTTGGTGTCGACGTTGTGTCGAACCATCAACTTGTTCGAGCGTGCCGACGAGCGCCAGTGAATCAAGCGAAGGTCGTCGCCTCGCACGTAATCGCGCAACGTGTGGAAGGTAATCCCGCCTTCGAGCGCCTCACCGCTGTCGGGGCCTTCGAGATCGCGTGCGATGCCGCTCGGGAACGGCTCGAGTTGATGGATGGTTGGATGAACCCACAGGTTGGTGATGCCCTCATCGGGTTCACCCGAGCGGACGAGACCAAATGGGTCTGCGCGAGTGATGTCGAGCGGACCGACCCGAAAGACGCCGCGCTCGGAAGTGGGAAGCTCGGTGGTGATCGTCGCGGACTCGGAGGGTTCAAGGCTCGGGAGTTCGATCGGCAATTGCGTGTCGCCGAACTGCTCGAGCGCAATGCCGCCCGACGTGCGACGACGACCAGAGTTCGTAATGGTCAGATCCGAGCGCGCTGGACGCCCAGCGCGCACTCGCTCTGGAGCAACGACGCGGACCGCATCGACGCGTGGGCGGCGAAGGATCCACAATCGCCCGATAACGACCGCGATCAGCAGCGCTATACCGAGAGCGCTCAACGTTTGGTAGCCAAACACCACGCCGAGCACGAAGGTCACGGCGCCGAGCGCAAGAAAAGTTCTTCCGGCAGTTGTCAGCACTGAATTAGCGCTCGACGCGCTCTTTCGGCGTTGGGATCTCCGCCAGCACCGCCCGCAACAATTCGATCGAGTCGATTCCTTCGAACTCGGACTCTGGCTTGAGCAACATGCGATGTGCCAGAACGGACTCGGTGAGATCCTTCACGTCATCGGCGGTCACGAAGGGGCGACCGTTCGCTGCAGCAAGCGCCCGAGCGGTTCGCCCGAGTGCGATCGAACCGCGCGGGCTCACACCGATGCGCAGCTCAGGAAGTTCGCGGGTCGCACGAACAATGCTGACGATGTACTGACGTACGGCTGGCGAGATGTAAATGAGGTCAGCGACCCGAGCCATCTGGCGAACCTCTTCGGTCGAGAGCACCGGCTCGACGTCGATGCGGGTACGGCCAGCAGGAGCGCTGTCGATGATGTCGATTTCTGCAACGGCGCTCGGGTAACCAATCGTCAAGCGCATCATGAAGCGATCGATCTGCGCTTCGGGCAAGGCGTAGGTGCCGTCGTGCTCGACAGGGTTCTGTGTCGCGACCACGAGGAAGGGGTTGGGAACCGGACGTGGGACGCCGTCGACGGTGACCTGATATTCCTCCATGACCTCGAGCAATGACGACTGGGTCTTTGGAGAGGCACGGTTGATCTCGTCGGCGAGAACGACGTTCGCAAAGACCGCACCGGGATGAAACTCGAATTCGGAGTTCGACTGGTTGAAGATCTGGACACCGGTTACGTCGGTGGGCAGGAGATCCGGTGTGAACTGAATTCGGGTCAGCGTTCCGTCCACGGACTCCGCAAGCGCTCGTGCCAGCGACGTTTTACCCGTGCCGGGCACGTCGTCGATAAGCAAATGGCCCTGCGCGAGCATGCACAAGAACGCCAAGCGAATCTCTCTCGTCTTGCCGTGAATGACGCGCTCGACGTTGTTGACCAACTGCTGGAACCGGTCTGCGTAGGTACGTACCTCAAGTTCGAGGTCGTCTACGGCGTTGGTTGTACTCACGTGGGGGGTCTCCGGTGTTGAACGTTCTAGAGTCAGTTTTGCGCGCAATTTAGCCGAAGTCACTTCGAGAA
>CAZMYN010000150.1:0-8211 GCA_964570495.1 uncultured Acidimicrobiales bacterium | reverse complement strand
TGAGCGAAGGACAAGACGAATCACTCCCGCGCCGTGTCCGATCGGACGCTAGCTCGCAGCGGCCAATTTCTTCTTCGGGTCGAAGAATGGCTTTGGGACCACGGTCGCTGACCTGCTCTCGGCACCGAGGTCGATGTCGAGCACGGTGTCCAGATCTGCACCAGCATTCTCGACGATAGCCAGCGCAATGTTCTGTTCGAGACGCGGCGAGTAGAGAGCAGAGGTGATGTAGCCAACAACATCGCCATCGTGACGTACCGGCCAGTTCTCCGGATTCGACCCCTCGAGCGGATCACCGTCGAGGACCAAACCAACAAACGAACGAGAGGTGCCTTCGTCACGAATGCGAGTCAGGGCAGCCTTGCCGACAAAGTCGGCCTCCATGTCGAGGTCGATCAGGCGATCCATTCCCAATTCAAGCGGGTTGACCGAGAGGTCCATATCGGCCTGATACGACAACATCGCACCCTCGATCCGCCGAATGCTCGACGTGTGCCCAGGGTGCAGACCCATCGGTTGACCGACGGCCATGATGTGCTCCCACAGTCGATCCCCTGCGGAGCCATCACGCAGGAAGATTTCGTAGCCCAACTCGCTCGACCAACCCGTTCGCGAAATCACGAGCGGGACGCCGTCCCAGACGTGTTCGACGAAGCGGTAATAGCGAAGGTCTCGGAGTTCCTCGCCAAACGCTGCACACAGGATGTCGCGTGACTTTGGACCCTGGAGTTGAAGCGGAGACACGTCTGGCTCACGAATCGAAACGTCCAGTCCCGAATTGACCGCTACTCCCTTTGCCCAGAGCAGCACATCGCTGTCTGCAATCGATAGCCAAAAGTGATCTTCGGCCAACTTGAGCAGGATCGGGTCGTTGATAACGCCACCGTCCTGGTCGACCAGGATCACGTACTTGCACTGGCCGACCTCGCACGAAGAGAGATCGCGCGGGCACAGCAACTGGGTGAAGCGGCCAGCATCGGGGCCGGTTATTTCAACCTGGCGTTCTACAGCGACATCGCAGAGGATCGCATCGTTGACGAGGTTCCAGAAGTTCTGAGTCTGATCGCCGAAGTCGCGAGGGATGTACATGTGGTTGTAGACCGAAAGCCCGGTTGCCCCCCAGCGCAGTGCTGCGTCGGTATAGGGCGACTTTCGCACCTGCGTTCCGAAACTCAGATTCGCAAATTCTTGTCCGGGTGGTTGATCCACAGGCCCTCCAGGTTGAAACGAGCGACCGCATGGTACCCATGAAACGAATTCCGACGAGACGTCGGGAATATCCTGAGCACGTGACGAAGGTTCAGGACCCACTTCTCGGGACTCGGGCAGAGGTGTCGGTGCTTGTTCACGCCGACGCGGACGCAACGAGCGCCGAAGACGCCGTGTTTGCCGAGGTTGCTCGACTCGAATCGATCTTTACGTTGTTCGACGAGACGAGCGCGTTGCATGCCCTCAGGCTGACCGGCCAGACCGAGGTTCCCGAGCTCGTGGCGGTGCGCGACCTCGCCGAGCACTGGCGCGAGCGCACCAGCGGCGCCTTCAACCCGGGGATTGCTCGGCTGACTTCGCTGTGGGAGAACGCTGCCGGGCTCGACACGCTCCCCAGCCAAGAATCGCTCCGCGATGTTCTCGACCTACTCGCCCAAGACCGGGTCGCCGATCTTGATTTCAACGGGATTGCCAAGGGCTGGATTGCTGATACTGCGCTGGCGTCCAGCCTTGACGCCGAGCCTGACTTGATCAACGCTGCGTGGCTGAACATCGGCGGCGACCTCGTCCATCGAGGAGTTGGCTCGTTGGTGGTGGGTATCGAAGATCCGGCTCGCCCCTACGACAATGTTGCCCCGATGGCTACGGTCGAGATCGCCAACGAGGCCCTGGCGACGAGTGGCGGGGCTCGACGCTGGTGGGACATCGATGGCAAGCGCTACAGCAAAGTCCTCGATCCGCGCACCGGTCTACCGGTGGATCGGGTGGCGAGCGCGACCGTCGTCGCCGCAGACGCGGCGACCGCCGATGTGCTCGCAACCGTTGCGCTCGTACTCGACCCAGCAGAAATGCTCTCGCTGATCGAGGCAGAGCAAGCCCACTGCTTTGTGGTTTTGGCCAATGGTTCGACCATCACGTCGTCGAACCGGTTCACACAATCGTGAACCAGACGAGCACGACACTGACCACCATGCCGAGCGCCAGCCACATCAGTGCCTTGGTCCTGCGTTTGCGCAACAGGAGTTGAATCCCGAGGCCCGACACCGCAACGAGCGCGAGCAATCCCGAGGTGATGTCGATCACCCACGTCCACACAGCGTTGGTATCGCTACCGGTGTGAAGGTCGCGCATTGCGTTGACGAACCCCTCCTCGGTTATTGCCGCGGTGAATTCGAGAGTCGACACGTCGAAGCGGACAGACGCTCCGTAGGCCGGGCCGGTGTAGTTGATCGATCCCTCATCGGCGATCTGATCGAAATTGGTGACTTCGCCCACGACGCCGTGCTCACTTCGCAGGAATTCACTCACCAACAAGAACTCGACCCCGCCATCTTCGGTTCGCACCGAGTCGGGCAGCGTGCCCTCGACGACGGTAGTGACGAGTTGGTCTCCGCCGAGCCACGTCGGGTGGTTGAGCAGAATCCCCGTGACAGCAAAGAAGCCAATGATGAGGAAGGACACCATGCTGACGTACACGTGAACCCAACGCATGCGTCGTTGCCAACGGTTCGATAGGCGACTCGACTTCTGCGACGGTGTACCCGGGGTGGCACCCCCGAGTTGTCGGGCCTGTTGGGCCTCGATGCGGCTGCGTGCAGCGTCGACATTGGCTGAGGTTCGTACCGACGCTGGATCAGACATCTATCCGTACGGTAGCCATGGAGAGCTCGCCGTCGTCGGGCAAGGCAGTCTCGGCCAGTGAGCCAGTCAAGGTGAACGGCTCGCGAATCAACGAGTACGGGCCGTCCTCGCGCGCTGATTCGATGCAGATGTAGTAGTCGCCAGCGGGCACCACCGCACCGTCGATGAGTCCATCCCAGGCAACCGCATACGATCCGGGCGGTCGAGTCGCCGACGAGATAGTGGCCGCTTGAGCCGGGCCGCCGTCGGCGATGCGGGCCGTGTCGACCGCGAACCAGCGATCGAGGTGATCGAGCCAGCGCGCACCGCGACGGCGCCGTTGATCGAACTCGAGGTGGATCGTGTGCAGCAAGTCCCCCGCGGAGTCCTCGATCCATACCGCTACGTAGGGCGGTTCGATCTTGCCTTCACCGACGCGGGTGTAGGTGTACCCAATCACCATCTCGCCGGCGACTGCGGGGCCAAGCACTTCGGCGGCTCCCGCATCGGTTGTCGGTGCGCTGGATGTGGTCGGGTCAGCTGAAGAGCTTGTTGTTTGCGTTGTCGTTGACGTCGTCGGCGCCGTTGTTGAAGCGGCGGTTGATGATGTTGTTGGCGCGGCAGCGTCGGCAACAGCACCGGCGAAGACCTCGGCATCTTGATTTCCGCACGCGACCCCAGTGACCGCGGCGAATCCCACGCCCAGGGAAGACTTGAGCATTGCGCGACGAGACACGCGGCGATAACGAGAAGAGTCGTGGGACGACATGTACCCAGTCTTCACGCTGTTCGTAAGGGATTGCTTAAACCAGCACTAAAAGACCACCATGGGGCCTGTCCCCATAACGGCCTAACGGCGGGTGATGGTGGCGTTGATATCGACCACATCGCGGCCCTCAGGGCCAGGTGTGGCGAGCACTGCCTGGCGATCGAGGACGTCAAAGCCATGCCGATCGAGCATTGCGTCGATCTCGGCTTCGGTTTCAAAGATGATCGTGTGGTCATAGAACGCAGCGTTTGTCGCGGTCGAAAAGAACGCACGCCCACCAGGGGCGAGCAGCTCGTGGAGCCGATCCATCCCTGCGGCTGGATCGGGCAGGTGCTCGACCACCTCACTAAAGATGATGTGGTCAAAGGTTCCGCCGAAATCGGCGTCGAGAAACGACTCGGTCACGAAATGGTTCGTGTCGTCGGGATACACCCGATCGACGAACGTCTGTGAGTGAGGGCTGAGGTCGTTGAATACGACCTCGCCGGTACGTGTCCGACACTTGGTACCAAACGAGCCAGGCCCCGTGCCGACGTCGAGCACGCGGTGCCCCGCATTGATGAGTGGGAGATAGTTCTCGGCGAACCAGCGGTGCTTGCGGTAGTGATTCGGCCAAAAGACCTGGGCGAGGTACAGGCCCGGAAGGTAACGCTCGAGCATGAGTTCGGGGTCGTCGTGGAGGCCCGCCTCAAATTCCGATGGGTCAGAGGAGAACACTCCGGTGCGGAAGTAATCGGCCTGAAGACGCAGCGTGTCGATCGTCATCTCGATGTAGCCATCGACAGCGATCTCGATCGCCGATTCTGAGGGCCCGATCCGCTCTACGTACTGTTCGACGGTGTCCTGGTACTCACTGCCAAACTCGCTCGTCAGATCCTCGACGGCTTCGACCAGGTTCGGCCACTGGCCCAGGGTTTCGAGTGCGGCAGCTGCCAACGGTCGAGTCGACCAATCGCTCATGTCTTAGAACCCTTGGTAAACGAACTGGACGTCGTTCACCGACACGATGAGCACCCACAGAATCAGTGCGCCAAGAGCAACCCCGAGAATGATCTCCCCGATCAAGCGAAGCCCGAACCTGGCTGCACGACGATCGCTTGGCTCGGCTGCCGTGCTCTCGTCGAGCGTGTCGACCATGTCTGGTGATGTTGTGTCGTCGACGGTTGTGTCACTCATTGCAGGTGTGTCCTGTCTCGGCGAGGAACTCGCACAGTTCGGGTGTGAGGTAGTTGCTCACGGCCTCGGGCTCTTGGATGTGAATGAGGTCTGCGAATTCGAACGGTTCGACGAAGCGCGACAGGTTCGTTGGGACGAAACGCTGGTTCGGCGCATTCCATTGTTCGGCGTGTGTCGCAATCTCCGCTTCGATAGTGGCGACCGCATCGTCGACGATGGGGTCCTCGAGGAACTCGTGATTGACCGGAGCGACGTAGACGTAGGTCGGGATACCGCTGTCGGCGGTGATTCGAGCCATGTTGTCGAGAACTGCCCGGTTGATAGAGGCCGCGTCGAGGTCCGCTTCGAGGAGCAGTTGCGCCTGACGTTCACCCAGAGTCTGGTCGGGCACCGGAGCAAGCCGGTACGTCCGCCAAAAAGCCACCGGAATGTTCATGGCGCGAATTCGGTCGAGCTCGGAGAGCGGCTCGGCTTCTGCGTCCTCGATCGGCGTTCGATCGAGCAGCGAAAGATCCGAGAACGTCTGGGTGATGTCCTGAGAGATGCGCAGCCGATCGCGCACGGGCGCCGAAACATACGACGCTGCGCCGAGCAGGAAGTCCGACGGCGCCAGGTACGGGGCGAACAGTGCGGCCGACTGCGGGTCGGCAGCGAGCAGCTGCACCGACGCTGCGTCGAGTTCATCCCAGCCGCGTGTCGCCGTGTTGTTGAGTACCCACGCCGGGTTGATGGTCACGACGATCATGTCGGGTTCGTCGTCGACCGCTGCCAGCACGGCGGTGTAGTTATCGAGTGCGCGGATGCCGGACAAGAAGTAAATGTCGGTCGAGACTTCTTTGCCGTCGACGGTAGGCAACTCGCGGGCAACCTCAGCGGGAATGAACGTGTAATTGGTTTCGCTGATGCTCTGAATCGACGAGCCGCCAACCCAGGCAATGCGGAAGGTGTCGTCGTCGTGGCGGGGTTGGAACCCGTGGAGATCGCTACGCACTCCGCTGGTGATCCGAGCCACTTCGTCCGAAGCAATGCCACGAACTTGGTTGAAGCCGTTTTGCTGATAGGTCCGAGTGTCGGGGGGAACAAACGTGCTCAGCACAAGGAAGCTGACCGCCGCGATCGCGAGAATGCGAAGCAAGCTTCCGATCGATCGGCCAGCGCCACCGAGGTAGCGATCGAGAAAGGCCTTTACGGCAGCGAGGTTCATGTCACCCCAATCATCGCACGATAGAAGTCGGCTGCATCGGCAAGCTCAAGAGCAAGCAGCGGAAGCGACAACATGACGAAGGTAAACAGCAGCGGCGTCTTTGCCCAGCGCACGATCCTGTTCTCCGACGGAGCACGCCGCGAGGCAATGAGTCGTTGACCAATGAGCCCCGTTGCGTGGTATAGGCCGAACACGATCAGACTCAACGAGATGTCGTGCCACAGCGCAATCACCATGATCGTGGCGAACACCGCAACGTACTGACGATTGGCCCGCATGCCGCCGAGCGGTGTGAAGACGTTGCGTTGAGCAAATCGAGTGAGGCTCATGTGCCAACGGTTCCAGAAGTCTTGGGGGCCCGAGGCAAAGTATGGCCAATCGAAGTTCTTCTTGAGGTCGACGCCAAAGAGACGGGCCGAACCAATTGCCAGGTCCGAGTAGCCCGAGAAATTGAGGTAGAAGAACCAGGCGTAGAGGAAGAGCTCGGACCAGATGGCCAGCGGCGTGTTGGACTCAAAGAAGCCAAACACGTCAACGGTTTGGCGCAGCGGGTGGGCGAGGATGAAAACCTTGACGAGCCCGCTCGCGATGAGCAGGAACGCCTCGCTCATTCGGTCACCGGTCGGCCAACGCTCGTCCTTCAGCCGGATCTCTGAATACTCCGATACCGGGCCGATCACCTGGATGGCGGGAAACAGTCCGGTGTACATGACGTCGCCGAGCGAACGTCGCTCGATCAGGCCGAGGTTTGTCTGTACTAGCAGGTCGATCGCTCGGAAGATGGCGAAGGAAAGCCCGATCGGCGTGATGATGTCGCGGGCGAGGTCTACGTCGGAAACGCGGGTGGGCAAAAGGCCGAGGGCATCGTTGAGCTGCAGGTTGAAGTTGATGATGAACGGGGTCTCGGCCAGGCGCCAGACCACGAGCGCCGAAAGCAGGACCGCAACGGTGATCGTCAGGGTTGGAGCCCCAGCCTTCTTGTCCGATGTTCGTTCGACGATCTGGTGCATCACCCACACCACGACCCAGAACACGACGTAGAACAACAAGAGCCGAGGCGCGATCGTCCACAGCAGTCCGGCGCCGAGTAGGGCGAGCACGAACTTCCGGAAGCCAACGTTGCCTACAAGCCAAAAAATGGGTGCGACGATTGCGGCACCGGTGAGCAGATCCAGAAAGTAGGAGAATGTGTCGAAACTGAGCATCTAGAGCTGTCTGCAGGGCAATGAGAAACCGAAACCGCACGTGAATCTCAGGTGAGGCTCTCCAGACGATAGCTGCTCAAAACAGCGACCGGTTACCCCAGGTTCGAGCAGGCCGCATCAAACAATTCAGCTAGCTGAGAAGGCTCGGTTTGCGCAGATACAGCAAAGATCCAACGATCGACGCCTTCAGAGCACTCGGGAAGCTGCGCATCGAACGGTCGCGAGTCGCTAGCCGAGACCGGAACGTGGACCGACACCTCGAATTCGCGCGGCCGATTGGCAGCGATCAGGTCCGAGACCTTCGCGTATGCCGCCATGTTTGCGACGTTCAATCCGTCACCGTGCTCGAGTGCAAGTTCGGCCGTAGCCGGGCCCGACGCACCAATGATGACCGGAGGCGGATTCGCACTGGCCAGGCCGAAGTCGAAGTTCGTCACCGAGAAGAACCTTCCCTCGAAGGAATGTGCACCGGACCAGAGCGCGCGCAGGAGCCCGATTGCCTCGACGAGCATGGCGCGACGTTCCGGACCGCCCTCGAGCGTGCTTCCGAGCGCTTCGTGCTCACGTGCGAAACGACTGCCCGGCGCTGCGCCGCTACCCAATCCAATGATCGCTCGGCCACTACTGAGCGTCTGGAGGGTGTTTGCTGCCAAGGCCAGGCGAACCGGGTGCCGGTTCACAACGTTGGCGACCAGCGGGCCGAGCTGAACCCGTGAGGTCGATGCGGCGATCGCTCCGAGCAGTGTGAACGCATCGTTCGAATGGCCACGCCCAAACATCTCGCCGGTGAGATGGTCATAGGTCCAGACCGAGCCGAACCCCAGGGTCTCGGCCTCTGTCGCCAGCGTCACCACGGCCAGCGGGTCAGCGTCGAATGGGCTGATGAGCAGGTCGACTTGTACGCCGGTGCTGCTACCCATCTGGTCAGTCGCCCATGTCGGCGACCCGAAGCCCCGGAACGACCGACCGAAGAGCGAAGATCAAGGCCCCACCAACGCCGACCGCGATGGCAACGACCACGAGGGGCA
>CAZMYN010000149.1:6902-8218 GCA_964570495.1 uncultured Acidimicrobiales bacterium | reverse complement strand
CGCGAGCAACAACCTGGTTTCCGAGCTGCAGCGGGCCCTGACCTGTTCCAAAGCCAAAGTTTGTCAGAGGGTCACCGGGGAACGGGTCAGCCGAACCCGGAGCTTCCTGGAATTGAAAGTGGCCGGCAACAAACACAGCGTCATCGGAGATGGCAACGCCGAGCACAGTGTCGAAATGGCGCGAGACCCAATCGGGTTGGGTGTTTGCACCGCTGTTTACCGGGAAGCGAACTGCGGTGTCGCCCGCTGGTGGCCGGTCGCCACCGCTGGTAGTCATGACCATGTACGAACCGTCTGGCGAAACGGCTATTCGACGAGGCCTCAGCGCACCGGCGAAACGGTCGAGCTCGTCGTCGTAAAGATCCGTGTGCCAGGTAGATAGTGTCGTCGAGTTGCTCGAGATGTCGAATCGAGCGATAGCTGTGCGTTCGTCGCCATCGATGAAACGTGCCGTGTGTGAAAGGAACAGTTTCGAGCCGTCGGGCGTGACTGCAAGCGATTTACCTGAAAACCCACCACCCGTCGCGACGCTAAACGTGAAGTCGAAATCAGTCTGGGCATCTAGCTCACCCGTTGCTGTATTTACTGCAGCAAACACCGTGCGCGGCTGACCGTCGATAAAGCGGAACACCCCAGCGAGATAGAGCTTGCCGTTGGCGACGGCGAGATCGTCAACGTCTGCGCTTGCCTGTGGGTTAAACGCCGGCAGGTGCGTGCCATTTTGTGTGAACTTGGCGATCTTGCGATGCCGTGACCCATTGACTTCGGTGAAGTCGCCGCCGATGAAGATGCTGCTGCCATCGGTATCCACCGCGTGGACGTCGCTGTCGAGAACTGGCCGGAAGTTTGCATCGAGGTTGCCGCTACCAATCCAATAGGCAGCCATGTAGGCCTGATCTATCTCGGGCCCGCCTGGATTGCGAACTTTCGTGAACGTACCGACGAGAACTACTCGATTACCAACGACAACACTGTCGAGCACCTCACCATCAACGACCTGCAGAACGTCGAGACGTGGATTTTCAGAGACTCCTGGCTGAACCGCGCTAGCGGCGGTGTTAGCAAGAACGAGGGTCGCAACGACCAGCGCGCAACACCCCAATAAGAAGCCAAAGCCCCGACGAACAACTCCCATAGCGCACCCCAATGTGAGAAGGTATTTCCGCCTTCACACGTAGAGTAGTGCACCCACGGTCAAATGTCTCTAGTTGGGCGTGGTACGGCCCTCAGAATACCCAAAGTGATGCTAGAGGGCTACTGAACCACAATCCTTGGTTGTGGGTTGCCCTGCCAGGTAGCAAGGTTGTCCTCGTTGT
>CAZMYN010000149.1:0-6802 GCA_964570495.1 uncultured Acidimicrobiales bacterium | reverse complement strand
CACCGGTCAGATCGGCGAGACCAACCGTCTCATTCAGACCCGAAGTAAACGTCACAACCGGCGGAGTCGTGTCATTCGCTTGAGCAGCAGCGACCACAATCCTTGGTTGTGGGTTGCCCTGCCAGGTAGCAAGGTTGTCCTCGTTGTCCCATGCGTAGAGCAAGGTGGCATATGTGCCCGGCAGATCGAAGTCGACATTGGACAACGTCCACGTGTCATCACCGTTGAGCGTCGGGGTCACCCACGTCCACGCAGCCTGCCACGAAGTGCCATTCCAATACTCACCCGTCTGCAAGTTACGAATACGTACCCGCATCCGGTCAACACCAGAAATATCGTCGGTAACACCACCGGTCAGATCGGCGAGACCAACCGTCTCATTCAGACCCGAAGTAAACGT
The DNA here is from genome assembly GCA_964570495.1 of uncultured Acidimicrobiales bacterium. Classification (GTDB taxonomy): domain Bacteria; phylum Actinomycetota; class Acidimicrobiia; order Acidimicrobiales; family SHLQ01; genus SHLQ01. Next base: position 6,402 of record CAZMYN010000149.1, on the reverse strand, counting down.
CACGACCGGCGGAGTGTTATCGGTTGCTTGAGGGGTCGGAATAGTGATCGAGGATGGGTTACAGGCAACGTCGACGTTGGATCCGTTTGGCCTCCAACGAATCTCATAGTTGTAGGTGCTGCCAACAGTGACGTTGGTGTCGATGTGGGTACCCGAACCGGCTGCGCCAGCCGAAATCCACGAACCATCGCGGCGAACCTGCACGTTGGCGACATTGTTGAAGCCGTTCCACGAGATGACCGGGTTGTTGTTCGCATCGAGCGCAACCGTGCAGCCCTCAGCGCCCGGAATGGTGAACGTCGAGACAATCTCGCCGCTGACCTGGAACCGTTGATCGCGTGAGAACGCCCTGATTTGCCACTCGCCTGGGGGCAGAGTTGCGCCAATGTTGACCGCCCAGTCGACGGTGCCGAGCCCCGTAGGAGTAAGCGTTACTGCCGCGTTTGCCTGAAGCGGAGCCAAGGTGCCGTTTGGCTGGAGCCATACGTCGGTCGTGAGGTTCTTCAAACGAACAATCACGTCGGTGACGCCGCGGTCGTCGGCGGCGGTTCCTTCGATCGCTGAAAGCGATGGGATCACCACTCCGTCGTTGGGCGAGTCGAGCGTGATGGTCGGTGCAGTGACATCGGTCGGGATACCAAAGTCGAAGAAGCCGGAGCGGCCGGTGTTGATGTTGTTGAACCGGTTGTTGTCGTGACCAGCGAGAAGACCACGATCGATCAAGGTCAGGTCGAAGACGCCAACCGCATTGTTGCTACCGGGGTCCCATGCAAAGGCCTGGCCAGTGAACGGGTTCAGCGCAGCCATCTGGTTGCGATAGACAGCCTCGGTCGGGAAACGGATGTGAGGGTTTTGATCCGAGTTCAGATCGCCGCTGTTGCAACCGTTCGCTGTGCCACCAACCGCAGGGTCGTGGGTGAAACCATTAGGACCGGCTGCGTTGCGTGGTGCGGCACAGAAGTGGCCGCCGGCGTACACAGCTACGTCGCTTACCGCAAGCGAGAACACGCTCGAGTACATGCGTGCGCTCCAGGTGAAGGGGATGTCGCCGGTGCCACCGGTTTCATAACGCAGAACCGAGTCGCAGTTCGGCGGCCGGTCGGCGCCTTGGCCACCAATAACGATGAAGTTGTTGTTCGGTGAGATTGCGATGTCGCGGAGATCGTCTTGGCAGTCGACGTTGTTTGTCTGGCCCTGCCAATCAATGCGCCAGTTGGCAATGGAGGAGTTTGCGCCAGAAACGTTTAGCTTCACTACAGCTTCGCGGCTCTGGCCATTGATCTGTCGACCGAAGTGAAGGCCGAACACGTTGTTTCCGTCTTCTGTCGCCACGATTCCGCGGCCGTACTGGTTGTTCAAGACCGTTTGCTGGACGTTGGCAACAAACCCGGTGTCGAGTGCGCCGGTGTTGCGGTCGAGGGCAGCAAAGCCAACGCGGGCGGTGTCGTTGACTTCGACGAAGTTGCCAGCGAGATAGATCTTGTCGTCCGTGACAGCGATGGAGCGCACGAGAGCCGACGCAGTGCCTTGGAACGAGGTATCGCGGACACCGGTGGGTGAAAGTTTCGCTACGCGGCGAAGGAACGCGCCGTCCCAGTTGGTGAACTTGCCACCGACATAGACAGCGTCGTCGTTCGGGCCGGGCTGGAGCTCGATCACCGAGTTGTTCAATACCGGGCGGAAGTTCTCATCGAGCAAACCGGTATTGATGTCGTAGGCAAACAGATGTGGCTGCGTGATGACCGACCCATCGGGCCGTTGCACCTGCTGGAATTCGCCGCCAACGAAAATGCGGTTGCCCACCTGTGCGTGCGCCAAGACGGAGCCGTCGAGAACGACAGGAACATTACGCCGAGGTGCCTCGGAAACGATTTGGCCGTGATTGATCACCGCCGATGCCGCCGTGGTGGCAAAGAATGCCACCACAATCAGACCCGCTACCAATACAACGCCGCCCAGATATGTTTTCACGCGCATAACCGTCGACAATAGCCGAGTCAAGTCCACTCTGGGTGACTCGGAATATTAAAACCCCACTTTCGGGCGGACCTCGCGACTTTCATGCACCGAGAGTCGTCACACCTTGCTTTTAACCCACGGTCAGGGTCGATTGGGGGTTCTCGTTCCACTCGGACAAGTTGTCTTCGTTGTCCCAACCCCACAACAACACCGAATACCTGCCCGGCAGGTCGAGGTTGACCTCACGGAACGTCCACGTGTCGTCACTCGTGAGGGTCGCCAGGTTCCAGACCCAATCCGTTTGCCAGCCGTTGCCATTCCAATAGTCACCGTTTGTTTGGTTGCGCACGAGCACGCGCACGGTGTCGGCCCCGGATTGGGTATCGACGATCGTGCCGCTCAAATCGTTGACCCCGACCGAAAGCCTTTCCAATGACGTCAGCTCGACAACCGGCGCGGTCGTGTCGGGTCCGTCGAGCTCGGGTTCGACCACGTCGGGTTGTGCGCCAGCGTCGTCGGGTGCTGGTGGCGGAGTCGTTACCTCGACTACCTCGGCACCCAAGTTGTACTGACTGCCCGGAACTGCGGGCAGACCCAGCAACTCGAGAGCCAGGTTCGCCGAATCGTGATCGCGGATTGGTTCGCTCACGTCGCCACGCGCGTTAGGCACCTGCGCCGTGCCCGGGTCGGTGCGAACACCGGCCTCGACGTCATAGAAGTCGGCGCCCATCGCAACGGTCGGGCCCCAATACACAAACGGGATCGTGAAGTTCTCCGGGTTGGTCTGGTCGTCGTGCAAGTCGCCAGCCTGCGGGCCTCCATGATCCGACGTCACGATGACCGCGGTCCGGTTAGCCAGGTCGTCATTCGATTGGATCGCTGCGATCAGATCGCCCAGCAATCCGTCGCTTTGGGCCACGGCGCCGAGATAGGCGGGGCTACCCCATGTGCTTCTATGTCCGACCTCGTCGGGAGTTCGGATGTGAATGAACGTGTAGGCCGGCAAGTTCGTTTCGAGCTCATCGATCGCGATCGACATCAGTTCGACCGGCGCGGTCCGCTCGAACGCATCGATCTTGTCGGTGCCGTTGTCTTCACCGGTGAGATCAGCCGCACCGTTGTCTCCCCACGACAGTTCGATCATCTCCATCTTCTCTTTCGAGACAAACGCGGCTGTTCGTAGGCCGTTGTCGTGGACGACATCGAAGACCGACGCCACGTATTCGCCCGCTTCGTCGTGGACGGTATTGCTATCGATTGCGGGGTCCCACTGGTTGAAGTCGATACCGTGCCCGCCTTCGCCAAGGACCGGACGCCCGCTCAACTGACTGAAGTGATTGGGCATGGTCCGCGTGAAGTCGGCGTCGGTGCGGGCGTTCAGCGTAGATGTTCCCTCGGCCATCAGACCCATGAGGTTCGGAGTGTCTTGCACACTGACGAACCGGGAGGCTAAGCCATCGATGCTCACGTGAACTACGTGCTCGACAGTTCCCGCGGCGATGGGAGCGCCGCCGTCAGCAGTCGTGGTGCTGGGTTGTAGCGAAGTCGCGGGAGGTGATGTCGCGGGAGCGGCGTCGTCGCCCTGATTGCCCTCGACCTCGTCGTTCTCGGTCACCGGCGGCAGAACTGTTGGGTCGCCGTTGGTTTCACCCCATGGTTGCCAGCTGCCAAAGAGCAACAGCGCAGCAAAGGCAATGCCCAGGACTGCTGTAATAACTGACCGCGACTTCACACCACTCCATCGGTAGATTCGGGCCGCCGACAAACTATTCGGCTCACAAGCCCACGGTAGCCAGGGCGCGACGCAGTTACAGGTCGGCTGGCGAGGCGGAATTGTGCTTCGAGGGCACTACAGCTCCCACCACTGCTCGTCGGTCAACTCGAGCTCCACACCGAACTCCTCGGCAAAATACTTGCGACGACGGATGATGCTCTTGCGAAGCCGCTCCATGCGAACCGGGTTCGAATTGTCCGTTCCGCGAAGCAACGAACGAAACCGGGCATTCGCAACACGAAGATCCCGCTGATGTTCATAGTCATCGGAAAACGAGAGATCAAAGCGAAGATGGTCATTCACAGCCCTGGATTGATTCGACGTCGACGCACTGATCGATGCCAGTGCCGCCGGTGGCCGAGTCGTTGCCTGCTCCGCCACGCAGGTTGTCGTTCCCGGTGCCGCCGAAGAGGGTGTCGTTGCCTGCAAAGCCAAACAACCGGTCTTGGCGGTCGCCGCCGTAGATCGTGTCGTTGCCGCCGTTGCCCACTAGGCGATCGCCGCCCCTGCCTCCACGAATCAGGTCGTCGCCGCCTTCGCCTTCGACATCGTCGAGCCCGGGTCCAGCCAGGATCGTGTCGTTGCCGTCGCCGCCCCGGATGATGTCGGAGCCCCAACCAGCGTTGATGTAGTCGGCACCGGATCCAGCGTCGATGCGGTCCGCTCCCCCACGTCCGCAGATGATGTCGTTTCCTGCACCACCGGAGATCACGTCAGGGCCAGGGGTTCCGATGATGACGTCGTCACCGTCGGTTCCAACCAACCCGGCCGTTGTTGCGACGGCCCCCTGACAGGTCTCGCCTGGCGGAAGAGAATTCGTCACCAGGTAGATGAGGCCGTTCTTCTTGCTCGAGATGTACATCTCGCCGTCGGGGCCTTCACCGAATCGCACGTCGGCGCGCCCGGTCATGGGGTCGTAGGTCGCAGCGTCGTTGAATACGTCGAGCATCGAATCGCGGGCGAGCGCCGGCGTTGCGGGGTTGGCGTCGTGGTCGAAGGAGATAGATACCTCGCCGGTTCGTGCCTGGGTGAGGTCGTTGGGCGAGTCGCGGTTGGGGTTATTGGGGTTGAGGGTGGTGACCGCGGCGAGCATCTCGTCGAACTCGGAATGAAAGACCCGGCCACTCAGCGCAAAGTCGCTGTAGAAGTACTGCCCCGAGAGCGGCGAACCGTTGTCGATCACGAAGCCTCCGGCGATTGCCTGGCTCGAGAACCCCTGCCCGCGTGGACCTTCATGGCCGAATTGGGCCACGGGGTAGACGTAGCCGCGCTCGGCTTCATCGGCGGGCAACGGCGCGACTCCGTCGATCAGGGTGCCTCCAATGAGATGCACGAACGTGCCCTCACGTTCAGACCATCCGTAGTTGCCTCCCGCGACGATGTCGTTGACCTCTTCGACGTTGTCACGTCCAACATCGACCGCGAGCAGATGCGCGTTGCCCGAGTCGTCTTGTGCGAACGAAAGATGATGCGGGTTCCGAAAGCCCAGGGCATAGACCTCGTCGAGCATCGATGGGTCGCCAACGAACGGATTGTCGGCGGGCACCGTGTAGGGCTGGCTGCCCGACGCCCTCGGGTCGACGCGCAAGATCTTGCCGAGCGCGTCGTTGTTCTGACCGCCACCGGCCCGTGCCTGTTGTTCGGCTCCATCGCCGTGGGCGATGTACAACAGCCCATAGTCGGCGTCACCAGGCACGGCGAACTGGTTGAAGGCCATCTGCTTGATTGGATGGTCATAGCCCTCTAACGCAACGCGAAAGAGTTGACGGTACGACGCCGGGTCGACACGGGAAGCGCCGTGGTTATACGTCCACTCGATGACGACGCCGTCAGCAACGATTGCGTTGTGATCGGGCCCCAAGAAGTCGGCCGGGTTCGGATTGGTCGGGCGTGTCTCCATCAACGAGGTGTAGAAGAGGCCGTTGGTCGCGAACTCTGGGTGGAAGGCCACCGAGCGAAGCCCGCCATGGAAGCTGTTGGTCAGGTCGAGCTGACGGTCGGTCGCCTGGTCGATTGCAAGCCCCACGTCGAAGAACAGTTCCGCGCTGCCCGACGTGCCCTCTCGCTCGAGCTCATAGATCCGACCGTCGAAGTCCTCGACGACAAAGAGTCGGTGGTCGCTCACGGCGAACTGGTTCAGGCGAGGCCGCGGACGAAACCCGTTGGTGCTGTCGGGTATCTGCACGAACGGTGTCACATCGAGCGTGACTCCAAGGTCGACGATTGGGATCGTGACCGGGTTAGCAGCTGACGCTGGCGCCGCCGTCGCAACGAACAAGGAGAGGACCGCGATGACCGCCACAACAATGCGCGTTGTGTGTGCTGACTGGGGCGCCATACCTCGGACGGTACCGAACTCGACCGACCCATGACACGCTCGGCTTGCGGAGAGAAATCTGCGGCATCTCAATACCAACTGGTAATGTGTGACTTGACGTACCCACAGTCGGGGCTAGTGTCGCTTGGATGGGCCTACAGACTTTTCTTTCGCAGTATTTCCGGCTACTCGGAATCGTCCTGGCAATCATCAGCGGCGTGCTCACCTTCAGGTCAGACGACGTGACAGGCTTATTTGAGGGACATGCCTCGCTTGGCGCTGCACTGATTGTCGGCCTCGGGGTTTACGCGCTGTGGACCCTGATTGAGTTCGCAGCGCGAATGTGGGCGAC
>CAZMYN010000148.1:0-8252 GCA_964570495.1 uncultured Acidimicrobiales bacterium | reverse complement strand
TGGTGCGGCGAAGGGGTCCGACGCTGGAGCTTCAGCCGCGGGCGCTGGATCGGGAGCCGGTGCAGCGAACGCATCGGCCGCTGGTGCGGCGAAGGGGTCCGACGCTGGAGCCTCAGCCGCGGGCGCTGGATCGGGAGCCGGTGCAGGCATTGGCGCAACGGCGGGGAACTCCGTTGCAGGAGCGGGTGCAGGTTCAGTAATTGCGGCGGGCTCAGGCGCTGCTGGAGCAGGTGCTGGCTCATCGAAGACAGTCGGAGCTGACTCGGCAATCGCAACGGGTTCGGCGACGGGAGCAGGCTCAGGTGCTGGTGCTGGCTCTGCAGCAACGATCGGGGCAGGTTCAGGAGCCGGAGCGGCTGGAGCCTCGGCGATTGGTTCAATAGGAGCTTCTGGAGCACTAGGTGCAACAAGCGGCTCGATGTCGAGTTCAGGAAGCGCAGCAACGGTTGGAACCTCGAGGGACATCGGGTCGATCTCTTCAACGTTGAGAAGGCCGGCCGTAGTCATGTCGAAGAGCAACATCGAGGCATCGAGAAGTCCCATTTCAGCTTCCGCAGCAACCTGCATCGAGGTCTTGCCTTCGCCACCGATTATCTCGAGGGTCCTCCACCACTCGGGTTGAATGGTGACCGAACCATCAAGATCAGGGTTACGCACCAGAAGATGGTTGGGAGTTTCGATTTCTTCCTCGATCTGCAACCACTTGTCTGCAATCTCGGCGGTACGAGCAAGAACGGAGCTGACCTCTTCGGTGTTGTCGAGATCGACGGGCTCGACGTCCTCGTCGAAAAAGAACGAGCCATCGAGCTCGGAAACCACGTAGTACGTGGCTTCAGCAGCATCGTCGCCAATCTCACGAATGAAGGAGTATTCGCTTTGCGCAATATCGCCTTCAGAGAAGAGATACGCGGCGGTACCCATCTCGGTAGTGACATCGAGTTGGCCGGTTGCATCTCGTGCAGCCAAAAACTCGAGAACCTCGGCGATGCCGAGTGTCTTGAGAGTTCCTTGTAGTGACATGAATAGCTCCGTCAGGTCTTGGTTCTGAACAGATCGGCACTATGAGCCAGAAATAAAGCGTCTGACCTATCGAAGGAGCTAGTGGCGTGCTGCCTCACGCATTGCCTGCAACGGCGCCTGGGCGCCCGTCCAGGCTTCGAACTGAGCGCCGGCTTGGCCTACGAGCATGGATAATCCATCGACCGTGGCCAACCCACGGTTCGCTGCTGAACGTAGAAGCGCTGTTTCGAGCGGTGTGTACACAATGTCAACTACCGCCGTCTCGGGGCCGAACATCGCAACGTCGAAGGGAACCTCTCCGGCGCCCTCGCCGCGCTCCATCCCGATCGGCGTGGCGTTCACCGCAACATCGACACCAGCGAGGTCGCTAAGCGAACCCACCGAGGCTCGGTCGCCAGCAACTTCCGCCGCCTTTTGAGCTCGGCTCGAATCTCGTCCGACCACGACCACCTGGGCACCTGCGTTCGCGCAGCCGAGCACAATCGCCTTCGCTGCTGACCCTGAACCAAAGACACCAACGGTCTTTGCGTCGAGGTCGATGCCGGCATCGAACTTGAGTCCTGCGACGAATCCGGCTCCGTCGGTGTTGTTACCAACGAGGTGTCCGTCGGTATTGGTGATGTGATTCACTGCACCGAGCGTGCGTGCAACGTCGGTCAGCTCGTCGAGCGCGTCGATGACATCGACCTTGTGGGGCATGGTGACCGAAAGCCCTCGGATGCCAAGCGTGCGCATCGATGCCGCGGCTGCTGCGCCGTCGCCAGGCTTTACGCGAAGCGCGACGTAGACAAGATCGACCCCCGCCGCGGCCGCTGCTGCATTGTGTATCGCTGGTGAGCGAGAGTGCTCGACCGGCCAGCCAATCACTCCAGCCAGCTGGGTTGCCCCGCTGACTAGCAATAGCCGCGCTCTTCGCAGATGCGCTTTGCTGCCTGGAACTCAGCGTCGTTCGTCGCGAACGTGTGGCCGCCGTCTTCTTCGGTGCGCACGTAGAAGGTCCAGTCGCCGGGCTCGGGGTTCAGTGCAGCCCGAATGGACTTCTCACCGGGAGAGGCAATTGGGGTGGGCGGAAGACCCCAGTTCTGAAGGTTTCGTGTGTTCCACGGCGAATCGCTGCTGAGGTCTTCTTGGTTGAGGTCAGCACACGGCTTTTGTGCTGCGTAACACGAGGTCGCGTCGATACCGAGAGCGAAGCGCCCATTTTCGAGTCGGTTGTAGATGACTCGCGAGATGCGACCGAGGTCCTCGTCGATGAGGTACTCCTCTTCGATGAGCGACGCGATGATCAGGACTTCGTAGTCGGTGAGTTCGAGCTGCTCGATGATCGGCGCGCGCCCAGTCTCGTCGACCGCCTGCGTGAAGGTGAGCTCCATCGTGTCGGCCATGCGGCGCAAGATGTCGAGCGTGTCCGCTTCGTTCTTCTCGTCGATCTGGTAGGTCGCGGGGAACAACAAGCCTTCCTTGCCGCTACCGGTTGGGTCGGGGCTGTTTGCCAAAGGTCGCTCGGGAACGCCCTCTAGACCAACGCCGACGAGCGTTGCCTGAAGATCCGCTTCGAGATCAGCTTTCGAAAACGACGGGTTCTCCGCGTTCAAGACATCGATGATCTCGGTGAGGCGCAGGCCTTCCGGGATCGTGATCGAGAAGAAGCTCGGCGGGACCGGCCCGACTCCATCGAGACAATCGAGAGCCTCGTCAAAGGACATGTTCTCCTGCAAGCAGGTGTATTCGCCCGCCAGGAAGTCACCTTCGAGGTTGTCGCCTAGCCAGTAACGGAACAACGTCGGGTTGGCAATCACGTCTTGGGAGAAGAGTTGCTGGGTGACATCGTTCGAGGTTGCACCGGACTGAATCGTGAATTCGACCGGCGCGCCGGGTTCTCCGGGAGGGTCGAACTGGTTGTCCCACCAGGTGTTGACTCGTCCGAAGATCGAAAAGACAGCGAAACCGATAATGAAGGCGACGATCGCAAAGCGAAAGACCGGGCCGGTGCGGCGCGGCACTCGAACCCAATCGCGGCGATCGATGATTTCGACCGGCGGCTGGTCGGGTACGACCTCGATCTCGTCGGCTTGGAGAAATTCAGGCGGCGCTTCGGGATCGGACCATGAACCAGCCCCGATCGGGTCTTCGCCAAAGACGTCGTCGCGCGGCTCATCGAATAGCGGCGACGGATTGGGCATGGTCGTTGTCGTCCCGGATGCGGCCGAGTCGGTCGATGCCCCAGAGGGATGCCCCGACCGCGTCCCGACAGGGCGAGCGAGGGTCGGTTGGACCGGACGAGGCCCAGGGGCGGGACGATCTCCAGCGTTCGATGGAACCGGGCCAAACCGGCTGAGGAGCTTGTTGACTCCCGACGAAGACCCATCGAGGTCCACATCAGGTTCATCCATCGAGCTCTCGGGCTCTGTCACGTCGTCAGATTCAGTCATGTTTGGTGTCTCTGCCTTGTCGCTCTATCCAGCCCTGAAGGATCACTTGCGCCGCCACCATGTCGATCATTTCGCGACGATCCCGATGTGACACGTCCTGCTCGTCGAGCAGTCGGTGCGCTACAACGGTCGTCAGCCGTTCATCGTAGGTCACGATAGGTGGCGAAAGGGTGGCACCCAGGCGTTTGATAACCGCATTGGTACGTCGAACGGCCGATCCGCTCTCGCCATCGAGCTGCAACGGGAGTCCCACCACAATCACGCCCGGCTCCCATTCGTCAACCAGTTCACCAATGCGCTGGTCGGCGCTCTCACGATTTGCTGCAGGGATCACCTCAAGAGGCGTGGCCACTGTTTGGTCGTCGTCACTGATTGCGACGCCGATGCGATCGGTCCCGAGATCGAGGCCAAGCGCGCGCCCGACAAACCCGCTCACGAGGTCGCATCACCGGCAGCTGTTCGCAACATCTCGAGCGCCTCGTCGAGTTTTTCAGGATCGCGACCGCCAGCGACCGACAATTCGGGCGCTTTCTTGCCGCCACCGCCCACAAGCTTGGCAGCGGGCGCAATCCAATCGCCAGCATGCAGCGGTGAGTCGTCGGTGACGGCACCAACGAGTGCCACTCCCCCCGACTCCAAGGCAGCGCCAAGCGCAACGGAGGGGACTCCCTTATCTCTAATGGCGAGTGCCAGATCGCGCAAAGAATCGCGTTCGAGACCATCGACCCTGGCTATGACCAACCCGTCAACAGCACTCGCAACAAGCTCGTCAGCACGACCGAGGGCGTTGGCCTGCTTCACCGAAGCCAGCTCCTTGCGGAGTTCAGCCAGTTCGACCATGCGACGTTCCGCACCGCTCAGCACATCGTCGATTGGGACCCCCAACGCTTCTGCGACAGAGCCGGCCATCTCCTCTTGCGCGCGGAGCAACCCGATTGACGAATCGCCGGTGACACCCTCGACGCGGCGAATGTTCGATCCAATCGAGGACTCCGAAACAATCTTGAGCAGACCAATGTCGCCCAGCGCAGCAACGTGGGTGCCACCGCAGAGTTCGATCGAGTTGGGGCCGGCTTCAAGAACTCGGACGACGTTGCCGTACTTGTCGCCGAAGAAGGCAATGGCACCCTTTGCTTTCGCGTCTTCCATCTCCATCTCGTCATGGTTCGTTGGCGAATTGGCGAGAACGTCGGCGTTCACCAGATCTTCGATCTCTTGGATCTGCTCGGCGGTCACCTGTTCGAAGTGGGTGAAGTCGAATCGCAGGCGCTCGGGGCCGACCATCGAACCTTGCTGTTGGACGTGTTCGCCAAGCACCCGGCGAAGCGCTGAGTGAAGCAGATGTGTGCCGGTGTGATTGCGGCGGATCGCCGCTCGACGATCGGTGTCGATCGAGGCGACTACCGAGTCGCCGACGGAGAGCACTGCGTCGGCGCCCTCGGAGTGATGAAGGTGCAGCGTCGCCACGGCGTAGGTGCAATCGGTAACGGTGACTGCACCGTTGGGTCCGGTGATCGTGCCCGTGTCACCGATCTGGCCACCGGATTCTGCGTAGAACGGCGTCTTGTCGAGCACGACGCCCTCAGCGCCGACCCATAGAACGGTCGCGGCCACATCGGTGAGCTCTTCGCGACCGACAAAGTCGGTGCCGCCGTTGGCGTCGACGACGGCCACAAACTCCGACACGTCGGCGTTGACGGATTTTGACTTTTGGTCGGCTTGGGCCCGCTCACGCTGCTCGGCCATGGCTGCGGCAAAGCCGTCGGTGTCGACCGTGCGGCCGCGTTCCTCGACGATCTCTTGGGTGAGTTCGAGCGGGAAGCCGAACGTGTCGTGCAGCTTAAACGCGACATCACCAGGAAGCGGCGCGTCCTTTTCGAGCTCGTCGAGCTCGGTATCGAGAATGTTCAGTCCGGTCTCGATCGTCTGGCGGAAACGAACTTCTTCGCGATCGACCATCTCTTGGATCGACTCTTTACTCTCGCGAATGCCGGGATAGTCGTCGCCCATAATCTCGACGACGGTCGAGACCAACGTTGCCATGACGGGTTCTTCAACGCCGAGCATGTACGCGTGGCGAATCGCGCGACGCATGATGCGGCGCAGCACATACCCACGGCCTTCGTTCGACGGAAACACGCCATCGTTGATCATGAACGTCGTCGACCGGGCATGGTCGGCAAGGATGCGCAGCGACACGTCGGACTTGGGGTCGTCACCGTCGGCCACACCGGAAAGCTCCGAGGCTTTGGCCAAGAGACGCACGAACTCGTCGGTCTCCCAGATCGAGCCAACGCCCTGCAACACGGTCAGGACGCGTTCAAGGCCAGCACCGGTGTCGATGGAGGGTTTTGGCAGCGGAACTTGTGAACCGTCGGGCTGCTGGTCGAACTGCATGAAGACCAGATTCCAGATTTCGACGAAGCGTGCTTCAGCGTCGGGGTTCTCCGGGCCTCCGTCGGGGCCATACTCGGGGCCGAGGTCATAGAAGATTTCCGAGCACGGGCCGTTCGGGCCGGTGTCGGCCATCCGCCACCAGTTGTCTTCGTCGAGGCGTTGGATGCGCTCACGCGGCACCCCGACCTTCGTCGCCCAAATCTCCTCGGCTTCGTCATCGGTGAGATGCACCGTGATCCACAGCTTTTCGGGGTCGAGGCCAAAGCCTTCGGTCAGCAGATCCCACGCGAACGGGATGGCTTCTTCCTTGAAGTAGTCGCCGAAGCTGAAATTGCCCATCATCTCAAAGAAGGTCAGATGTCGGGCAGTGCGTCCTACCTCGTCGAGGTCGTTGTGCTTACCGCCGGCGCGCACGCACTTCTGCACGGTCGTTGCCCGGCTATAGGGCGGCTTTTCGGTGCCCTGGAAGAATGGTTTGAAGGGCACCATCCCCGAGTTCGTGAACATCAACGTGTCGTCGTGCGGTATGACGCTCGCAGACTCCACCGCTTCGTGACCGCGCTCGGTGAAAAACTCGGTGAACGTGCGTCGCAGTGCCTTGGCATCCATCTACACAAGGTTAACGTGCCCACCCCTAGGCACATGCTCTCGACATCGGTGGACGTCTAGCGCTACCTGAATGACTAGCCGATCCGGTGGGCAGCGCCGGGTAGAGATTCGATTTGTGTCATAGAGACTTCGGTTCCTACTTCACCAAAGAACACATATGTCGCTTCTGGATTGTCCTGAGAGAAGCCTGGTCCTTCGGTGACCCATAGAGTTGTCTCACACCCCTCGACGCAGTCGAGCGGACGGGGCACCTCGGTGACTTGGTCTGACCGTAGTAGCCAAGCGCCTTCCGTAGTGCGCAAAGCAGTATTGCGCCACGCGCTGCGGTCGTTCAGCAGACGGCCAGTCTGAACGGCCACTTCAAGGCTGCTTGTTCCGGGACCGAATCGAACGTCTACCTCGTAAATGCTGCGAGTGGTTTCATCCACTGGTGTTGCGTTGACTAGATTTTTGTCTCTGCCGATGTCGAAACGCTCGTCAAAGATCTCCGAGAAGCTCATCGTGAAGAGAACATCCTCGAGCGTCTCTGGAGCGTCGTCATCGATGAATGCCTCGAATTCGATCGTCCGGTCGGCGAGTGCTACTCGACGAATAATCCGGGTTCCATCGGATTCAGGGATCGTCTCATCGACCGCATCGACGAACACGGTTATATTCGAACCACTATGCGAACCACCGTCGGTCGTTAGCTGCGGAAATGGCCAAACAGCCACGAGTTCATCGCTCAGAAAAGCTTCGTCTCTGAATTCACGGTCTGCATCGTCGACAAGACGAACGATGAGGGTCGACTGAGACTCTGGGTCGACCCAAGAGTTCACCTCGATGTCCTCCCATCTGTCAGGTAGGCGAAGACGCACGCCTCGTGTTAGATCAAGGTCACCAGTGCGTGTCTGGTCGTCGCCAGAGAACGCAACTACGCGGCCGTAATCTTCTTGCAAGATGACTCCGAAGAAGTCGTTGCCATACCACGCAAAAAGATGACCGGTTCCGTATGAGAAATGCGATGTCGGTTCCAATGTGCCCTGGTCAACCCAAACGGTGAGCATGCTGTCTTCGACTTGATCGACGTAGGCGTTCCAGCCGTTGGGTCCGGGGTAGACCGTGACTTCTCCGAAGGTGTCTACTGGAAACTGGGTTGTGTCATCAACACCGTCATGCAGGGCAGCAGCACGTCGGCTCTGGCTCTCGAGATCACCGGTCGGAAAAATGGTCAAAGTTGTTGTCGTCGTGGTTGGCGTTGTCGTCACTGTTGTTGTCGTAGCTGGTGACGCTTGTTCATTTGCAATGGTTGCCGTGTCGCTTGGGTCTGTCGAGCCACTGCTTACCGCGAACGCAATCAGACCGCCGAGCGCGAGGATTCCCACAATGACCACGACGAGGGATAAGGCGACGACGCGCGAAAAGGACTTCATAAGACTTCTACGAGATTGATTCGACGTAGGTTCCCGAAGTCTTGAATTTCTACCTTGGCCGAACTGATCGACACCTCGCAGGAGTTCATCTTTGAACTCGATCTCGCGTGGAAACGCAACGAGCAGAGCTCGCATCTTGCTGACTGTCCGCTCGAGCTCCTCGCCCGGAGCTTCGGAGTCGGTGGGCCCGACGCCAGCGATGACTAGCTAGGTCTGAAGCGGCGGGCTCGTTCGCGCAAGCGCGTAATGCCAGGCTGATTCGCCATGTCGCCGTCAACGACGGTGAGCGCTGGTTGCTGGCGGGCTTGAAGCCGGGCTTGGGCACGATCGGTCAGGTCGATGTCGGGGCGGACCTTTTGGACAACCTTGTTGGCGCCCTGGG
>CAZMYN010000147.1:0-8254 GCA_964570495.1 uncultured Acidimicrobiales bacterium | reverse complement strand
CCGTCGTGGTGGGGGCGTCGGTGGCTGGGGCGTTGGTCGTAGTCGTCGAAGTTGTTGTTGTGCTCGTGGTGGTGGGGTTGAATTGTCCGCCCGTCTCCCCCGCTTCGCTGCTGCACGCAGCGAGCACCGCCATCATGGTGGTCATTCCTGCTGAGGATGCCAGGAAGTCACGGCGGGTGATGCCCAGGCGCTTGGCTCGGTGGTCGGCAATCGAATGCGTTTGCTCGATGGTTTTGCGGACGATCTTCGATGCCGGGCTCGGTACGTATTCGCCGTTCGAGCACGGCTCGAGCTTTAGCGGTAGTCCGGGGTCCGGCGGATCGACGCGAGCCATAGCTCAGCTTGGCACACGACTACTCGTCCTCGACCGCAGCGCCAAGAAGCGGCGCCCAGCTGCGCGAGCTCAGCCCGGTGATCTCACGGGTGGCAACGATCGGGCTCGATGCTTCGAGTTCGAGTGAGTAGCGGCCGGTGGCGAGATCGGCGAGCGGTACTCGGGTGGTGCGCTGCGGGCCGATTTCGAGTTCGATGTCGCGGCTGGCGCCATCGACGGCGATGCGAGCAACCACGTTGACGAAGGTGTCGTCGGCGGGGTTGTAGAGATGCAGGGCCGAACGCTCGTCCCCCTCGGGGATATCGACGGTAGTGAAGAGGCGCTCGGCGGGTATGGCCTGGCCGATCGACGACGCGAAGCCGGTGGATGGAGCGTCGATCTCGATTTCTTCGACCAGTCCTTCGAGTGGGTCGGGCTCATCGATGGCGGGGCGCTGTTCGACCCCGGCGATGATCAACGCGCCGTCGAGCGCACGAGCCTGGATCGAGAACGAAGAAATTTCGGCGAGGCGGCCAGCGCTTTCGAGCTCGACGACGTCGCGTTGGCCGGGCTGGAGAACGACCTCGAACGGTTCGATGAATCGCTCCCCCGCTGCCGGGTAGACCTCGACGTCGACCCGCACCTCGACCTCGGCGGGGTTCACGATCGTGAGGCGAGCTGGGCCAGCCGCAGGCGACACGCCAGCGAAGGTCCACGAGTTGGCCGATGCGGGAGCGCCGGACATGACGCTGAGTCCGAGGGGGGCGACCGTTCCGTCAAAGGACTGGATGCTCTCGACGACCACACGACCCGACCGAGTGTTCACGAAGCTGGTGATTGCCTCGGACGCAGCGACGAAGTCGCCGACGTCGACGAGTCGAGACGAGCGAGCCGGGACGTGGAGCGCTTCGAGCCCCTCGGGCTGGCGGGTGCCGACGTCGGAGGCGAACTCGATATCGAGTGTGACCTCGTCGGGGAACGGGTTGAAGATGACGAGTTGCAGTTCGCTTCCCGGCACTGTCGACCCGGCTGTCGTGACCCACGTCGTCGAAGCATCGGTGGCACAGGTAGTACGGGCTACGCCGGTTGGGCCCGACGAGATCTTCTCGACGAGAACGCCGCCGCTGTCTACCTCGACGGCCAAAGACACGACCTGTGAGTCGGCGAGGTCGCCGAGGCGCACACTGGTCGTCGACTGAGGTTCGAGCACCATGTCGACTTCGGTGACTTCGTTTCCGCTCGCTGGTTCGGCACCGCCGCGATATACCGAGATCGAGGCGTTGGCGGCGGTGGGCTGGGTGTTCGCAAGCACCACCTCAGAATCTGCCAGGCCGCCTTCTTGGGGTGTCGACGCCGCGCAGAACCAGGTCGTTGACCGCTCGGCGCCAACAGCGACTACCGAGCCGGGAAGACCGACGGTCTCGGCGAGCTCCTCGGGTTCGCTTCGGGTCTGGTCGAGTACAAGCGCGCCGACGAGCAAGCTCACAACGATCAGGACTCCGGGTAGGCGAAAGGCGTTCATCCAACACCAGCTTGTCGCGCCGCGGCCCGTCTACCACGTCGGTTCTCGCCGACGAGCCATCTGCGTACCGCAACGACCAAGATCCACCCGATTGATTGGGCGGCGAGGATCAGCCGGTGAGAGCCGTTTGTTTCGAACTCGAGGACCGCTGCGGTTTCGGTCAGGCCGGCCGTCTCGAAACCAATTCCGACCTCGCCGACGTCGATGCGAGGCGCAACCCGGCCGTCCACCTCAAGGGACCAGCTGTTCGAAGGTTCCCACGACGCATAGACGTTTCGTTCGAGTCGGGTCTGGCCAACGAACAGGTCGTGGGCTTCGCGCTGCACGACGGCGGGTGCCGAGTCTACGAATTGGAGTTCGGCGAGCGAGTCCGGGGCGAGCGCGGTGTGGATCAGCGCCCAGGCCGTGTTGCGAAAGACCGCAACCGCGGGATTGACGACCCCGTCGGCGACCAGGTCGAGTTGGCCGTTGAACGTCGCTGCACGCAACTCGGTCGCAACGAGGCGCCGCGACGGCGAAGGAATTGGCGCTTGCTGGTCCATCACGACGATGTAGCGCACACCGAATGGGGCGAGCTGTCGGCCGAGTCGTGAGGTCTCGCCGTTGATGCCGTTCGCGACGACTTCGCTGAGCGCGTCGGTCGCTGGCCCACCTTCGCTGCCCCAAAGGCCTCGGATGTCGGCCACGTCGTTGAGTGTTGTTGTCCAGGCAAGCCCGTTCTCCGATGGCACCGATGCTGCGCCGAGCACGTGAGCGTCACCGACCCACAGGATTCGGTAGGCGCCCTCTTCGGGGGCGTCGACCAGCGCGCTGTAGGTCGTGCCGAGATCGGCGCGGGCGAGGTTCCAACGTCCCGACGACGTGGCGGCGAAAATCCCGAGCAGCGCAATGGCGGTGCCGATGACCGCGATGGCCGCGGGGATTCCGCGGCGGGCCTTGGCCGCGGCCACGTCGAGGTCGATCACCATTGCCCCAATGCCACCAAGAACAGCGAATCCCGCGGCGACGGGCACGAGGAGCACCTCGTTGACCGGCAGGCCCAACGGAATCCATCCGCGGGCGCCCGCCCAGGCAATTCCCCACGTGACGAGCATGGCTCCCCAGATTCGCAGCGCCCAGGTGAATCGTTGCCCGATGCCCGAGATCAGCGGGAACAGGGCCGGGGCAAAGAACGCCCAGCCCAGGTTCGCGCCGCGAATGGGAATGTCGAGGGTTGCTGCCCCTTCGGGTCCGGTGCGCAACAAGAGCAGGTCGGTCAGCGGCGTACTCGTAACTCCGCTGGTCTGGGCACTCACCAATTGCTCCCAGCTGGGCGCGCTCAAGATGAAAGGAAGGTTGACGAGTATCGCAACGCCCAACGCAATGAGCGATCCGACCACGACGGTGACAATGCCGCGCATATCGCCCGACAGCAACGACCCCAAGACGAGTCCGAGGATCACCGCAACGAACAGCAGTCCCAGGCCGGGCAACACCGCAATGGTGATCGCGAGGAGAAGGGCGAGTGAGGCGGTTGCGGCGCGCGGTGAGCGATCGGGTCCGAGGCTGGTGCTCCCGGCAAGCGCCATGAGGTTGCCGACTATCCACGGCATGACAGCAAAGAGGACGAGGGCCACCAGTGATCCGCCGGCTATGGCGTTGTAGGCCAGTGGCGTGGCGGCGTAGAGGCCTGCCGCCACGACTGGTGAGTATTCCGAGCTCGACCTGCTGAACAGCTTCCAGGCGCCGATCACACCGATCGGGATCGGCGCGACCAGAAACATCCGGTGGACAAAGTCGTTCGATCCAAGAGCGGGGATCGTCAAGAGATCGAGCACGGGCAACAGAAACGACGTGAACCCTTCGCCACCCATGGCCCAGGGTCGAAAAGAGCTCCACCAATCGCCGGTTAGGGTTCCCCAATCGTCGGGCAACGCTCGGAATTCACCCACCTCGGGGACCGGCCGAGTGAGAAGGTGCCGAGCGCCAAATGCCAGCAGCGCCGCGATGATGATCCCGCCGGCGGCACGCACAACAGAGATGGTCTTCTCGCCGGTTTCGGCTGCGACCTCTCGTTGATGGACGCGTCGGTCGACGCTTTCGGCAACTCGCAGCGTGCCACGGTTGCGCATGAGCTTGAGCTGGCTTGGATCGAAGTTCTCGTTGCCCGTCAGCAGACGTCGACGATGGAGAAGCGAGCCAGCCTTGGAGATGTTCCACAGCCAGGCAGACGGAATCGACAACGCATCGCGCAGATCGAAACGGACGAGCGCAAGTACGAGTTCGCCAAGGTGCAGCGCCGCGAATCCGAGAAGAAGAAGCGGCATTGCCGACAGCGGCGCCGATGCAAAGGAAGCGCGCATTTGATGGCGTCGGAGCCGGAAGCCGGGTTTGGTGCCCTTGCGGGAGTCGAAGGCTCCGCGATGTCGCGCCGGAGCGTCGGGCACGATTACGACCTGTCCGCCGACCGAACGAGCTCGCACGGCCAGGTCGAAGGCTTCGCCGTGCCAGTCAATGTCGGAGTCGAAGCCACCGAGGGCGTTGAAGAACGATCGGTCCATCAACACACACGCCGTCGAGGTGCCGAAGATGTCGGTCACGCGGTCTTGTTGACCTTGATCGAAATCGCCCGGACGGACGAGCGCTGCGGTTTCGCCGAAACGATCGGCGTCGAACCCGGCAGGCATCAAGAGACTGGGGTCGGTCCAGTCGAGCAGCTTTGCGCCCACGAGGGAGCGGGCTTCACGTCGACGCAACCACTCGCGCACCAGTACCGAAACAGTGCTCGGGCCCATGGCCACGTCATCGTGGTGGATGAGCAGCAGCGGTTCGTCGGCCGATTCGGCGACCATATTGATCTTGGCGCCAAAGCCCGTGCCTTCGGGGGCTTCGACGAGCTCGACGGAGTCGAGTGACGAGGTGTGGCGCTGCAAAACTCCGGCTTCGCCCGGGTCGTGGACAATCGAGACCGCAATGTTCGGAAAGTCTTGATCGGCAAGGGCCGCGACGACGTCGTCAAACCACGGTCCTGGCTCGTGGGTCGCAACGACGACCCGCACGGCCGGAGGGGCGGGTTGATCCGCTGGAGGGGTGTCAGAAGCCGATTGCACAGCCCCGCTACGCTACCGTTTCGTGAACCGCGACACCCAATACCCCACCATGGATTCTGAGCTATGAAAGCGGTCGTTACTGGAGCTTCGGGCTTTGTTGGGTCGGCGCTCACCCGATTGCTCGCCAATTCCGGCGACGAGGTCGTTGCACTATCGCGCCGCACAGGGGGCCCCGATCTCACCGATCGCGATGCTGTTCGGCGCACCTTTGACTCGCTCGATGTCGATGTCGTGTTCCATTTGGCTGCACAATCACATGTGCCGACGTCGTGGGACGACCCGATCGGGACCCTGCGAACCAACGTGGAAGGCACTCAGAACGTTCTCGACGCCGCTTCTGAAGGCGATTCGCCGCCTCGGGTCATCGTGGTCACGAGTGCCGAGGTGTACGGGGCCGTCGCGCCGAACGAACTGCCGATCGACGAGACTGCTCCCCTGCGACCGAACAACCCCTATGCAGCAAGCAAAGTGGCAGCTGACGCGGTGGCTCAACAGGCCGCGCTTGGTCGTGGCCAAGACGTCATCCGCGTCCGGGCCTTCAACCACATCGGCCCGGGCCAAAGTCCCAAGTTCGTCTGCCCGGGTCTGGCGCTTCGCATTGCCGAGGCGGAACGTTCCGGCGTCACCGAAATCGATGTCGGCAACATCGAGGTGCGACGAGACTTCACCGACGTTCGAGATGTGGTCGCTGCCTACCGTTTGCTCGCCGAGTCGGGTCGAAGCGGCGAGACCTACAACGTGTGCAGCGGCGTCGACCGTTCGATCGGTGAGTTAGCCAACGGCCTGTTGGCGCTGTCGACCCACGACATTCACCTTGTCACCAACCCCGATCTTTTGCGCCCTGTCGATACTCCGGTCGTTCGAGGAAACAACGCGAAGCTCGTCGATCACACTGGTTGGGCCCCCGAGTTTGCGATCGAAGCTACGCTCGCCGACGTGTTGAGCGAAGCCCGCGCGAGTCTCACGTGACATCTCGAACCAGCTCGGTCGCGGTGATCAGTGGAGGTGTGGGAGCTGCGCGCCTTCTCCGCTGCCTCACCCGGGTCCTCGACCCGAGCCAGATAACAGCGATCATCAACGTGGCCGACGACATGGTGTTGCACGGTCTGTCGATCAGTCCCGATGTAGACACCGTCACCTACACCCTCGCCGACGCGATCGATCCCGAACGCGGTTGGGGGCTGCGCGACGAAACGTGGCGCGCCATGGAAGCGATTGGGCGCTACGGCGATGGCGACTGGTTCTCCCTCGGCGACCAAGACCTCGCGACCCACATGCAACGCACGAGCCGACTGGCGAACGGAGCAACCCTGACCGAGGTCACGGGCGAGATTGCATCGGCGTGGGGTATCGATGTTCGACTTCTCCCCGTATCCAACGACCTGATCAGCACCCGCGTGACGAGAGCCGACACCGGCGAGGAGATTGCTTTCCAGGAGTACTTTGTTCGCCACGGTCACCAGCTCGAAATCTCCAATGTTCGATTCGCGGGGATCGAGGATGCCCGCATCACCCCAGAGGTTGCCCAGGCAATCACTGACGCCGATGTGATCGTCGTTGCCCCATCGAACCCCATCGTGTCGATCGCGCCGGTACTGGCGGTCCCTGGCATGAGAGAAGCCCTTGCGAACGCACGAGCGCCAATCGTTGCCGTCTCGCCGATCATTGGCGGCGAAGCCCTCAAGGGGCCCGCAGCGGCCATGCTGGCCGAGCTCGGCCACGAGTCAACCGCTGTCGGAGTCGCCGCGATCTGGAGCGACACGATCGATGTGCTGCTCATCGACGACGCCGACTCAGCACTCGCCCGAGACGTTGGCCGCCAGGGCGTTACTCCCTACGTCACCGACACGATCATGGCAACGCCGCAACGTGGTGCACGACTCGCACGCGCGGTGCTCTCGGCGGGCCAACTCATGGGGAGCACACAATGACCTCGCTACAGATATCGCCAGTTACCGGGATTGGAGAGATCGCGCCGGGCGACGATTTGGCCGGCATGCTCTGCGAGGCGACCTCCTATGAAGACAACGACGTGTTGGTCGTGACCCAAAAGGTCGTGTCGAAGGCCGAGGGTCGGATCGTGCCGATCGATCAGGACGATCCGCGCGGTCACAAGGCAATCGTCGAAGACGAATCGGTGAGAATTTTGCGGCGTCGCGGTGAGTTGATCATCAGCGAAACCGCCCATGGGTTTGTGTGCGCGAACGCTGGAGTCGACCTCTCGAATGTTGAAGCGGGCCATGCCGTGCTGTTGCCAATCGACTCTGACCGCTCCGCGCGCCGAATCCGCGACGTCATCCGCGGCCGTCAGTCGGTCGATATTGGGGTCATCATCTCCGATACCTTCGGCCGCCCGTGGCGTCGTGGCGTCACCGATGTGGCAATCGGGAGTGCGGGCATTGGCCCGATCCTCGATCTGCGCGGCACCAACGATGCGCTCGGCCGTGAACTTCAGGTGACCGAGGTTGCCATTGTTGACGAACTCGCCGCCGCGGCGGACCTCGTGATGGGCAAGAGCGCGGGCTACCCCGCGGCGATCATCAAGGGCGCACCACCGGAGTGGTTCCGATCAGGTGCGGTGGTCGACGAGATCGTACGTCACCCCAGCGATGATCTCTTTCGCTAACGCCGGTACTGTCGACGTATGACGAAACCGACCGCCGCCATCGTTTCTGGCTATTTCAGTCCGCTTCACGTCGGGCACCTCGACATGATCGAAGCCGCTGCTGATCTCGGCGATGAAGTCATCGTGATCGTGAACAACAACGCCCAACAAGAGATCAAAAAGGGCAAGGTCATCATCGACGAGACGGATCGGCTACGGGTTGTTCTAGCGTTGGAAGCCGTCGACCATGCCCTCATTGCTGTTGACGATGACCGGACCGTCTGTGCGTCACTGGCGCTCATTGCCAAGCGGTTCAGCGATCGACGGCTGGTCTTTGCCAACGGCGGTGACCGAGCTCCGGGCTTTGTTCCCGAGGCTGCAACGTGTGAAGAGCACGACATCGAGCTTCGCTTTGGCGTCGGCGGAGACGCAAAGGCCGACTCATCGAGTCGAATTAATGTCGAACTTGGGTTAGAGGATGCGCCGAGCGCTCCGCCCAGCGAGACGACGTGAACCCAATTATCTCTCTGGCGAGAGACGACTAATTACTCGTCGGAGTCCCCGTCGACCTCGGCGAGGTCGGCTTCGAGTCCAACACGAGTGATTTCGTTGCCATCAGGATCGAGGACGGGGTTTCCCTCGCCGTCGACGAGAATGCCATCGTCGTTGAATCCACCGACGTTAACGGTGTCGTCGCCGCCGTGGCTGCCGTCAATGATCGGTGC
>CAZMYN010000146.1:0-8333 GCA_964570495.1 uncultured Acidimicrobiales bacterium | reverse complement strand
TTTGGAACCTTGCGGTCCAAAGGGGGGACAAATCCTTAGCTGGCGGCGCGGAGTTCGGCGATTTCGCCTTCCATGGTCTTGGTGGTGTCGCCGCGGAAGGCACGCATGGTGCCGGCGTAGGCGCCGGGGTCGAGGGCGGCGAAGGTTGCAGCTTCTTCGATGGCCCGCGCAACGACCTGATCGGGGTCGACAACGACATCGAGAAAGCCTGCGTCGAGAGCTTCGTCAGGAGAGAAGATCCGCGCGTTCGCAATCGATCGCTGGAGATGACGTTTACTCATCCGCTCTCTCGCGATCGTCAGTGCCCAATCGGGTACGACCATGCCAATCGCAACCTCGTTCAGACCAATCTTGTAGTCACCGGCCGCTCCCACTCGGACATCACAACCGAGAAGCAACAGTGCACCTGCGGCCATTGCATGACCAGTGCACGCCGCGACGACCGGCAAGCCCGTGCTGTACGAGTGCTTCACCAGCTCGCCGCCGTCCGCAACCAGATCGACGATGGCCGAGAGGTCTCCGGACTTCATGACGCCGAGGTCGAACCCACCGGAGAACCGGCCGTCTCGTCCTGCGATCACCGCAGCCACGACCTCTTCGTCAGCTGCGGCGTCGTCGAGCAAGGTAATGATGTCGCTGATTGCTTCCTTGGTCAGCGCGTTGGCCTTGCCGTCGTCCATGGTGATGAGAGAGACAGTGCCGTCGGCAACCCGTTCCGATGTGATTGAGCCCATGGTCTGAGTCTGCCAGACCGGACTACGCTGTCGAGACTTCAATGCGATAGGGAGTGTCATGGCAGTCGCCGAAATACCACAGTTCATTCGCGCCGATGGCCCTGACAAGGTGACCGGAACCGGGCGATACACCGCTGACATGAACCTCACGGGTCAGCTCGTCGCCAAGTTCCTTTACGCCGGTGTCAGCCGAGGAAAGATCACCAAGCTCGACGTGACCGCGGCCCGCGAGATGCCGGGCGTGTTCGCCGTGCTGACCGCAGCCGACGTCCCCGAGGTTCGCTACAGCTACGGCCTGGCCGACCGCACGCTGTTCGCCATCGACGAGGTCCGCTTTGAAGGCGAGATCGTCGCCGCGGTCGCCGCTATCAATGCCGACGTAGCCGACCAAGCGCTCGAAGCAATCGTCTACGAGGTCGACGAGCTCGATCCAATCGTCGACCTCGAAGCCGCGCTGGCCGACGACGCCCCGCTCGTGCATCCAAACGTCGACTCCTATGAGGTCACCGGCGACACGCCCCACTCGGGCAACCTCGCCACCCACTCGACGATCGAAATGGGTGACGCAACGGCGGCAATGGCCGACGCCGATCACACGATCACCAGTCGCTACATCGCCGATGCCAGCCACGCCACCCCGATCGAACCTCGCGCCGTCATTGCGCAGTGGGAAGGCGAAAAGGTCACCGTCTGGACCAGCACGCAGGTGCCCTTCGACGCCCGCAACGGCGTATGCGAAACGCTCCAAATGCCGTTGAGTCGGGTTCGCATCATCTGCCCACATGTCGGCGGTGGCTTCGGCGGCAAGTGCGGCTTCCACTACGAACCACACGTCGCCGCGCTCGCACGCGTCGCCAAACGCCCCGTGAAGCTTGTCTTTACGCGGTGGGAAGAGTTCATTGCTCCCGACCGGCGTCGCGAAGCCATGATCATCGATGTCACGACCGGCGTGAATGACGACGGCACGATCGTTGCGCGAACCGGTTCGATCCTGCTCGACAACGGCGCCTACATGGCCGACGCCTCCTTCTTCCCCCAAGCCGCAGCGATGCACCTGATCGGCCCGTACGCCATCGCCAACGTGCACATGGACGCAAAGCTCGTCTACACCAACCACCAGCCATCGGGGTCGGTGCGAGCACCGACCGCACCCCAGGGATGTTGGGCCGCTGAATCTCATACCGACGAGGTCGCAGCCGCTATTGGGATGGACCCTGTCGAGTTCCGGTTAAAGAACATCGTCACCACCGGAAGCGTCGGCCCAACCGGGCAGACCTACGACGAGATCGGCCTCGACCAATGCATCGAGTTGGCAACCACATCGGCCGGGTGGGGTGACGAACTCCCCGAGGGCGAAGGTCTTGGTGTTTCGATTGGCTGGTGGCCGAGCTTTGCCTCGCCCGCTGGCGCCTACGCCAAGATGCATGGCGACGGATCCGTCCAGGTCATCACCGGGGCAGCCGAGTGCGGAACCGGTTCGGTCATGACCTTGCGCATGCTCGCCGCCGAAGAACTCGGCGTCGACGAAACACATGTCGAGCTCATCTACCAGGACACCGGAGCAGCACCGGCTGGTCCCGGAGCAAGCGGTTCGATGACCTTGTTCAACCATGGCCGGGCGGTCGAGAAGGCCTCGAAGCAGGTTGCAGACCAGCTCAAGGAAATCGCCGCCGCTCAACTCGAAGCAAGCGCAGGCGACATCGTGCTCGCAAACGGCAACGCCTCGGTGGCTGGGTCGCCGAGCGTGACCGTGCCGATCGTCGAGCTCGCAGCTTCGTCGGAGACCGGAGAGATTCTCGGCAGCGGGAGCACCGACGTCATTGAATGGCCCGAACTCACCGGCTCATCGTGCGGTGGCGAACAGGGCTTCAGCTCGTTCCTCGCCCCGCAGTTCTCGTGCCATGTCGCCCGAGTACGCGTCGACCCCGACACCGGCGTGAGTCGAGTCCTTGAAGTTCACGCCGCGCACGACTCGGGCACGATCCTGAACCCCATGGCCGCTCACGGCCAGGTCGAAGGCGGCATCTTGATGGGCGTTGGCCAGGCAATCACCGAGGGCACCCAATACGGGGCCGACGGCAAGCAACGAAACGCGGCGCTCCTCGAGTACAAGCTGCAGACCATTGCTGATGCTCCAAAGATCACGACCCAGTTCGTCGAGATCTACACCGAGAACGCCGGCCCGAAAGGCGCGAAGGGCCTCGCCGAAGCGCCGAACGTCGCAACGTGTGGAGCGGTCAACAATGCCATCGCTGCGGCCACCGGCACGCGGGTCTATCAACTACCCATGACCGCCGAACGCGTTTGGGAAGCGAACCACAGCGAGGTCGCAACGTGACTCTCAGCATTGCTTCGACCCTCGATGAAGCGCTCGCCGCAATCGCGGCCGGCGCCCGGCCAATCGCTGGCGGCACCGACCTGGTCGTCGGGGCTCGCCAAGGCAAAGACGCCCTCCCCGAAGCGCTGATTGCCATCGATCGTCTCGACGAACTCGCCGTCATCGAACAGGGTGCCGAGTCCACACGTCTCGGCGCCGGGGTCACTCATGCTCGACTCATGACCGACCCCGCCATCGTCGACAACTTCACCGCCATCTCCGATGCTGCTGCACTGGTCGGTTCACCAGCCACACGCAACGTGGGGACGATCGGCGGCAACGTCATGAACGGCTCGCCTGCAATGGACACCGGAGCGCCGCTCGTGGTGCTCGGCGCCATGGCTGAACTGGCGTCCACTTCGGGGACCCGCTCGGTCAGGCTCGACGAGTTGTGGACCGGCCCAGGCTCGACAAGTGCCACGGCCGACGAACTCTGCACGGCGTTGATTCTTGCGAACCCGCCAGCCAATAGCGGCAGCGCATATGTTCGCCTTGAGTATCGGCGGGCAATGGAGATCGCCGTCGTCGGTGCAGCTGCCGCAGTGACACTCGACGGCGACAACATCGCGTCGATTCGTGTGGCGCTGACCGCTGTCGCCCCGACGATCATGGAAGTGACCAGCATCGATTCGATCGTCGGAAACCCCGCGGACGAAGACTCGCTTGCACACGTCGCCGAGCTCGCCGCCGAACAGGCCGCCCCGATCAGCGACCTGCGGGCGAGCGACCGCTATCGACGGCACTCGATCGGCGTTATGGCCAGCCGGGCCGTCGATGCTGCGGCACGGCGAGCGTCGGGTCAGAAGATCGCCGTCCCCGTCAACCGGGCGCTCGGCATTGGAGCAGCGCAATGAACAACCCCGTAGAACTCAATTCTGTCGAACTGCGCGTCAACGGAGTTGGCTATCCCGTGGCGCTCGAAACCGGACGCAACCTGTCGGGCGTGCTTCGAAACGAACTCGGCCTGACCGGCACGAAGGAGGGTTGCGACGACTGCGAATGCGGCGCGTGCATGGTGCTGCTCGACGGCCAGCCCATCAACTCGTGTTCGTACTTGGCCGTTCAGGCCCAGGGTCGAGAGATCACCACGATCGAGGGGCTTGCGAGCGGAGACGACCTACATCCGCTGCAACGCAACATCCTCGAACACGGCGGCGTGCAGTGCGGCTTTTGCACACCGGGCATGTTGATGTCGGCGACTGCGCTGCTCGACACGAACCCGACGCCGACCGAAGAAGAGATCCGGATCGGGCTCAGCGGCAATCTGTGTCGCTGCACCGGGTACGCCCGAATTGTTGACTCTGTCGCGGCGACCGCTGTCGAACTGAACTAGCCAGCGTCCAGGTTCACGATCCGAGGGCCGCTACCGGACACGACCTTGTCGCGGCCCGTCGACTTTGCTTCGAGCAGTGCAGCGTCAGCCACCGACATCAAGTGGCCGCGACTGGTCGGTCCCGTGCTCGTCGCCAGACCCAAACTAACCGTGACCTCGATAGCGCCCGTCGAGTGCTGAATCGGCGTTGCCTTGACGGCCTGTCGAACATCTTCGGCGATTGTTTGGGCCGCTGCTGTTTCGAGTGAGGCCATGACGATGACGAACTCCTCACCACCGATTCGCCCGATCGTTGCGCGGTTGGCCAGCGCCTCTTGGGCGCGGCGCGACACCTCGATGAGTACCTCATCGCCGGCCTGGTGGCCGTAGGTATCGTTGACCAGCTTGAACCGGTCGATGTCGAGCATTGCGATGGAGCCAGCGGCCTCGGACTCGCTGAGCTCATCGATTTCACGCAAGATGCTCCGTCGATTCGGTAGGTCGGTGAGCGAGTCGGACCAGGCATGCTTTTCGAGTGCATCGAGAGGCTTGGTCGCGCTGTAGGTCAAGACTCCAACGAGGATCAACCCCGTCAAACCGGCGATGGCCAGAAGGGTCCGCTCGGCGGCACGCGCCGAGGCCAAGCTACTGACAAGGCTGTCCGCCGGCCCAAACACCGCAACCGTCCACTCCCCCTCCCCGACGTCGGCCGTTCGAAACGAGCCGCGCGATTCTCCGAAAGACTCGCTGTCGAACGATGTCAGCTGAGTGTCTTCGCTCCCGCCTTCTTCGACAAAGGAGGCAACCGCTGCGCGGGCCAGTTGGTCGTCGAGGTCGCTGATTGCCACGGTGCTGATCGAATCACCCTCCTCGTTCTGAATGAGTTCGGGCTCGGGGTGAGCAATGACCACGCCGTCCTCGTTCACGATGATCGCACCACCGCCGGTGCCCGTATCGAGCGAATCGAGAAAGCGCGACAGCGAACCGAGCTCGATGTCGACTCCTACCACTCCTTGGATCTGACCGTCTCGAACTATGGGCCCGGCCGAGGTAACGCCGAGCTGGCGTGAGGTGAAGAAAACGTAGGGGTCGGTCCAGGAGACATCGCCGGGGTTGGCACTGGCGAGCTGATACCACGGCCGCTCGACCGGGTTGTACGTATCGGCGGGGTCCGACGCCCGTTCCAACTCATTGCCATCGTTGTCGAGCGTGATGTTGACGGTGTCGCGCAGGCCATTGGTGACCTCGATGCGCTTCAAGTTGTAGCCCGTCTCTTGGCGCGAGAGGTAGACGAACGATCCGTCGGGCGAACCAACGAAGATGCCGTCGAGCTGGGAGGACGTTTCCATTGCCTCGCGAAACGGTACGAGCAGTGAGTCGGCGCTAACCGACGGGTCGGCAAGCGCGTTGCTCGCAAACTGCACGACCGTCTCGGCAGGTTGGATCTGCGCTCGCATCCGGTCGATCGCCTCGGCGCTCTCGGTGCTCAGGAGCGCGTTCTGGTGATCGGATTCGGCGGTTGCCGCGAGTCGGCCAGATACGAAGAACAGCGCGAGAAGACTTGCGGCCTGCGCTATGAGCAAGCCCACAATCACAGCTCGCCGAGTGGTCATCTTCACAAGATACGTGTCGGCTGGGCACTAACAAAACTAATGCCCTATCGGATCATCGGATCGCGATCTCCAGTCGGTACTGGCGCCGACCATTCGAATCGGTGACGGTGATGGTCGAGTTTGCTGTACCCGACGCTCCGTTGGCTGGAGTGAACGCCAGCGAGCCGCTCGAAGAGATCGAGGGGGCCGACGAGAAGAGTTGCGGTCTGTCCGTTGAGATGTTGAAGGACGTACCCGGCGCTGGGGTGGGAGCTCCCGAGCTGACGATGAGCCACGGAATCAACTGTGGGCCAGCGTCTGACGGCAACGTGATCTGACCCTCGGCAGCGAACGGACTCACCGGCCGGGTGACGGTGATCCGGACCGTTGCGCGATCACAGACGTTCGTAGCCGAGCAGATCTCATAGGTCACTGCGGCTTCGCCGGCGGCATCCACAGGTGGCGTGTAGGTCACGACACCGTCATCGACCGAAACGCTTCCCTCGCTGCTCGATGTCACCCGGAGGCTCACCGTAGAGAGATCGAGGATTGCCGGGCCGTCGTTGTCGAGGACCGAAACGCTGACGGCGGTGTTCTGGCTCGTCGTCGCGACGTCGTCGTTCGCAATAGGAGTTGGCGGAGTGACCGCGAGGAGCACGCGGCCCTGCGTCTGGTTGCTCAGACCGTCTTGCAGCGTGTACTCCGCGACCACGATGTCGACTTCTGAACCAGCGTTGAAGAGCAGCTGACCATCGGAGGTCACCTCCACGGTGGTCGTGGTTCCTTCGGGCTCGACAACCACGGCGTCCACGATGCGAAGTTCACTCATGTCGCCATCGTCGGTGTCGTTCGCTCGAACATTCACGGTGACGGACTCGCCCGCTACCACGGTCGCGAGATCGTCACCTGCCTCCGGCGCCAGATCACCGTTCAGGATCGTGACCGTGCCGCGATCAAATCCGTCGTCGTTGTCGGTGACGACATACTCGATGCTCCATGGCCCCAAGGACCCTCGCTCTGGAGTGAAGAGAAGATTCTGGCCGTCCTCGACGATGGTGACGGTGCCCTCGCCGAACTCGACGGTCGCACTTTGGATAGACAACTCGGCACTGTCTGCGTCGGTGTCGTTCGCAAGCACCGGGATCGAGATCGAGGTATCGGTCGCGCTGGTCCGTGCTTCATCGGATGCTGCAGATGGAGCGTCATTGACCGAGATGACCTCGGCCACGATCGACGTCGAATCACACATCTCGCTACTGCAGGCCGTCACGGCAACGGTGACCATGCCGCTCGCGTTTTCGAACGGTTCGATCAACAAGATGTCGTCGTTCACCGTTGCGGTCGCGGGCCCTTCGACGGAGTCGACGGTGTAGGAATCAGCAGGCAGCGTGGTCCGAAGCGGAATCTCGATCGCGCTGTCCTCGAGAATTTCGATCACGGCCGGGATGTCCTGAACAAACGCGATCGCGGGTGGAGGTTCCTCGCCACCGGCACCCAACGCGCCAACCACCGCTGCGCCGATCGCTGCTGCCGCGGTTCCGACTGTTCGCAGGTCGACGAGTTGGCTGAGCGAGGCGAGCGCACCGGCTCCCATCGCTGCCTGAAACGGTCGCCGAAGCTCCGAGATCGACACCGAAAGGAAGGCCCGGACAATGTCCGCGTCGAACTGCGTGTGTGAGCAATGCAGGAGTTCAGCTCGCGCCTCCTGGGGGTCCATTGCTGTCTTGTACGAACGGGTCGACGTCATGACGTCGTAGGCATCGGCCACTGCCACTATTCGAGCAGCGAGCGAGATGTCTTCTCCGGCGAGTCCGTTGGGATAGCCAGTGCCATCGAAGCGTTCGTGGTGCTGGGATGCGGTAAGCGCCCACTCACCAAGCCACCCCTCGAGCGGACGCATGTATTCGCGTCCACGATCGGGATGGGCTCGAAGTGACTTGAGCTCCTCAGAGTCCGGGGCGCCCGGCTTGTTCAAGATCGCTGCGGAGACATCGAGCTTGCCCACGTCGTGAAGCAGCGCTCCCCACTGCAACTTTGCAAGCTCGTCCTCGGATAGATCGAGCTGCTGACCAATCATCATCGAATAGGCCCGGACGCGCTCGGCATGGCCGCGGGTCATCCGATCGTGGACGCTGAGCGCCGCACTGAGTTCGAGCAGAGTCGTGGCGGCTTGTTGAGGAGTCGAGCTCTCGTCGAGGACACCAGCTTCGATGCGTCGTTTGAGTTGGCGAGCCGAGTTTGAGCGCAGCGCCATGGAGAAGCGAGACGGAGCCGAGTCGGGGAACACGAGCGAGAGTCGCAAGAGCATCGCCATGGGC
>CAZMYN010000145.1:0-8453 GCA_964570495.1 uncultured Acidimicrobiales bacterium | reverse complement strand
GTCGGCTCGTTGCCGTCGAGCCAGATGTATTCCAACTTACTTTTCATGTTCAACCTTTTCGATGGATGAGTCATCGTTGACGGTATCTGAGCTGTCGAAACGCGCCTAGCCCACCGTGTTAACACCGCGTTAACCGCGCGATCGCATGCGTCACATCGAATGGCTCTTCTGGCCACTGTGGTGAGACCATATGGAGATGGAACCGCAGGAAAAGTACGTCCTACGCACAATCGAGGAGCGCGGCGTGCGTCTAGTTCGCCTGTGGTTCACCGATGTACTTGGGCAACACAAGTCGGTGGCGATCTCTCCACCCGAGCTCGAGAAGGTGTTTGTCGAGGGCTTGCAATTCGACGGATCTTCGATCGATGGATTCAGTCGAGTGCAAGAAAGCGACGTACTCGCGCGTCCTGACGCCCGCACGTTCGAACTGCTCCCATGGGCCCGCGACGATGAGCCGAGCGCGCTCATGTTCTGCGACATCACCCAACTTGACGGCAGTCCGTTCGCTGGAGATCCACGACAGGTACTGCGCCGCAACCTCGAACGAGCACGCGAGTCCGGGTTCACCTTCTTTGTCGCCCCAGAGATCGAGTTCTTCTACTTCAAGAGCGACGATCCAACCAACGTTCAGCCGGTCGACTCCGCGTCGTACTTCGACCTGACGACCGCCGATGTTGCGAGCGATCTACGCAAGACGACGCTGCACATGCTCGAAGCGATGTCGATTCCGATCGAATACTCGTTCCACGAAGACGCTCCGAGCCAGCACGAGATCGACCTTCAGTACACCGAGGCCCTCGCAATGGCCGACTCGATCATGACCTTCCGACTCGTCGTGAAGAAGATCGCGCAGGAACGAGGAGTCCACGCCACGTTCATGCCCAAGCCGCTCGACGGTGTTCAAGGGTCGGGCATGCACACGCACATGTCGTTGTGGAAAGACGGCGAGAACGCGTTCTTCGATGGCGACAACGAATACGGCCTGAGTACTGTCGCCCAACAATTCATCGCCGGAACGCTGCGTCACGCCCGCGAGATCACCGCGGTTACCAACCAGCTCATCAACTCCTACAAGCGCCTCAACGATGGACTGGAAGCGCCGCGCTATGTGTCGTGGGCTCGCAACAATCAGAGCACTCTCGTGCGAGTGCCGGTCACCAAGCCAAACAAGCCCGACGCGACACGCATCGAGTACCGCTCGCCTGACCCGGCCTGCAACCCGTACCTCACGTTCGCGCTGATCCTGGCTGCGGGCATGAAGGGGATCGAGGAGGGCTACGACCTCCAGGCCGAAACAAAGGTCAACCTGTTCGACCGCAAAGAGGCCGCCACGGCTGGCGTAGAAGGGCTACCTCGCTCACTCGACGAAGCACTGATCGAGATGGAGCAGTCCACGCTCGTTCGCGAGGCTCTCGGCGAACACATCTTTGAGTGGTTCGTCCGCAACCGACGCTCAGAGTGGATCGACTACTCGCGCTCGGTCACCCCGTTCGAACTCGACCGTTACTTCAGGCGCTGGTGACCCCGACGATGATGACCCCCACAATCCTCGTCTACCCAACCCCAATGGGGACGAGCCTGACCAAGGTGCTCGACACGCTTGGCTACACCTGGAAAGCAGTCACCGACACCTCGGCTGCAGAGACGCTCCAACCCGTTGGCGGTTGGTCCGGCGCGATCATCACGGTCGACGGTGACCCCGACGAAGCGTTCCGCATAGCCAAGTGGCTACGAGCCCAAGAGGACTCACCTGGCGCCACGCTCGTGCTCGTCTCGGCCGATGCTCTTCCCGAGCTCGCCGACAACACCGACCACTTCGACGATTTCTGCCTAACGCCGTTCCATCCAGCCGAGCTCGAAGCCCGCTTGGAGCACATGATCGTGCGGCATCTCGAAGATTCGTCGAGTGCGATCATTAGTTTCGGTCCGCTCAGCCTGAACGTCGAGACCTATCAGGCAATGGTCGAAGACCGCGCGCTCGACCTCACCTACATGGAGTACGAGCTGCTCAAGTTCTTGGCGTCGCAACCCGGCAAGGTATTTAGCCGAGAGGTGCTTCTCAGCGAGGTGTGGGGTTACGACTATTACGGCGGCGGTCGTACCGTCGACGTCCACGTTCGTCGACTGCGCTCCAAGCTCGGCGAAGAGCATGCCAACCTGATCGCCACCGTGCGCTCCGTTGGCTACCGCCTCGGCACTGCCGACTGGCGCGGCTAATTCACTGGGCGAGCCAACCTGCAAAGCGGCTGGTGATCCTGGGCATGACCAAGATCACGATGATCGGCACAAGGATTGCGGTGGCAACGCCGGTGCGCACCGGTAACGGTGCATTGCCAATAATTGGGTTGATCACGATCAGCAGCACGGTCAGCATCGGGAAGATCGCTAGCCAGAGAAGAAACGCCAAACGGGCTCGATTCGGCGGTCCGGGTAGCGCATCGTGTGACATGGCTGGTGAAACTCTCCAGACGCGCTGCTTATTTCCCGGAGCGAGGGACGAGGAGCGGCGCAGGGCCTCCGGCTCGTCCGAGCGGAAAATTCCGGGCCGGGAGCGAGGGACGAGCGACCAGTCGCCGCCTCTGGCGCAGCAGCCGAGCATCGAGGAGCCAGCGACGGATTGCGACAGCTGGAGCGAGGAACGAGCGGGAGTTACGGAACTAAGACGATCTTGCCGACGTGGTCTTTGGCGAGGAACGCTTCCTGGGCGGCAACGATTTCAGTGAGCGGAAAGGTCAGCGCAACGGTGGGTTCGATCTCGCCGTTCTCGACGTAGCGCACCACGTTGTCCATGTGCTCGGGTGCCTGGAAGGTGGTTCCTCGCATGGTGAGGTCCTTTAGGTACAGCGTGCGCAGGTCGAGCTCGACGATCGGGCCTGCGATTGCGCCGACAGTCCCGTAGGTTCCACCTGCCTTGAGGACATCGAGCAGAGCGGGGAAGCCGTCGCCGCCAACGACGTCGAGCACGACGTCGACGGATTCTTCGCCGAGCTCAGAAACAATGTCGGCGTTGCGGTCGAGAACCTGGTCGGCACCAAGTGCTCGCACGGCGTCGGCCTTGGCGGCGCTAGTCATCGCAACGACCTCAGCGCCTCGCCGCTTGCACAGCTGCACGGTGGCGACACCGACGCCGCCCGACGCGCCGGTCACGAGAACTCGCTGGCCGGCGGTGACTTCGGCGGCGTCGATCATGCCCTCGGCCGTGGAATAGGCACACGGCAGCGACGCGAGTTCGACGTCGGTCCAGTCGCTCGTCACGGTGACTGCCTCTATGGCCGGTGCGGTCATGTACTGGGCGAATCCGCCGTCGTACTCCGAGCCGAGCACCTTGCAGCCAACGCGAGAGTCGCCCTCGGGGTCGACCTGCATCGTGCGCACCACGACCCGTTCGTCGAGTCGTGCGCCGTCGACACCTTCGCCGACGGCGATGATCTGCCCGCAGCAGTCGGCACCTTGGATGCGAGGGAACGTGAACTCGCCCGACCAGCTCCCGTCGGAGCCGTCTTCGAGGTCGTCAAAGCCTGTGTCTCCCCCGGCGCTGGAGCCGTCGGTCACCGACTTTGCGTACCAGCCGGTTCGGGTATTGACGTCGGTGTTGTTCACGCCCGCAGCGCCGACCTTGATCAGTACCTCGCCGGGACCCGGTGTTGGTACGGGAACGTCGTCGCGCACATCAAGTTTGTCAAAGCCACCGTGACCGGTCAGAAGTACCGCGGTCATCGTCTCGGGGATGTCAGCCATCGAGGCTTAGGTCTGAGTTGAGCCGTCGTAGAAGTTGGTTTCGCTGAGCGTCAGCTCTTCGGTGCCAGCGTGGGCACCGTCGACGGACTTCTTGGCGGTGTCACCTACGAGAGCGGCCACGATCGCGCCGCTCATCATGATCGCCACAGGGACCACGACGAGAAGTAGGACTGCGATGATTATTCCTCCGACCATGACCGCATCGTAGCGGCTAGGGTCTGCGACATGTCGAAACCAGTCGGTCCCTATACACCTCTCGTTCGAGCGGGCAACACCCTCTATGTCTCTGGCCAATTGGGCCTCAAGGACGGCACACTCGTCGATGGGCTGGACGCGCAGGTGCGTCAGGCCATCGCGAATCTGGCGGCTTTGCTCGAGGCTGAAGGTGCCTCGCTCGACAACGTCGTCAAGACGACCGTGCTGCTCGACAGCATCGACGACTACCCCGCGATGAACAATGCCTACGTCGATTCGTTCGGCGATCATCGTCCCGCTCGCTCCGCCTTTGCCGTCGATGCACTTCCTCGCGGCGGCATGGTCGAGATAGAAGCCATAGCGGTAGTCGGTTAGCGGCCTACTGACCGCCACTCAAAGAACAAGTAAGACTGCGACGCACGCCGTCGCGTTTGGTCGATGCTCGAATACGGTGACGAGGTGGGGCCGTACTCATTTGATCGTCGAACATTTCTAACCGCCGCGTCCGCAACGGTCGCACTTGCTGCGTGTGGTGCCGGCGCACCGCAACCGCGCGAGCTCAGGCTGCGCTTTCCCGACGGATTGCGCGCGCCGAGCGTCGCTGTGGCAGGGAGCCCACAGAGGTTCCCGTTCGTGATCGGCGGCGACGACGGCTTCCCCATGACGGACCAGGACGCACCAGCCGAACTGATCCTCGAGCTGAGCTTTCGCGGTGAGATGATCGACACCCACACGATCCCAGCCCGGGGCATAGGCCAGTTCACGCCGTACTACCCGCTCGTATTCACCCCCGAGGCTGCCGGACCGTACTCGGTGCGTGCTGAGTTCAGTGAGTTCGATACCGAGTTCCTGGTCGTCGAACGAGACCAGACGCCACTGTTTCAGATCGGTGAGAATCTGCCACCGTTCGTCACTCCTACCTTTGACGACGCCGCTGGCGTCAATCCGGTGTGCACGCGTCCTGGCGAACCGTGCGCGTTCCACGAGATCACACTCACCGATGCAATCGACAACGACCGGCCAACCGCGATGTTGATCGCCACTCCGCAGTTTTGCCAGACCGACGTGTGTGGCCCAAATCTCGAGTGGCTCATCGATCTGGCGTCGAACCGGACGGACATCAACGTCATTCACGCCGAGGTCTTCGAAGACTTCCTTCGCGACAGTAGCGGTGTAGACATCCCTGTCCGGGCCCCCATGCTCTTGGAATGGGACCTCGCGTTTGAACCGTCGTTGTTCATTCTCGACGCAGAGGGCGTCATCGTCGATGCGCGTCACTTCGCCTTCGACCGCGGTGAAATGGAAGAGGCGCTCGCGCTGATCTAGCTGGCGTGGCCTCTAAGGATTACGAGAACGAGCTACCGCAGCCGCAGGTGCGCTCGGCGTTCGGGTTGTTGATCTTGAACCCGGTTTCTTGAATCGACTCGGTGTAATCGAGCGTGGCGCCTTCGAGCATTCCGGCAGAGGAGGTGTCGCACACGAGGCGCACGTCGCCGTATTCCTTGACGGTGTCGTCGGAGGCAACTTCGGAGTCGAAGAACATCTCGTAGCTAAAGCCTGAGCAGCCTCCGGGACGGACGGCAACGCGCAATGCGAGACCCTCTTCGTCCTCAGCAGCGATGAGTTCGGCAACCTTGACGGTGGCCTTTTCGGTGAGTGCAATCATGGCGATCCTTCTCCGTCTGTCAGTCCGGCGAGCTTGCGTTCCCGGCTCTCTATTCAGTGTATCGGACAACTAAACCGCAAAGTCGAGCCCTAATTCCCTAGGCGTCGCAACGATTTTCAAACTTTTTCCAACAGAACCAGCGCTGTCTCCGTCGTACCAAACACAACCAATTGAACGTATGGAGATACAAAATGGCTACTTTTACCACCCGCATCCGCATCACCGCAGCAGCAATTGCTTTCACCGTGATCCCGGTCGCACTCGCACCAGCAGCTGGTGCACAAAACGCCCCCGTCATCTGTGATGGCCGGGTTGCCACGATTGTTGGTACCCCCGGCAACGACAGCCTTCGCGGCACTGATGGACCCGATGTCATCGCTGGTCTACAGGGCGACGACATCATCCGTGGCCTTGGCGGAGACGACATTATCTGCGGCGGCCAGGGCGATGATCTACTGCTTGGCGGCCAGGGATTCGACATCATGTTCGGCGCCCAAGGTGACGACGGCATGTACGCCGCAGACTTCCAGAAGGCCGACACCGCAGGAAGCCGAATGTTCGGCGGCGCAGGCAACGACTTCATGATGGGCTCGGACAAGTGGGACCGCATGCAAGGCGGCCCCGGAGAAGACATTCTCGAAGGCTTCGAAGGCCGTGACTGGCTGCGAGGCGGCGCCGACCGCGACTCGGTGAGCGGCGGCCCTGGGATCGATGACGTCCATGGCGGCAACGGTGGCGACTTCCTCGATATCGAGGGCAACGACACGGTCAGGGGCGGAGCGGGCAACGACATCTGCGCTCGTTACTTCAACCCGGTCAACCCTCAGGTCCGGTCGTGTGAATCCACCTTCACGGCGAGCGCCGACAACGAAGCGAGCGCTCTGAGCTTCCGGGCACTCTTCGAGTAGACCCAACCGCAGTACTTCCCCTGCCAGGGCCGGGCCGCAAGGCCCGGCCCTGTTGCGCGCTAGTGAACAATTGGTCGAGCGCTAGAATCACAGCCATGAGCGAGCTCCCGACCACCGACGACCTGATGGGCGTCCTGGGTGGCGTGATCGACCCGGAGCTCGGCTCCAACATTGTCGATCTGGGCATGGCCAAGAGCGCCAAGATGACAAGCGACGGCATCGCGCAGATCACGATCGCACTCACGACGTCGGGCTGCCCGCTGCGTGCCCAGATCCAAAAGGACGTCAAAGCACGAGTCCTCAGCTTGCCCGGCGTCGAGAAGGTCAAGATCAACTGGACCGAGCTGAATCAAGAGGAAAAGGCGAACGTCATGAAGGTGGCGCGGTTCAATGTGAGCCAGAACGCCCCGGACACCGCCGTGCCCTCGACAACTCGCTGCATTCTGATCGCAAGCGGCAAGGGCGGCGTTGGCAAGTCGTCGGTGACGGCCAATCTGGCATCGGCGCTCGCTATTCAAGGTCTGCGCGTCGGTGTGCTCGATGCCGATATCTGGGGCTACTCGATTCCTCGTCTGCTCGGAGTAGAGGGTCGGCTCTCGGGTTCGGTTGACTCCGGGCAAATCACCCCTCACGTCGTGTCGATGGGCGCCGGCGAACTCGAGATCGTGTCGATGGGCTTTCTCGTCGACTCCGAGGACACGGCGCTTATGTGGCGCGGGCTCATGTTGAACCGGGCCGTCCAGCACTTCTTGCAGGACGTCGAATGGGGAACGCTCGACTATCTGTTGATCGACATGCCGCCAGGTACCGGCGATGTGCAGATGGGCCTCGCGAAAATGTTGCCCCACGCCGAGATGCTGGTGGTCACGACGCCATCGAAGCTCGCCCAAACCGTTGCGGTTCGAGTCGCCAACATGGGACGCAACAACTATCTGCGGGTCGCTGGCGTCATCGAGAACATGAGTGCCTTCGTCGACGAGGACGGCAAGACGCACGAAGTGTTCGGAACTGGTGGTGGCGAAGAGCTCGCCGATCAGATCGATTCGCCGCTTATCGCCAAGATTCCGCTCGACCGTGCCGTCGTCGACGGTGGCGACACGGGAGAACCCGCGGTGCTCGGCGGTGGAGCGGCAGCCAATGCGTTCCGTTCGATCGCACACCAGATCGTCACCGAGCTCATCCCACCGGTCGACATGTCGGGTTGCTCGACACGGATCATCGATCAGGCACTGGCGAATCTCGATGCAATGGACCAAGCCGAGCAGGCGGCCGAAGAAGCCAGCTAGCCGAACTTGGGTGCTCTAGCTGAGGTCGTAGCCGTCGGGCAGGCCGAGGGCGAAGCTGTCGCATTCGACGGTGACGCTGCCGAGACCGAGCGCATCGCCAACGCCAGCTGAACCCTGCGCAGCAACGAATCGAAGAGCCGAGCCGCGGATGGTGTCGGACTGTACGAAGAGCTCGGCGGGATGCTCGATTGCCAACTCGATCACCTCGTCATCGCCGATGAGTATCGACACGTACTCGTTGCCGAGGAAGGCCTGCACGATGGCCTGTGTTGGCTCGTCACCGGCAGGGTTCTCCCCGACGCCCAACGCCAAAATGTCGCCAGCTCCCGCAGCCCAGCATTCGAAGGCGAAATCGTATTGAACCGAACCGACCGTCACGTGCCCGGCAGAGACGAGTTCGCTCGACGGGACACGACGAATGGTCGTCACTACCTCGAGTCCTGTCGTTGTTGTGACAGGGACCGTGGTGGTCGTGGTTGTCGTCGAGGAAATCGGTTCCGCTAGCGCGTCTGCATCCGAGCCCGAAGACGAGCACGCCGCGAGGACCAACGCGAACCCAAGGACGGCCGCGGCCAACGCCCCAGGACGTGACATCCATGCCGGTACGTGACACCTATGTGGGTGGTTCGCCATAGCGCTCGCGAGCATATCGCCGCCGGG